>CAYYHC010000048.1:0-13260 GCA_964471715.1 uncultured Lentimicrobiaceae bacterium | reverse complement strand
CATAAAAATTCAAAAGCTATGGAGAGCTTTTGAATTTTATGCGGAGTACAAAATCTCTTACCCAAACTCAAAATCAACTAAAATAAACAAAAAAATTAAAAGTCTCTCAATATAATACCAATAACTAATATGCCCACCACCTATATCTTCTCTTCTGACCACTACTCATCCGTTCTCACTCGCGCTTCGCAAGTGAAACAGAGCCTCTATATCGGTACCGCCGACATTAAAGACCTATACGTAGAAAAAGGAAAGTTGGCTGTTCCATTTCTTAAAATCATCGCAGAGTTACTGAAGCATGGGGTGGATATTAAACTGCTCCACGCCAAAGAACCAGGTCCCGCCTTTTGCAAGGATTTCGACCGCTATCCCACCCTCGCGGAGAAATTGCAGCGAAGATTATGCCCGCGCATCCACTTCAAACTGATCATCTTTGATGAGCAATTGGTGTATGTCGGCTCCGCCAACCTCACTGGTGCCGGTATGGGGATGAAAGGTAAAAATACCCGCAACTTCGAAGCTGGCATCCTTACCGATGACCTCAACCTTTTGGATGCCGCCATCGCGCAATTCCTTTCCGTTTGGAACGGTGAACATTGCAAGTCCTGCCTTCGAAAATCCTACTGCGGAGACCCGATAAAATAATATATAGTCCTAAAAAACGACCATGCCGTATTCCATTCCCGCACTTTTTGATTGATAGGTTTAGCCTATCGGAACAAGACGGGAAACTATGAACCACCACGATCTTTTAAATCTTGAATGGCTAATCTGATGCCTTTGTAGCACAAATAAAGTATTACAATATTAACTATAATCATTATCATTTCAGTGAAACTTGATTCCACAAAAATACAAAAATAATAATACCGAACAACAAAATTTAAAATAAAAAAAAGTAAGAAGTCATTCTCTAACTTCTTACTCTGTAGCTTTTTACGCTACCTGCGGAGAGGGCGAGATTCGAACTCGCGGTAGGGTTACCCCTACGACAGTTTAGCAAACTGTTGGTTTCAGCCGCTCACCCACCTCTCCAAGACTGAAATAGGCTGCAAAAATACGACTTTTATTTATTTGCACAATATTTTTTAAAAACTTTTTTTATTAAAATCAATTTATTAAAAGACAATATTTTACGATTATTGTAGTCCTCTTTTTCTTCTTTTTACAGAGCACATAAGATTGTAACACTTGATTATTTTGGCAATGTTTATACTAAAATTACTCAAATTACAAAATAAGCCCCCCCCTATTTTACTACATCATTGTATTTATCTTCATAGATCTGCCAAAACATCAAAAATAATCTGATAATCAAAGAATTATAATAGATATAAAAAGTTTTACATACAAATATATTATTAAAAGAAAATAAGTGTAAATTTGCCATTCAATTTATTTGAACGTTATATATTGATTTATAATAAGATAGAAAACAATAGTAAATAAAAATACATTATGATTAATCCTAAGTTATTAAATCCCAAAAGCATTGTAGTAATTGGGGCATCCAATGACGTGCAAAAACCGGGCGGAAAAATTCTAAAGAATTTATTGACAAGTAATTTTAAAGGAACCGTTTACGCGGTTAACCCGAAAGAGAGCGAAGTGCAAGGCATCCATTGCTGCGCCAATGTGGAAGATATTCCGCAAGTGGATTGCGCAATATTAGCCATCGCCGCCAAATACTGCCCCGCAACCGTTGACGTGTTGGCACATCAAAAAGAGACTCGCGGATTCATCATTATCTCTGCCGGTTTTTCGGAAGAAAACGAAGCCGGTGCCCAATTTGAAAAACACATTGTCAATACCATTAACGAAGTTGGCGGCAGCTTAATCGGACCTAACTGTACCGGATTTTTAAACATCAACTACAACGGTGCTTTCGACCTTCCCATTCCTCCACTCAGTGCGCAAGGCGTGGATTTTATCACCGGTTCCGGTGCCACGGCCGTGTTCATTAAAGAATATGGGATTACTAACGGATTGTCATTCAATAGTGTATGGGCAGTCGGCAACTCCGCTCAAATGGGGATAGAAGAAGTTTTGGAACACTTAGACCTCACTTTCGACCCCGAAAAGAGTTCGCACGTCATTATGCTTTACATGGAAAATATCAAAAACCCGCAAAAATTATTGACGCATGCCACCTCACTCATTCACAAAGGATGTAAAATTGCTGCCATCAAGTCGGGAAGCTCCGCTGCCGGCAGTCGCGCCGCCTCTTCGCACACCGGCGCATTAGCCACTTCCGATGTTGCTGTCAATGCGTTATTTAGAAAAGCCGGTATCGTACGTTGCCATAACCGTCAAGAACTGACCACGGTATGTTCCATCTTTATGCACCCCGCCCCGCAAGGCAAACGCATCGCCATCATCACCCACGCCGGCGGCCCCGCAGTGATGCTTACTGATGTACTATCCGACAATGGATTGGAAGTACCTCATATTGAAGGGCCTAAAGCCGAAGAATTACTTTCAAAACTTTACGCAGGCTCCGCAGTCGGTAATCCAATCGACTTTTTGGCTACCGGCACCGCCGAACAATTGGCCACCATCATCGACTATTGCGAAAACGAATTCGACAACATCGACGCCATGGCCGTTATCTTCGGTTCCCCGGGCTTGTTCCCCAATTGGGAAGTTTATGACGTATTAGACGAAAAGATGAAAACCTGCAAAAAACCTATCTTCCCTATCCTACCCTCCATCATTAACGTAAAAGACGAAATTGCCGATTTCATCGAAAACAAACACCGCATCAACTTCCCCGAAGAGTGCGTGTTCGGCAATGCTTTGGCAAAAGTGATCAATACCCCCGCCCCACAACCTCTCCAACCGGAAATGCCAAAAATTGACGTCGCTGCCATCCGCAAAGTGATAGAAACTTGCGACGAAGGTTATCTTTCTTTAGACAATATCGGCATTTTATTGGATGCCGCCGGCATCGCCCGCAAAACGGAAGTTGAAGTCAACACAGAAGCCGATGCCGTCGCTTACGCCCGCAAAGCCGGTTATCCATTGGTAATGAAAGTAGTGGGTCCTGTTCACAAATCAGACGTGGGCGGCGTGGTTTTAAACGTAAAAGACGAAGAAACCGTCATCCGCGAATATAACCGATTAATCAAAATACCTGAAACTTACGCAGTTGAGATGTACCCCATGTTGTTTGGAACCGAAGTTTTCATCGGTGCTTCCCGCGACAGCAAATTCGGACATCAGGTATTGTTCGGCTTAGGCGGTATTTTTGTGGAAGTGATGAAAGATGTTCAAGCGGCATTGGCTCCGGTGAACAAAAACGAAGCTATAGCGTTACTGCACAAACTTCGTGGTTATAAAATCCTGCAAGGCGTGAGAGGTCAAGAACCTATTAACGAAGAGTTGTTCGCTGAAACCGTTGCCCGCGTGTCGGCATTGGTGATGGCAGCACCCGAAATTGCAGAAATGGACCTCAACCCGTTGCTTGGATCCGCCAAAAGCGTAATTGCTGTCGATGCACGTATTAGAATAGAAAAGGCAAAATAAAACAACACATTATATATAGTATTTATATTCAGATTTTTATTATTTTTGCAGGCTCAAAAATAAAACATAAAAAAAATAAATAGATGAACATTCAAAACGAAAAAAAGAGTAACCAAGTTCAAGAATTAATTATTGAAATTTGCAAAGAGGATTATGCGGAAAAAGTTGAAAACGCATTAAAAAAACAACGTAGAACAGCACAAATACCGGGCTTCAGAATCGGAAATGCTCCTATGGGATTGATTAAAAGAACGTATGAAAAATCATACATCGCCGATACTGTTAACGACATGATGATTGAAGAATTATACAAATACATGCGCGAAAACGATTTGCACATTTTAGGCGAACCGCTCCCAATTGACGAAAAAACAGTTGTTGATTTTGAAAACCCAGAAAAATTTGTCTTCGCTTTTGAAATCGCTTTAGAACCGGAAATCGACATCAACTACTCTCAATTCCCTTCCTTTACTAAATACCAAATTACGGCTACACCCGAAAATATTGAGGAATTTATCATGAATTTGAGAAAACGCCACGGCGAATATTCATCACCTGAAACTATTTCCGACGGAAATTTCGTCACTCTCGAATACACACTCAACGAGGAAACAAAAGATGGCAGCTTCTATACCAACGAGTTAAGTGAAGAAGGGCTTCAATTATTCCTTCATAAAAATGCAAAAGAAATCATTAACGCCGATTTGAATAAAATTTTCAAAGCGGATATTACTTTAGCCTCCTTCCTGAAAATTCAAGGAAAAGACCTTACCAAAGATGAGCCACGCATCATGGATTTGACTATCAAATACATCGGACAGCTCACACCTGCAGAAATCAATGACGAATTCTTCAAAAAAGCATTCCCCGACGGCTCTGTTACCACAATGGAACAACTTCAAAAAAATAGTGCTGAAAAGATTGAAGCAGAATGGATTATGCACAGCAGACGCCACTTTATGAATGAAGCCATCAGCACACTTTTAGAAAATATTAAGATTGAACTTCCTCAAGAATTTTTGAAAAAATTCATCTTGTCTTCTCAAAAAGATATGACCCCGGAAACATTGGATGAAAAATACTCGGAATACGAAAATTCTTTCAAATGGCAATTATTGGAAAATAAATTGGCAAAAGAAAATGAAATAGCCGTTTCTGAAGAAGAGATCAAAACCTACATCCGAAAATATTTTATGGATAACTATTTTGCCAATTTCAATAGCGACGATATTGCTGAACGCGTTGACACTTTGGTAAATGATGCGATGAAAAACAAACAAGATACCAAAAATATCTACGACCAACTCTTTGACGAAAAGCTAATTACCGTTTTGGAACAAAATATGCCGACTCAAACCGTTACCGTTACTTCTAACGAATTTACCGACATTATTTCCGGAAATAGTGACAAAAAGAAAGAAAACAAGGCAGCCAAAAACGAAGATGATACCAAAGCAAAGGCTAAACCAAAAGCAAAAAAGGAAGATGCTGAAGTAAAACCTGCAAAGGAAACAAAAGCAAAAAAATCCACCAAAAAAGAGTAATATGAAAAACGAATTCAGAGAATACGCAACTAAACATCAAGGTATAAGAAGTTTACATTTAGATAAATATACTTCTTGTGTGAATGATTATTTGACGCCCTATATCATCGAAGAACGTCCGATGAACATTACACAATTGGACGTCTTTTCTCGATTGATGAAAGATAGAATTATCTTTTTGGGTGTACCTATTGATGACGACGTTGCCAATATTATACAAGCACAGTTGCTTTTTTTGGAATCTCAAGATTCGGAACGTGATATTCAGATTTATTTGAATACACCGGGTGGTTATGTACATTCGGGTTTAGGTATTTATGACACCATGCAATACATTGGACCTGACGTTTCTACGATTTGTACGGGTATGGCAGCATCAATGGGCGCTGTTTTGTTATGCGCCGGCACAAAAGGAAAACGCTTTGCGCTCCCCCACTCCCGCGTGATGATTCACCAACCCCTCGGCGGCGCACAAGGTCAAGCCTCCGACATTGAAATCGAAGCCCGCGAAATTCAAAAACTAAAAAAAGAACTTTATGATATCATCTCCAAACACTCCGGCAAAGACTACGAGCAAGTATGGAAAGACTGCGACCGCAATTATTGGATGATTGCCGCCGAAGCCAAAGAGTACGGCATGATTGATGAAGTTTTGGTTAACAACAAATAATAGAATGGCAAAACACGCTAAACATAACAGCTACTGCGACTTCTGCGGAGAACCGGAAACAACTCAAAATCAACTTATTTATGGAGTAACCGGCGCAATTTGCGAAAATTGCATCAACTTAGCCCACAGTCTTGTCACCGACCGCGAAGCGGAACGAGTAAAAACCAATAAAGATTTCAAAATCAAATTACTGAAACCTAAGGAAATAAAAGAAAAATTAGACCAATACGTCATTGGTCAGGAAGAAGCTAAAAAAGTTATTTCCGTCGCTGTTTACAACCATTATAAAAGAATTTTATATGCCACCGATCAAGAGAAAGAGGTCGAAATCGATAAATCCAATATCATAATGGTTGGCGAAACAGGAACCGGTAAAACATTAATAGCCAAAACGATAGCTAAAATGTTGGATGTTCCGTTTTGCATTGCAGATGCCACGGTTTTTACACAAGCCGGCTACGTTGGAGAAGACGTGGAAAGTATCCTAACCCGACTTTTGCAAGCCGCCGACTATGACGTGGCAAGAGCAGAAAGAGGAATCGTCTTTATTGATGAAATTGACAAAATATCTCGTAAAGGTGGCGAAAATCCGTCCATTACCCGCGATGTCTCCGGTGAAGGCGTTCAACAATCTCTCCTTAAACTTCTCGAAGGTTCTAAAGTGAATGTGCCACCCGAAGGCGGACGCAAACACCCCGAACAGAAATTTATTGTGGTTGATACGCAAAATATTCTGTTCATCGGAAGTGGTGCTTTCAACAGTATCGACAAAATTATTGCCGAAAGAATGAATACCAATGTCATCGGCTATAACACCAAAAATAAAGAAATTGATAAGAATAATATTCTGCAATACATTTCTGCTCAGGATATTAAGTCTTTCGGTTTGATTCCCGAATTGTGCGGTAGATTTCCGGTCATTACCTATCTAAATAATTTGGATGAAGAGGCTTTGAAGAAAATACTCATTGAACCTAAAAATGCCCTCATCAAACAATACATCAAGCTTTTTGAAATTGACGGTATTGAACTGACCTTTACCGACGAAGCCATCGACTACATTGTCCACAAAGCCGTTGAGTTGAAATTAGGCGCACGCGGACTCCGCTCCATCATCGAAAAAATTATGACTGACGCAATGTTCGAGTTCCCGAATTCCAAGAAGAAAAAAATTGCTATCGACTTGAATTACGCGCAAACACAATTTGAACACTCAATTTATCGTTTCTTATCTAACGAACAATAAAATTACAACTATGAATAGAAAGAATTTTGTTACCTTATTATTTATTTTACTATCAATTACCCTCGGATTTGCTCAAAAAACGACCATTAAAACTACTCTTATTAATAACAAGTTTACAACGGTAGAACTACTTTCTGCAAGCAATAAAGATTTGCCGGCGTTGGCAAAAGCGGACATTAAAAACGATCAATTTACACTTGTTGCAGATATTGCCTCCACCGATTTGTTCTTTCTGAAATTCACCGATAAAGATGCTTTTCTCCTCTGCATTGCACCGAAAGAAAATGTCGAATTGACCCTTGATGCCAATAACCTTCGACAAATTATTTCTGTAAAAGGTTCAAGTTCAATGCCTCTCACTAAAGAAATTACAGACATTATGTTGTCAAAACAGAATTGCTTGGACAGCATTAACCGACTTCTCCAACAAGATAAAACTCAACTGTCGCTATCCGGATTCAATCTACAATTTACCAAATATCACCAAGCTAATCAAGAATGGGACAGCGACATCACTTCCGCTATTGCAATGAATGACTCTCTTTTACAATTAACAAATCTTTATGCTTCTAACGGACAAGTAGATAAAAAAAATACCGAACTCTTTCTTATTTCTTCCATCAAATATTTTAAACTGCTAAAAAATTATTGCGGAAGTTTTATCAATTACACCAATAATATTGCGGCGACTATGCAATTCCCTTCTCATTTGGCTGATATTAAAGCTAATATCATTCAAAATATTCAAGAATATAAAGAAATTGATGCTGCGCATACTAAATGGGTTACAACCTTTATGCAAGAATATGCCGGAAAAATTGAAACATTGGTCAACGAATACGATGACTTGTTCTATGGCAATCAATTAGAAAGCAACAAAGCCAAAAACGAATTTTCTAAAAAAGTTTTGAATTTAATCAAAGATTATACTCCAAAAATTGCAGAAAATAAGGCTAATTATGCCGATTTATCCACAAAAACAAAGAATTTAGCCGCTCAAATCACGAATGATGTGCAAGCACATATACAACTCATTGTTGCCCAATACCAAGCCACTTACGAAAATGAAAATCGCAAACAGAACGTTACCCTGCATGATTTAATGATTCAGAACAAAACAAACTTGGCAACCTTAATGTTCTTGGACAATTTTGCACAAGATAAAGCATTACAGACGGAAATTCTTACCGCACTCAATGAAGTATATCCTACGCATCCTATTGTCAGTGAACGATATAAAGCCATCAATACTCCGCAATATAAAACGTCGGAAGGCAGTATTGCTCCCGAATTGGCTTTCGAAGGTGTAGATGGAAAAATTCGTAAGCTGTCCGATTTGCGCGGAAAAGTAGTGTTGGTAGATTTTTGGGCTTCTTGGTGTGGCCCATGCCGACGCGAAAACCCGCACGTTGTCAGCATGTACGCAAAATACCATGACAAAGGTTTTGAAGTTTTCAGCGTTTCCTTGGATAAAAACAAACAGAGTTGGATCGATGCCATCGCCAAAGATAACCTCTCTTGGCCCAATCACGTGAGCGACTTAAAATATTGGAGTTCGGAAGCTGCCAAAATTTATGGTGTAAATTCCATTCCTTCAACATTTTTACTCGATAAAGAAGGACGTATTATTGCTAAAAACTTACGTGGAGAAGCATTGACCAACGCCTTAAAACAAATATTTGGAGAATAAATGATTTTATATGAGAAAGATTACAGCATTATGTTTACTGATTCTTCTCTCTTCTTTTTTTCCCATTCAATCGCAAAATATTGACAATCAATATCAAAAGATAGGAACAATCAAAGGAGAGTTCCTTACTTGTGACATTAACGAAAATATCTACCTCATTGATTACTCATCTCTCTACAAACTTGATGGGTCCGGCAAACTTTTGGCAACCTATAGCGACCTTTTTTTAGGGGAAATAACTTCCATCGATGTTTCCAATCCATTGAAAATTATGGTTTTCTACCGGGACGCCGGAAAAATTTTATTTTTAGATGATAAATTAGTCGTTATTTCGGAAACGATAGACCTCTTTGCCCAAAACTTTTACAATATTTCATTAGCCGCCTTTTCTACCGATAATCGTATCTGGCTGTTTGATCGCACAAAGCAAGAATTAATCTCTGTCGATTTTCAACTTAAAGTATTACAAAAAAATAGTTTAACTATTGACCAACTCAATCCCACACAACTACTGACACTCAAAGAAGAAAACGTGTTGATGCAAAACTCCAATGGCATTTTGTTCTTTGACAATTTCGGAACCTATTTAAAAACGATTGCCATTCAGACCGATTCTCCCGTTCAGATCAACGACAATTTTATCTACTATTTATATGATAATCAACTATTTGCATATAATTACAAGAAACTACAACAGATAACACTTCGCACCTTTGACACGCCCGTCCGACAAGCTGTCTTTGTTCACGGAAAGATATTTTACATTGATAATGACCGCTCACTCAATAGCATTTTGTACAAATGAAAAAGTTAATTCTTCCATTATTATTGATGACCATCGGTTCTTCCGTATTTGCACAGAAGAATTTTGATTTTCGTTTTTGGGAAGATTCTCTGATTCGGTTGCGTGACAATGTGGTGTCAGCATCAACAGAAGTGGAACGTTACACATTAAACGAAGACTTTATGAGTGTTTTGGAAAGCGTTCTCACAGAAAAAAATTCGTTTAAGTTCGCATGGGATTCCGTGCATAATTTTTCGGTCATTGCTTCGCCCGACAAGCTTTTCAAAATATTTACATGGTACGTTGTAAAAGATGATTATTCGGTTGAAAATTTTGGGTTCATTCATGTGTATAATGCCGGAAGAAAGAAATATATCCTCTATCCTCTTTTTGACAAGCGCAAAACGATTGACTACCCGCGCACTTGCATCGGCAATCACAACAAATGGTACGGCGCCGTTTATTACAAATTAATACCGCTCAAAGGCAAAACACGTACCTATTACACCCTTTTGGGCTGGAACGGCAAAGACCTTTTTACCAACGAAAAGATCATTGAAGTTCTTTGTTTTAAATCGGATATGTCGCCTGTTTTCGGAGCCAACATTTTCAAAAAGTATCCGGAAAAGTCAAACAGAATCATCTTTGAATATGCCAAAGAATCGGTGTTTTCGCTCAAATATGAACAACAGAGTTATGATCAAAGTACGGGCAGACGCGATGCCAAAACCCACCAAGTGATTTACGAAAATATATGCAGCGACATGATTATTTTCGATTACCTGATTCCTTTGGAAGAGTCGATGGCAAACATTCCTGCATTTATGGTACCGGAATCAAGTATGAATCACGGGTTTGTAGAAGATAACGGGAAATGGCTCTTCATTGAAAAAGTAAAAGGAAGAAATCCTGACAAAGAAAAACCGGTTTATGAAAGAAAAGAGCGGATATATTACACTCCGCAATAATATTTTTTAAAAAGTAAGTGTAACTTTGCACGCTAAAAATAAAAGATGAGAATTATGTTTAAAATTCATTTCCGCCACCTGCTTTGTACGCTGCTTTTGCTGCTCTCCACCTTCCAAGTGTTCTCCACACACATCTTGATTCCGATGGATTTGTCACAAAAGAACCATCTCAAAGCGTACGGAATCGCCTATTTTGCCGTTTCTAAATCTGTGGATATGAGCTGGTTGCTCAATTATCGCTCCGGCAGTTTTATGTGTCCCTACAATCAGATTATCGAAGATGAATGTGTCATTCGAGACGTCTCCTACGAAGTAATTTCCGACCTGCAAGCCACCAATATTCTCAACGAAATTGCATCCATGGAAAACAATATGAACGAAATTCGGCTCACCAAATTACCGAAAATTGCCGTTTATTCTCCAAAAAACAAATTGCCGTGGGACGATGCCGTAACGTTGGTGCTTACTTATGCGGAAATTCCTTATGATGTCATATACGACACGGAAGTTCTCAATGGCGAATTGCCCAAATACGATTGGTTACACCTTCATCATGAGGATTTTACAGGACAGTACGGTAAATTTTGGGGATCTTATCGCAATGCCGGTTGGTATCAAGAAGATGTTCAAGAGCAAGAAGCAACCGCTGCAAAATTAGGCTACTCGAAAGTATCACAAATGAAGTTGGCAGTTGCGAAAACCATTCGCGATTTTGTTGCCGGCGGCGGTTATCTGTTTGCGATGTGCTCCGGTCCCGATAGTTTTGATGTGGCACTCGCCGCAGAAGGTGTTGATATTTGCGATGTTATGTTCGATGGCGACCCGCGCGATCCCAACGCACAATCAAAATTAAACTACGACAACACTTTCGCCTTCACCGATTTTATTATCAGCCAAAATCCATACGAATACGAAATTTCCGATATTGATGTCAAAGTATCTATGCACATCACCAACAAGAAAAACGATTTTTTCACCCTCTTCGACTTTTCTGCAAAATGGGATCCCGTGCCTACTATGCTCTGCCAATCACACTCGCGCGTAATCCCCGGTTTTATGGGACAAACAACCGCTTTTAACAAAAAAAGAATCAAACCTTACGTCCTGATAATGGGCGAAACCGCCATTTTTGATGAAGCTCGATACATTCACGGCGAATACGGAAAAGGAACATGGACTTTTTACTCCGGTCACGACCCTGAAGATTACCAACACCTTGTCAATGACCCTCCTACCGACTTAAATCTGTTCCCCAATTCCCCCGGCTACCGATTAATTCTGAATAACGTTCTATTTCCGGCAGCTAAAAAACAAAAACAAAAGACTTAGAAATTCGTTCCAATGCTTCATCAATTACAAAAATTAATCACCGGCGAAGTTTGCTTTGACCTTTCCACTCGCATACAATACGCCACCGATGCCTCCATGTATCGCGAAATTCCTTTCGGTGTCGCTTTCCCAAAAACCGTCAACGACATCTGTGAAATTGTGCGATTTGCCCGCGCCCACAACCTCCCCATCATCCCCCGCGCCGCCGGCACCTCATTAGCCGGACAAGTGGTGGGCAAAGGACTCATCATCGACATTACCCGCTATTTTAACCATATTATTGAAATTAATGCGGAAGAACAATATGCCATCGTGGAACCCGGCGTGGTGCGCGATGAACTCAATATTGCCCTGAAACCTTACGATTTATTCTTCGCCCCCGAAACCGCTACCTCCAACCGCTGCTGCATCGGCGGGATGTGCGGCAATAACTCCTGCGGCGCCAACTCCTTAATCTACGGAAGCACCCGACACCATATTTTGGAAATGGACACCGTCCTAAGCGACGGCAGCCCATGCACTTTCAAAGCAATTGATGAATCTGAATTTAAAGAAAAATGTCTGCAAAACGATTGGGAAGGCGAGATCTATCGTTCAACCTACAATCTACTGAAAGACAAAGATATACAAGATGAGATTCGCGAGCAATTTCCCGATCCCTCACTTCAAAGACGAAGCATGGGCTACGCCATCGACGAACTCATCGCCCAACAACCCTTTTCAAATAATCCCGATAAACCTTTCAATTTCTGCACTTTATTGGTCGGCTCGGAAGGCACTCTGTCCATCACCACAAAAATAAAAGTCAAACTCTCTCCACTTCCTGCCCCACACAAAGCACTGCTCTGCGTCGAAAACAACAGCATGGATGAAGCACTGCAAGTGAACCTGACCGCGCTGCAACACTCCCCTTCCGCCGTAGAATTGATTGATGACCTCATCCTTGAACTCGCCAAACAAAACATCACACAACAAAAAAACAGAGATTTTATACAAGGAAATCCCAAAGCACTTATCGTTATCGAAATAATAGAAAAAACCGAAGATGAACTTAATCAAAAGTTGGAAATAATTCGTAAAGAATTAGAAAACAAACAATTAGGTTATGCTTACACCGTTATTCGAGGAGAGAAGATGCAAAACGTATGGAGTTTGCGAAAAGCGGGACTGGGCATTATGTCCAACGCCAAAGGCGATAGCAAACCGGTAACGGTTGTAGAAGATATTGCCATTTCTCCCGAAAAATATGTCGATTATTTTCACGAATTTGAAGCACTTTTGGCAAAATACGACTTGAAATGTGCCTATTATGCGCATATTTCAACGGGTGAACTGCACAATAAACCGCTTTTCAATTTGAAAAAAGCGGAAGAAGTGGAGAAGATACGGCAATTTGCACACGATGCATCGCTGTTAGTAAAGAAATACGGAGGAAGTTTGAGTGGAGAACACGGCGACGGCAGGTTGCGCGGGGAATTTCTGCCCTTGATGGTTGGAGAACAAA
>CAYYHC010000047.1:0-13508 GCA_964471715.1 uncultured Lentimicrobiaceae bacterium | reverse complement strand
TGGTGCCCAATCTCGGTCCGTTGGGGATAAAAATCTGTAAATTTTCCTCTTTTTCTTTAATGTCCTCGTTGAGAAGTCGGTCATAAGCCGACAAACGTGCTTTGGATTTGGCGTGACGCGCTTTCGGTGCCATTCGTACCCATTCCAACTCACGTTCAAGGGTTTTCATTCGTTTAGATTCCTGTTTTTCTTCCATTTCCAAACGGTGTGTTTTCTGTTCCAACCATGAGGAGTAGTTCCCCTGCCACGGAATTCCTTCGCCGCGGTCCAATTCCAAGATCCAACCGGCCACATTATCCAAGAAATAACGGTCGTGGGTAACGGCGATGACAGTACCTTTATATTGTTGCAAGTGCATTTCCAGCCATTGTACCGATTCTGCATCCAAGTGGTTGGTAGGTTCATCCAATAACAGAATGTCCGGTTCGGAGAGAAGCAGGCGACAAAGCGCCACGCGTCTTCTTTCGCCGCCGGAGAGGTTTTTGATGAATGTGTCTCCTTCGGGACAGCGCAAAGCATCCATGGCGCGTTCCAACTTGGAATCCAATTCCCATGCATCGTATTGTTCTATCAATTCCGTTAATTCGCCCTGACGTTCAATCAATTTGTTCATTTCATCATCGTCCATCGGCTCGGCAAACTTCATATTGACGGCTTCGTACTCTGTCAAAATATCCACCACTTGCTGCACTCCTTGTTGTACAATTTCTTTAACGGTAAGGTTGTCATCCAACTGGGGTTCCTGTGGAAGATAGCCGACACTATAGCCGGGAGAAAAAACCACTTCGCCCTGAAATGACTTGTCAATTCCGGCAATAATCTTCAATAAAGATGATTTACCTGCTCCGTTTAAACCGAGCACGCCAATTTTGGCGCCGTAATAAAAAGAGAGATAAATATTTTTAAGTACTTGTTTTTGTGGTGGATATGTCTTGCTGACATTCACCATCGAGAAAATAATTTTCTTGTCGTCGCTCATATATTTCTTAAATCAAATTTGGTGCAAAGGTACTATTTTTTTGGATAACATGATGGAATTTCAGTGGATAAATATGTAGGTCGGTTTTTGCCGATTACAGGAGAGTTGTTGCATGTTTTGAAACCAAGCGGCACATTCATATTAAATTAGTGCAATTTAATTCGTCTTGTATAAGGTTATAATTTCAGTACCTTTGTTGATGGTAAATCGGTGATAAAGATACGCCTTTACGAAGTGAAATTCTTCTTGAGTAAGTTCAAAATGTCGCGACACGTATTTTGATTAATATTCTGTTTTTGAGAGACATACATTTCCCTTTTTATTTCTTCATTATTGCAAAGAAGCAATGCACGTTGTAATTGCTCGTTTACATCAGTAGTGCTGTAAGACATTCCGTGATAGTGAAAAAACAAGGCGTTTCGGGTTTCGCATCCGGGAATGGGGGACGTATGAATGAGGGCAATGCCTTTGGCAGCCGCTTCGGTACTTGATAGTCCGCCGGGTTTACTAAACAAAACATCACAAGCATCCATTAAGTTTGGAATTTCTTCCGTAAATCCAATAATGTGCACATTGCTATTGCTGTTGAAATTCTTTTGCAAAGAAAGTTTTAATTTAGCGTTATTTCCACATACCAAAAGAAGCTCAATGCTATCATGATATTGATTAATAGAGGTTTGTACTAATTCCTGAACATGACCGAACCCCATGCTGCCCGACATTAACAAAAACCATCTTTTCTCTTCAGAAATTGCATTTCCCAATATATCTTTACATTTTTTTCGCGCATCCATTTGCGATTGTTTTGTATAAAAAACTTGCTTGACCGGAATCCCGAAAGGATACAATTTTGTTCGCGGTAACCCTTTTTTTACAAATTCTTCTATCAGATGTTCGTGGGGGATAATGTAATAATCCAATTCGGTTTCTTCTATAAAAGGGATGGCGGTATAGTCTGTCATAATGAATACCGTCCTAACTTTCAGGACATTGGCTCGTTGAAGCGCGGTGAGAGACTCAGCCGGAAAAATATGTGTGCAAATGACCACATCATACCGATTGTTTTTGATATGATTCAGGAGTTTTTCGCAATATAACTTATTGGCTAAGTAAACCGGAGATTTTATTTTATTACGGTTGGAATTACTTACAAGTTCCCCTGCATTATAAAGCATTTTAAACAACTTCGTTTTGGTGGAAAAAAGGTATAAGTCAGAAGCCTTTTGCGACACATTATTGCTGATAAGAGATAAAGTATCAACCATATCACATTCAATATTAGATTGTTGAAAATATTCTAATACTGCTTTGGCAGCAGAATTGTGTCCTTCACCTGTAGCACAAGATAAAATGAGAACTTTCATTATAAGTATAATTTAATATCTTTTTTAAACAACAACCCGAGAATAAAGTTTACGGGAGATTTTCTTTCCGAACTTGAAATGAGATTATTGATTGCAGGCTTGGGAAACCCTGTTGCTTTTGAAATAATTGTTTATGATGGAATGAAGTATATTTCCCTAAAATCATTTTTCGATGGACTTTATTCGGGGTTTTTATTTCCTATTTGACATGTAGTCATATTACAAAATTTTTCACCCGCGCCAACGATTGTAGCGGATACCCCGCAGCAGCGGCGGCTTTGCAGGTGAGAAGTGAAAGGTGAAAGGTGAAAATATTGGGGCAGGGATTTTAAGACAAGGTCAGGAAAGCCGCCGCTGCGAGGAGTATGAGCGAAAAGCGTGACGGCAGTTTTGGTTAGGATAGTGCGCTTGGCAAAACTGCCGGGGCGCCCAATAATTAATCAAAAAAGACTGCAATGGTAAAATGATGTATCGGTGCTATTATCAGAAATATGTTCTGTGGAATTGCCTGTATTACTTGTATTTAATATTAAAAAATCTTCGTTTTCGAAAGAAATATTGTAAGATAAATCCAATTTATTCAAATCGACGTTGGAATGCTTATTGATTATAATGTATTTGCAATTTTTTGCAATTATTTGATTAAGATATGAGTGGTCGTACAATTGTTGATCAGTGCAATTCCATCCTTTTCGGTGAGATAAGTAGTTCATTTGCGGATTTCCGTTACCATTAATCACTATTAAATCGTTTTTATGAGAAATACCGTTCATTATCGGCTCAAGACTCATCTTGTATTTTTCACAATCTTTAATAAAAAAATCGTGTTGTTGATTGGAAATGCTCTCCCCCACCCCTATTATGAGTATGGCTACAATTATCCATTTTTTACGACATAGCGATAGCGCATAACCCGCCACCAAAGCCATAACCGGCACAATTGGAATAATGTAATAATTTTGATGATAGAAATTAAATCCCGACTTGAAAATATAAAACAAAAATACAATAAAAGGAAACAAGAATGTCCAAATTATTTTTTGTTCTTTTTTTACAAACATCATTATCAATCCAATCATAAATAAAGAAAAGACAATATAGCTTGAAAAAGAGTCGAAGTAAAAATTGTCGAGTGTTTTATCCATGTTTTGCATTATTTCCATAAAGCCGACTTTAAGGGGTTGACCGGAGTTATACCAATTGCCATAATTGGCTGATAATTGCGGATTCCAAATAAAATACCAATAACAAGTTAACGCCAATGGAATTAAAGTGGATAGTGATAAAACAATTTTTTGATTTGTTTTAATACCACTGTCGAACAGGAACGGCAAAAATGCGATGAAGTAAATGCCGGCGGGAATTACTTCATCGCATTTTTGCCGTAAAAAAGTAAATGCCGGCGGGAATTTTTGATAAAACTGCCAACGAAGCGATGATGATATATAAGAGAATCTGATAAAGTTTTCCTTCTTTCAGATACCTTAGTCCATAGTATAAACCAATGAACATTAGTGATATACAATAGGTGTCGGGCATCATTTTACGTGAAAAAGCGAACCAGATCGAGGCTGACAAAAAAATGGTGGCAAAAAATGCAATCCTCTCTTTAATGCCAATGTTACAAATGATTTTATAGAAGAAAAACAGCCCCAGAGATGAAACTATCAAATTAATAAGTCGCCCGTACCAATGAGTATATCCAAAAATTTTGGCGACTAAAAAATACAAATAATTCATTGTAGGAAATTCCATTCCAATGATGCCTGTTTGTCCGTTATTATCGTCCACTCTTGGATACAGAATGTTGGGATCCACTTCAAGAAAATTTCTTGCAACCATTAATCCTGTGGTCTGACGCCAATTATGTCCTACTTCCAAAGGCGGATTAGTGATTCCTATTAATCTGATCAGAAAAAAAACAACTATCCAAAATTCTATTCTGCCAAGATATTTTTTCATATTTATAGTCGTAAGAAAAATGCCGTTTGCATGATTCCGAATTAAGAAATAGCTGTATTGTCAATTAATGGATAATCAAAAAATCGCAAAACTTTACGCCTCAACCGCTTCGCCAATCAAAGTGGCAGCCGTGCAACTCAGCACTTTAACCGTCACATATTCATTCTTTTTGTAATTGCCGCGCGGAAACACAATGACTTTGTTCTGACTATTGCGCCCGAACAAATCGGCATTAGAACGTTTTGATTCGCCTTCGACCAATACTTCAAAAGTTTTGCCGATGTCGCGCCGGTTGCTCTGCAACGACAATTCCTGTTGCAAGGCAATAATCTCTTCCAAACGTCTTGATTTCACCTCATCGGGGACATCATCTTGGTAGTTTCTTGCAGCTAACGTATTGTCTCTCACAGAGTATTTAAACATATAGGCATATTCGTAACTCACCTGTTTCATCAGCGATAACGTTTGTTGATGGTCTTCCTCGGTTTCACCGCAAAAACCTGCAATAATATCGGTAGAAATGGCACAATCCGGGATAAGTTGTTTAATGGTTTGCACTCTTTCCAAATAGTATTCGCGATTGTAAACGCGGTTCATTCGTTTGAGCATGGCATCGCTTCCCGCCTGTACCGGAAGATGAATATATTTGCAAACATTTGAGTATTTGGCAATTACCTGTATCAATTCGTCGGAAATGTCCTTAGGATGTGAGGTAGCAAAACGCACGCGCAAAGAGGGGGACAAAAGAGCCACATTTTCTATTAAATCCGCAAATGAGGTTACTTTCCCGTCTTCTTCCCAATGGTATGAATTGACGTTCTGACCTAAGAGCGTAACTTCTTTATATCCTTGTTCGATAAGCAGTTGCGCTTCGGAAAGAATCGTTTTGGGGTCACGGCTGCGCTCTCTTCCACGCGTGTAGGGCACTACACAATAAGCACAGAAATTGTTGCATCCGCGCATAATGGAAATGAAGGCAGACACGCCGTTGGTGGCATATCGTACCGGCACAATATCGTCGTAAGTTTCTGATTGTAAAAGTAATACATTATATGTAGTTTCACCGTTTGCCGATTCTGCAATCAGTTGCGGCAGCGAACGATAGGCATCGGGACCGGCAATAAAATCCAATACAATCTCTTCTTTCAATAGTTGGTCCTTGATGCGTTCGGCCATACAGCCCAACAATCCCACCTGCATCGTTGGTTTATTTTTCTTTAAAACGGATAATTCTTTGAGGCGTTTGCGAATGCGCTGTTCGGCATTGTCACGAATGGAACATGTATTAAGTAAAAGTAAATCAGCACTTTGTAGATCATCGGTTACTTCATATTCTTTAGACAAAATAGAAACGACCACTTCACTGTCTGCTACATTCATTTGACAGCCGTAGGTTTCGATAAATAGTTTTTTCATGAAAATGGTATTTGGTTTCAAAAAGCGGGCAAAATTACGAAAAGTTTATAAATTAGCATCTTTTATTAAGATTTCTTCACATTCTTGGACTGTTTTTGCCTGCATTAATAGAATTTTTTTCTCTTTAAAATGAGGAATTCCCTTAAAATAGCCGCTGTAATGTCTTCGCATTTCCAATACGGCGGTGCGTTCACCTTTGACCTCAGCCGCTGTTTTTAATTGTAAAATGCAAGTTTTCAATTTATCTTCATAAGTATAAACGGGCAATTCTTTACCGGCTAAAAGATGTTGTACTTCGCTGAATATAAAAGGATTACCGATAGATGCGCGTCCTATCATCAGGGCATCGACACCATATTTGTTTTTATAGTTCAGGGCTTTTTCGCCCGAATTAATGTCGCCGTTTCCCACAATGGGGATAAATATTTTCGGATTGTTTTTTACTTCGCCAATCAAGGTCCAGTCGGCGTCACCTTTGTAAAATTGTGAGCGGGTTCTTCCGTGTATGGTAAGCATTTGGATACCAATATCTTGCAGTCGTTCCGCGATTTCCACGATAGGTTTGTCGTTTTCGTCCCAGCCAAGGCGCGTTTTAACCGTCACGGGCAGCGAAACGCTTTTTACAACCGCTTCGGTGATACTTACCATTTTGGGAATATCTTTCAGAATGGCGGAGCCGGCACCTTTGGTCACAATTTTTTTAACGGGGCATCCCCAATTAATATCAATAAAATCAGGCTGATACGATTCCGCAATTTGGGCGGCTTGGCATAGTGCGTCGTGATTATTTCCAAAAATCTGGATTCCGAAAGGGCGTTCATCATCATAAAATGACAGTTTGCGTTTGCTTTTGTCCACGTCGCGAAGAAGTGCCTCGGAAGAGACAAATTCGGAAATCAGCACATCGGCTCCAAAAGACTTACAGATATGGCGAAACGATGCGTCACTCACCTCTTCCATGGGCGCTAAAAAGATAGGGAAATCGACGATTTTAAAAGGAAATTTTGCCATTTATTATGCTAATGATTCAAATTGATAACTATCATCTCGCTGAAACCAAGTCATTTGACGTTTGGCATAGCGGCGGGTGTGGACTTTAATGTCGGTGACGGCTTGTTCTAAACTTAGTTTTCCGTCCATAAAGTCGAATAATTCTCTATAACCAACAGTATTTAAAGCGTTTAGTGTTCGATAAGGATAGAGTCGTTCGGCTTCGTGCAGCAAACCCTGTTCCATCATAAGATCCACACGGTTGTTGATTCGTTGAAACAGAATGTTGCGGGGACGTGTCAGGCAAACTTTAAGAATGTCGAAATCACGTATTTTTTTGTTTTGAGTAAGGAAAACCGAGTAGGGCTGCCCTATTTGCATTGACACCTCTACAGCTCTCATAATGCGTTTAGAATCAGCGAGGTTGCAAGATTCATAGAAAGCGGGATCTAATTTTTTCAGAAGATTGCGTAAACTTTCAAGACCTTGGTTTTGGAAGGTTGAGATTACAAAGTCGCGCACAGCGGGATCAGGGTCGGGAAGTTCATCAATTCCGTGACAAACCACATCAATGTAAAGTCCGGAGCCGCCCGTCATCACCACCACCGAATGTTGAGCAAAAAGAGTAGGCAGCAGTTGCAGTACATCTTGTTCAAAACGGGAAACACTATAGTAATCGTGGATAGAGAGATTTCCCACAAAATAATGGGGTACTTGCGCCAATTCGTCGTCGGTGGGTGCGGCAGTTCCGATTTTCATTTCTTTATAAAACTGACGCGAATCTGCCGAAATAATGACAGATTGATATGTTTTTGCCCAATCAATTGCGAATTGTGTTTTGCCAACGGCGGTAGGTCCTGCAATAACAATTAAGGTAGGACGGTTAAAATTCTTTATAATCATCAAAACCGCTTAAATCTTCATCATAACTATCGGTGAAGTCGTTATCCATGACGTCTTCAATATCCTCATCCTCAATATAATCATCTTCGGGATTGGGTAAGTTTAGATTACGAATTTCTTTGGGAAAATCTTTTACTTTGTGCGAACAGCGCGGATAGGTTACACCGTTTTCGGTCGGTAAGGTTTTAAGAAGTTCAATGTAGAAGATTTTAGGATTCAAGAAGTCATATTCAAAAATGATATGTTGGTGCGGATCTGTAATAAAATCTTTTAAAAGAGAGTCTTTCATTACAGAAATCGGCAATTTGGACTGAAGAGAGAACTCGTCATCGTCATCATAGTGCGGTTCTATTTTCTCGCTGTCATCGCCCATATCCATTAATGAAATTTCTTTTTGTTTGTTCCATTTTGTATCGCAAATATAAAATGAAGCCAATTCTTGCCCTGATAATTCAATGGAAGAAAGAAGAATTTTATGGAAAGACTCGAAATTGTCGTTAGATATAATTTCAATATCTCTTACAAAATCTTCAACTTCATCATAATAAACTCTAAACTTGTAGTAATACATAATACTATTGATTAATAAGGTTATTCCATATTATGAAAAACGTTTGTAACGTCGTCGTCGTCGTCAATTTTTTCGAGAATTTTTTCGACTTCTTCTTTTTCTTCGTCAGTAAGTTGTTTTAAATCGTTAGGGATTCTTTCGAATTTACAGTTTTTAATTTCGAAACCGTTTTCTTCAAAATATTTTTGAAGTGGGCCAAAGCTTGCAAAATCGGCGTAGATGGCGATTTCGTTTTCATCTTCGAAAATTTCTTCACACCCGTAGTCAATGAGTTCCAGCTCAAGATCTTCGAGGTTGATACCTTCTTTTTTGGCAACAGTAAAATTGCATTTTCTGTCGAAAAGGAAATCGTGCATGTTGGAGTTTCCCAAAGTGCCGCCCAATTTATTGAAGTAGCTGCGGAGGTTGGCAACGGTTCGTTGGTTATTGTCGGTAGCGGTTTCAATAATAATGGCAATTCCGTGAGGTGCGGTACCGGCGAAAACGATTTCTTTATAATCGGAAGTATCCTTTTCAAATGCTCTCTTAATAGCTCTTTCTACGTTATCCTTCGGCATGTTTTCCGAACGTGCATTTTGGATTAATAAACGTAATTTTGAGTTGGATGCGGGATCACCACCACCGGCTTTTGCAGCCATTGTAATCTCTTTTCCTAAACGGGTAAATGTACGCGCCATGTTGCCCCATCTCTTGAATTTCCTTGCTTTTCTATATTCAAATGCTCTTCCCATTGTGGTAATTTTTTAGTTTTATTTTTAAGGCTGCAAATTTACATGATTTTTCTAATTATTTTGCATCAGTTCTTTTGTCATTCAATTTTTTTTTCATTAATTTTGCAGATGAAAATTCTTTAAACATGATACTCTTTTTTAATCCGGATCTTCAACCCGAAAATATTACCCTATCTTGCGAAGAATCAAAGCATTGCATTAAATCGCTACGCAAAAAAATCGGAGATGAAATTCATATTACCGATGGAAACGGAACTTTGGCAACTGCAGAAATTATTTCGGCTTCTACTTCCGATTGCGTCGTTCATATTGTTAAAAGAACCAAAATTGAACCGCGAAATTGCTTTTTGCAAATTGCGGTCGCCCCAACCAAAAATAGTGACCGCATTGAATGGTTCGTCGAAAAAGCGGTCGAAATCGGAATCGAAAGAATTAGTTTTATTGTTTGTGAACATTCCGAACGAAACAAAATGGATCTAAACCGTCTTACCCGAATTGCCGTATCTGCTTTGAAACAATCTCAAACAACCTATCTTCCCAAAATGGAAGTTATTGACTTTACAGATTTTATAAGTAAATACGAAAATGAAAATTTCTTGAAATACATAGCTTGGTGCGATGACCAAAATACTACGCAATTGTCCGACGAACCTTTGCAAAATGCTCGTTCAATTATCTTGATTGGTCCGGAAGGAGACTTCAGCAATTCTGAAATTTCAAAAGCACAACAGGCAAATTATAAAGAAATTAAGTTGGGAAGTCGCCGTTTACGTACCGAAACCGCCGCACTTTACAGCTGTTGCGTCGTTGCTTCGCAAAATGCGTAAATAATGGGGCTAAAAATGTAATTTTTATAATGACAAATAATAACTCTGACAATAATAATATTGTTATCACTCGCGCAAGTGAAAATAATCTCCAAAATATTTCTTTAACGATTCCCAAACATCAAATTACCGTTTTTACCGGCGTGTCGGGTTCGGGAAAATCATCGTTGAGTTTGGATACCATCGCAGCCGAAAGTCGCCGCGAATTGAATGAAACTTTCCCGACTTTTGTTCAGCAATATTTACCGAAATATGGAAGACCGAAGGTGGAACATATTGAAAATATGCCTGTTACAATTGTTATTGATCAAAAAAAGCCCGCTGCCAACAATCGCTCTACCGTCGGAACTTATACCGACATTTACGCTTTGTTGCGACTGCTCTTTTCGCGTGTAGGAAAACCTTTTATTGGTTATTCCGACAGCTTTTCATTTAATCATCCCGCAGGAAGTTGCTCCCGCTGCGATGGTTTGGGCACAGTGACCGAACTCGATATTCATAAATTGGTGGATTTTAATAAGTGCTTAAACGACGAAGATGTAATTCATTTCCCGACCTTTACCACCCACGCATGGCGCTGGAAAAGATATGCCTTTAGCGGTTTGTTCGATTTGGATAAGAAAATTAAAGATTACAACAAAGAAGAATTGGACTTATTCCTCTATTCTCCACAGATTCGCCTGAAAAATCCACCCGCCAATTGGCCTAAATCTGCGAAATTTGAAGGAATGTATCCGCGAATGTATCGAAGCATCATTACGACCAAAGAGGGAAAACGTCAACAGAAAGTGTTGGATAAGATGATTTCGACATTCGAATGCCCCGATTGTCACGGATTGCGCGTGAACGAAAAGGTGCGCAGTTGCCGAATTAATGGCAAAAACATTGCAGAAGTGGTGGAAATGCCCATTTCGGACGCTGTCGGTTTTATTGCTGCCATTGATGAACCATTGGCAGTGGACTTGAAGCGCGAATTGGTGAAACGATTACAGGCATTGAACGACATCGGATTGGGTTATCTGTCGCTCAGTCGCGGCACAGGAACACTTTCCGGCGGGGAAGCGCAACGCATTAAAATCGCAAAATACATTAACTCCGCATTGACAGATATGGCTTATGTGCTTGATGAACCGAGCGTTGGCTTGCATCCGCAGGACATTGTCCGCCTCAAAAAATCACTCTACCATTTGCGTGACCACGGCAATACCATTTTGATTGTGGAACATCACCGCGAGATTATCGCCATGGCTGACCATATTGTGGATATGGGGCCTCAAGCCGGCATTCACGGCGGGAAAATTACTTTTCAGGGTGCTTATTCCGATTTATTGACCTCCGACACCATTACCGGAAAAATGTTGCGCCACCAAGGGACTTTGAAATCAAAAGTGCGAAAACCCAACGATTTCTTTACTATTGAAAACGCCACTTTACATAACTTGAAAAATATATCTCTCCAAATTCCAAAAGGAGTGCTGACAGTCATTGCCGGCGTCGCCGGATCCGGCAAAAGTTCTTTAATGGAAGACTTTCAAAATCAATGTAATGAGGATATTATTTTCATCGGACAGAAGAATATCGGCATCAATTTGCGCTCAACACCCGCGACCTATCTCGATATCTCGGACAGCATTCGCAAATTGCTCTCGTTAGCCAATCACGTAAGTCCGCAGTTATTTTCGTTCAATTCCAAAGGAGGTTGCCCCGCGTGTGGCGGAAAAGGAATTATTGTGTCGGATATGGCTTTCATGGAATCGATTGAGACCACGTGCAGCGTTTGCCATGGTTCGCGCTATTCCGATGAAGTTCTTCAATATTTTTATAAAGAAAAAAATATTGCCGAAATAATGGATATGTCTGTAGAAGAAGCAATCGACTTCTTCAATGATCAGCCTTTCCTTCCACAACTCAACGCGTTGGCAAGAGTAGGATTGGGTTATTTACATCTCAATCAGGCAATGACGACTCTGTCGGGCGGAGAGCTGCAACGCGTGAAATTGGCTGACCAACTGCACCGCAAAGGAGAAATTTTTATCATTGATGAGCCGAGCGACGGACTGCATTTAGACGACGTGCGTAGATTGCTCGAATTGTTCAACCGGATGACGGATGCCGGCAACACGCTGATCCTGATTGAACATAGTTTGGATATCATGAAAGAAGCCGACTACATTATCGAATTGGGACCCGGCGGTGGCGATGCGGGAGGCCGTTTACTATTTGCCGGAACCCCCACCGAAATGCTCAATAGTAACTATTCCGTCACCAAACCCTACCTGCAAGCCTCCTTGAAAATGTGATTATTATTTGAGCAGAATAATGTCGCAATTATTGCCGGTAAAAAACTAAAGTGCATCGTTAAATCATACAAGATTCTCTTTAAATAATGCAACTTAAAACCGGAATTTGCATTTTTGCACGTGGCAGATGATTATATTGTCAATTTAATACAAAAGCGATTTCAACTTGTATTGGCGCACCTTAAAATTATTAATATTGCACATTTATCCGACAATACTCTCGCTGTCGTCGGAAACTTTTTGCCGATTTTTCGCCACAATTTCCTTACTTGTATTGGCGTAGCAATAGACGCACAAATGGTTACAAGTGTTATACATGCCAATATCTTTGCTGACCATGCATCCGCAGGTGGTGCGTTGTCCTTTATCTTTCAGATTTTTGGCACTTTTTGGAATGGAAAAATCTCCAAAGAGTGAGGGTTCGGGAAGTTTGCCGGTATGTAAATAATAGATTAATGCTTTGTCGTTTTTCCACAAACGTTCCATCAATTCTCCATCGATACAGCGGTTATTTTCTATTGAAAATGCCTCTAAATCAACGGATTCTGCGCAAGTGGCTAATTGCAGTGTCCAACCCTCCGACTGCCATTTTTCGCGACATTTTACCAAACCGTCCACTATTTCGTTGATTTGCGGTTGTGACAATTCCGCCGTTTCCACGGTTTCTTTGGTGAAACTATGGGTTTCTTTTACCAAATTATTCCGTACTTTGCGGTAAGCAGTTACATCTATAAAACTGAAAACCAACTTGTTGGTATAACCTTTAATTGAGTTTCCAATATTCCAAATTTTAGTTAATAGTTGGCGTGGCGAGAGCGCGGGGGTAACAATCAACGGGGCGAAGCGCCAAATCACCCGTTCACGACCGATCATGTCCGACAGTTCTTTAAATGTATCGATGCGTTGGGATAATGACGGCACGTTGGGTTCAAAATGTTCGGCTTCGTAATCGTTGAGTGTGAATTGAAAGTAGTACCGGATGCTGCGTTCATCCAACTCGTGCAGGTAGGGCATGAGCGGGCGCGGATTTTTGGTCCAGAACACCACTACTTTGCAGTTTTGAAATGAAACGTACATCGGTTGTTGGTTGAACGGATTGTACCAAACGCAGTAGCCGGCTTTTAATCTGTTGATGAACCATTTTGCATAAAACGCCGGAATATCGGTACTTCGGCTGGCGGAGATAATGACCGGAGCAGCGGCTTCCACTTGCTGACCGGCGGAGGTGATTATGGTTGTTTTCATGGTTTTTGATGTTCTAAAAATTGACGTTTTTGTTGTTCGATTTCAAATCGAAGTTCTTCTTTTGTTGGCATAAAAGCCATGTATTTTGAAGCAAAAAGATTTTCATTGCCGTGTAAAACGCTGTAACGTGCAATGTCTTTGCTTGTTTCGCTACAGAGTAAAATTGGCCTATAGGTCAAAATGCAGGCTGCGACATGGCTCAATGTCTCGTCAATACAAT
>CAYYHC010000046.1:0-13553 GCA_964471715.1 uncultured Lentimicrobiaceae bacterium | reverse complement strand
AAAAATAAACTAAGAAATTGAGGTTAGCGGTTTAAAAAGTGGTAGTACTATACTTAATAGAAAAATGCACTACAGCCAACACACCCTATAAGCAAGTCAGGGTGCAGTAAGCAGGCAGCTGTATCTCTCGCAAGCGAGTGATACAGACGCAGGAATTCCCGCCACTGTCCATTGCCCTCCGTTACTATCAAGCAAAATGAACGACAGTGCAACTTGAAGAAATTGAATTTTCGGCGATAGAATTAAGTTTGTATTTTGTATTCAAATAACATAAGATTGTGATAGGAAAAAGATGGCTAAAAAGAATCAATCAAAAAGATTAACCAATCAAGCATAAAGATAGATAAATAGGCTTCAAGCAACTTCTATATTTACACAAGGAAATGGAGAAAATGGGCAGAAAAAAATGTTTGATCTTATCAAATATCTTTTCTATAGCATCTTCGGCGGGCAACCAATTCGGAATCGTACTTATTCCAAATTCGGGCAGCGATGTTATCTTCCAATTGCTGTGAGGTGTAAGCATATTCGTAGCCTTTGGCAAGAAAAACTTCATTGAGTTGTTGGTGATAAATGGCATGAATGCCGGTATGCGCATATTCGGGAATGACCGCGGTAAGGTACATATCGACAGCTCTGTTTTTCTTCAATGCACGTAGAATGTGAAACCAGCCGAAAGGAAACAATTTGCCATTTGCCTTTTGAAAAGCTTTGCTTAACGAGGGCAGACAAAACGCAATCCCCACAATTTCATTCCGTTCGTTTTCCAAAACAGAAACCAAATCGAGGTCGGCAACAGAGAAATTTTCGTCAATAACCCATTTGATCTCTTCGTCCGTGAGCGGAATAAAATTATAAATAGAGGTGTAACTTTCGTTAATGACCTTGAAAAATTCGGCTCCGACCGCTTTCAATTCTTTTTTGTTTTTAAATGTACGTTGATGAATGTGATACTTCTCCGATAACAACTGTACCACACTGTCAATTTTTTCAGGAACAGGAGTCACTTTGACTTTATGTTGCACATAATCAACATCTTTTACAAAACCAAGTTGTTCGATGATAGCCGGATAATATGCAAAATTATAATCCGTGGCAATGGGTGGAATACTATCAAATCCTTCTATTAACAGGGCTTGTTTTTCCATGTTGGAGTATCGGGAAGGACCGGAAATTTCGTTCATCCGGTTTTCTTTTCCCCATTTGATAACTTCATTTAACAGTGATTCAGCAACTTGAATATCATTAATAAAATCAAACCAACCGAAACGCACGCGTTGTTGATTTTTTAATGAATTGCATTTATGATTGATAATTCCGGCAATGCGCCCCACAACCGCATTGTCAATAGTGGCTAACCACAATTTTTGAGAGCAAAATTGCAAAGCGGGATGACGAGTCAATATTTTCAGCTCGGAATCATCTAACGCCGGTACGTAATAAGGACATTTTTTGTATAAAACTTTCGGGAAATTAATGAACTTCCGTAAATCCCTTTGACTATTTACCTCTTGAATGATAATACGATTCATTTGCCATTCAATTCTAAATTATTACCAACACACGATATAAAAAAATGTTTAGGTGGTGTGGGTTTATTTCGCCGGTGCAGAACAGTAACCTTCCAATATAAAGCAATAAATTGAAGTAAATGACGTTTTCTTGGTTGGAAAGTTGTTGAACAAATAAAAAAGCATTTTAATGAATTTATATACACAAAAAAGAAGGTGGAAGTGGTTGCTGTTTTTTTTGGCAAGTATTGCTTTCATTGTGGTGATTTATTATTCGAATATTTTGCTAAAAGAGATTGCGCAAGAGGAGCGGAAAAAGGTGAATTTATGGGCAGATGCGATTACCCACAAGGCGCAATTGGTTAATTATACGACACAATTTTTTGAGAGTATTAAAGATGAGGAAGGAAAACGTGCTTCATTGTTAGCCAAGACATTACAGAAAGTATATGATGCTCCGATGAATGAAGATGTGACTTTTTATTTGGAAATAATTCAAAACAATACGACTATTCCCACGATTTTGGCGCAGGAAAACGGCGATATTGACAATAGTATTAATGTGACACCGGCCGTAGCGCAAATGAAAAATGTGTCGGAATTGGGCGACGATTTAAAGAATTATGATAACCTGAAATTGGAATTTGCTGAAGGACAATATGTTTATGTGTATTTCCAGATGTCGCAGATTTACACAGACTTACGTGCATTTTTGGAAAATTTGCAGAAGTCGTTTTTTGAGGAAGTGGTGATCAATACCGCCTCAATTCCGGTTATCATCACGGACAGCACGGAACAGAAAGTGATTCTTGCCGGCAATATAGATTCAAGTAAGTTTGAAACGTCGGCGGATTTGGCGCGAACAATCGCTCAAATGAAATCGGAAAACAAGCCGATTCTTATCAAACTTCCTGACAAGGGTGAATGCTATGTTTTTTACGAGGAGTCGTCGGTGCTGACCCGATTGCGCTATTTTCCGTACATTCAGTTTTCAATCATTCTGGTTTTTGTAATTATTGCCTATTTGTTGTTTAGTTTTGCGCGACGGTCGGAGCAAAACCGAGTGTGGGTCGGAATGTCGAAAGAGACGGCACATCAGTTGGGAACGCCGATTTCGTCACTGATGGCATGGAATGAAATTTTGAAGGAAACGGATGTCGATCCCGTCATCTTGCAAGAGATTGGAAAAGATGTCAAGCGCTTGGAAACCATTGCACAGCGGTTTTCAAAAATAGGTTCGGTGCCGGAATTGCATAATGAAAATATTACGGAGATCGTGCAGGAATTTGTCTCCTATCTGCAAACGCGCATCTCCTCCAAAACTCAAATCTTGATGGATTCGCACATTAGTAACAATTTGCGGATTCCGCTGAATCGGTATCTTTTTGAATGGGTTATTGAAAATTTGTGCAAAAATTCGGTCGATGCGATGGAGGGCGCCGGCACAATTACGATTGCAATGTCGGAGGACGAAAAACAGTTATACATCGACATTATCGACACAGGCAAGGGCATTTCTGCCAAGAAACAAAAAACGGTTTTTAAACCGGGATATACTTCAAAAAATCGCGGTTGGGGATTGGGACTCACGTTGGCACAGCGAATAATTAACGAATATCACAAAGGAAAATTGTTCGTAAAAAATTCCGTCATTGGCAAAGGAACTACCATGCGGATTGCCTTAAAGAAGTAGAGAACTTGGCTGATAGCCGGTTACATTCCGAAATCTTTTTGTAAAAATAATTGAAACGCATACCGAAAGTATTTTAAAAATTGTGTAACTTTGCGGCTCAAAATTTTTTATAAATAGTATTGAATTAAAAGCATTTATTATGGGAAAAACTCCAAAAAATCCCCAATCATCACAAATCAGCAGAAAAAGAATCAAAGTGTCGGTGATGTGCATTGCTGCAGTGATCATTTTATATGTGGGAGCCAATTTTTTGAAAGGTATCAATGTTTTTAATAAAAAGGCCTATTATTATTGTTTGATGGATAATGCATCCGGCATTCAGCAAAGCACGCCCGTGATGTTGGGCGGTTACCGAATCGGAATGGTAAACGAAGTCTCTCTCGTGAGTGCCAATCCACCAAAAGTGTGCGCCAAAATATTGCTGACCGAACCAATTGATATTCCCGCAAATTCACAATTTTTAATAGAATCAAAAGATTTATTGGGCGGACAAATGCTCACCTTGGTGATGGGCGCAAGTTCCGACCGCCTGCAAGTCGGCGATACACTTCTCTGTTCCGTTAAGCCCGGTATGTTGGACGGTATCGATGAAATGAAAGGCAAAATCAACAGTGTGTTGTCATCTGTTGATACCATCGGATTATCACTTAAAAATGTACTTCATAAAGATGGCGGCGGACAAAGTTTGCAAGCCACTTTGCAAAATATTGAATCTTCTACGGCTCATTTGAACGAAATACTCGGACAAAACAAAACCAAAGTCAGCAAATTGGTTACCAATTTGGAAAAATTCAGTCAGACCTTGGAAGATGCTTCCCCACAATTAAATTCTGTTATTCAGAACTTTGACAATATCAGTGACTCATTGGCAAAAGCCGATATTGCTGCAACCATCGAAAATGCCAACAAGACCATCATGGAGCTGGAAGCGATCGTTAAAAAAGTCAATAATGGAGAAGGCACTGTGGGTGAGTTGTTTAATGATGATGCACTTTCTAACAAATTACAAAATACAATCGATAGTGTTAATGAATTGGTTACGGATTTGAAAGCCAATCCGAAACGCTATGTTCATTTTTCATTATTTGGGAAGAAAGATAAAGATAATAAGAAAAATAAAAAATAAAACTATGGATTTAAAAATTGAAGGCAGATTAATTCAAAAATTAGCTTTACAAACCGGTACCGGAAAAAACGGAGAATGGAGAAAACAGGAATTTGTTATTGAAACCGAAGATGCGTTTCCAAAAAAAATATGTGCCAACCTTTGGTCTGACAAAATTGGGCAATTGGATGCCGTGAATATCGGTGATAAGATTACCTTATATTTTAATCTTGAGTCGCGTGAGTTTAATGGAAGATGGTACACCGATGTTCGTGGATGGAAAATTGACAAGATGGGAAGTGCACCTGCAACTGCAACTGACGCTATGCCGCAACCTGTGCAAACTCCGACCCCGGCTCCTATACCGACCCCGGAAATGCCGGCGGGTGGTCCTGCCGATATGAATGATGGCTCGGAAGCACAAGATGATCTTCCATTTTAATTATTACGAATGAATTACGGTGTAGCGAATTTGTCGATTATCCCTATGCGGGCAGAACCTTCCGAAAGAGCGGAAATGGTTTCACAACTGCTTTTTGGTGATGCCTATACGGTGTTGGAGGAACAGAACGACAAAATAAAGATACAAACGTGTGATTGTCAATACGAAGGCTGGATTTCCAAGAAATTGTTTAACCCGATTCATGAATTGGACGTGGAGGATTATTTGGCTGCACCGAAATATGTAGTAAAAGATTACCTGCTTTTTATCAAAACTTTTGAAAAGAATATAACGTTTCCGATTTTTGCCGGTTCGTCATTTCCTTTTCCGAAAGATAATATACTGATATTGGGAAATTCCATTTTTATGATTGACCTTCCTGAGGAGCAACCCATTCAGAAGATTCCCAATTTATCGGAGCAGCAGGTAGCGCTGATGCAGTTTGCAAGTATTTACCTGAATGCGCCCTATTTGTGGGGTGGGCGTGCGCCGTCGGGCATCGACTGTTCCGGTTTTAGCCAATTACTATACAAACGTGTGGGTATCGGGCTTCCGCGCGACGCATCTCAACAGGTACTCTGCGGACAAAACGTTGATTTCTTGGAAGAAACACAAATTGGAGACTTGGCATTCTTCCAAAATGAAGAGGGAAAAATTATCCATGTGGGAATGATATGCGGTAAAAATCAAATTATTCATGCAAGTGGAAATGTTCGGATTGACACATTGGACACAACCGGAATTTTCAATAATGAAATTCAAAAATACACTCACACTTTGCGCATTATTAAACGAATTTTATCGCTATGATTGGTGAAAAAGTCTATTTACGAGCTTTAGAACCGGAAGATTTATCTATTTTATATGAATGGGAAAATGATGTTGAGGTGTGGACGTTAAGTCATACCACCGCGCCCTATTCAAAATGTGTGTTGGAAAGATTTATTGAAACGTCCGCAGCGGACATTTACGTCAACAAGCAATTGCGGTTGATGCTTAATGAAAAGGCGACGCATCGGACGGTGGGTGTTATAGATATATTTGATTTTGATCCGACGCACCGACGGGCGGGTGTGGGTATCTTGGTAGTGGAGGATGTGCGGGGGAAAGGCTATGGCTATGAAGGAGTTATGCTTGCTAAAAAATATCTTTTTGAAGTGCTGAATCTTCATCAGATTTATTGCAACATTATGGCAAACAACGCCGTCAGCATCGGATTATTTCAAAAAGCCGGCTTTCGGGAAATAGGAAGAAAGAAAGAGTGGATATGGAGCAAAGATGGCTTTATAGATGAAATTATGTATCAATGTATTAACGACATAGAATGACAACGACTCAGAATAAACAACCGCGCCCATCTTGGGACGAATATTTTATGGAAATAGCCAATACGGTCAGTAAGCGTGCTACTTGCGACCGCGGTAAAAGTGGTTGTGTTATTGTTCGTGACCGTCAGATTTTGGTAACCGGCTACGTTGGTTCGCCCAAAGGACTTCCCCATTGCGACGAAGTAGGACATCAAATGAAAAAAATGATTAGCGAAGACGGTTCGGTTTCGGAGCATTGCGTACGGACCGTTCATGCCGAACAAAATGCGATATGTCAGGCAGCAAAGTTAGGGATCTCTTTGCAAAACGGTACATTGTATTGTAGAATGACGCCGTGCCGTGTTTGTGCCATGCTCATTATCAATTGCGGCATCACGCGGGTGGTGTGCGAAAAAAAATATCATGCCGGTCAGGAATCTGAAGAAATGTTCCAAAAAGCGGGCGTGCAATTGGAGTTTTTCTCTGATCAGATTATTCAATACGATAGACAATAAACAGAATATCAATTAGATATAAAAATTTAAAAATTGACGGGTTTCCTTTCGATTTGATAGTATATTTGCGGTCTATCAATTCTCAATTTTCTAATACGACTACAAATGAACGAATCGCTGATGCATTATTTCTGGAAACATAAAATATTTTCCATTCTTAACTTAAAAACTGTTGACAACCATTCATTAAAGATTGTTTTTGTGGGTTATTCGCATCAGGATGCGGGACCTGATTTTAAGCAAGCCATCATTAAAATTGATGACATTACGTGGGTGGGTAATGTCGAAATTCATGTGCGTACTTCCGATTGGTACAAGCACAAACACCAATCGGACGAAAAGTACCAAAGTATTATTCTACACGTTGTGTATGAGCATGATACAGATTCAATCAATCAGTTTTCAACCTTAGAATTAAAGCAATTCATTTCTTTGTCACTAATAGAAGAATACGAAAAATTGTCGATGAGTGAGGAATTATTGCCGTGCAAGTCGTCGTTGGGGAGTATTGGTGAGCTTCGATTTGCTTCCTGGTTGTCGCGTTTGGCGACGGAGCGGTTAGGGCGCAAGCAAAAAGAGATATTTGAAAGGTTGCATCAATGTCAGGAAGATTGGCAAACAGCTATATTTCAATTATTTATCAGTAATTTTGGGTTTCGTACCAATGCTCCTGCTTTTAGCTTGTTGGCGCAAAGTTTGCCATATAAATGGTTTATAAAGCATAAAGATTCACGGTTGCAGATTTATGCACTGATTTTTGGACAGTCGGGAATGTTGGAGGAGGAGATGACAGATGACGCTTATTATTTATCTTTACAATCTGAATATCAATATCTTAAATATAAGTATCGGTTATTATCCATTCCCTCAAAAATTTGGAATTTATTGCGTTTACGACCACAGAATTTTCCGTGTGTGCGTTTGGCGCAATTGAGTGAGGTATTGTTTCAAATGCCGGATATTGTACACCGCATCTTAAATGATGTCAGCAGTGACCATTTGCGATGTCTATCCGGCTTTGAGCCTCACGAATATTGGAAAACACACCGCCATTTTGGAAAAGAGAGTGGGGAACATTCTTGCGTAATCGGCAGACAAACAGCGGATTTAATACTGATTAACACGGTAGTTCCTGCGCAATTTGCTTATGCGACCTTTACCGGCAATCCAACATTAAGTGAGCAGTCGTTAAATCATCTGGAAAGTACTGATTTTGAATGGAATAGTATTACAAAAAAGTATGTGGAGTCCGGTTTTCCGCGAGGAAATGCTTTGTATTCGCAAGCGTTGATAGAATTGCATAACAATTATTGTCGTCACAAACGATGCTTGAATTGCGATATTGGATGTCAAATTTTGGGAAGAGTAAATGATTAAACAGAAGTAAATATTATTAATAATGTATTATATAATATTGCTGTCCGATAAAACTTTTTTGATAGAAAAATAGGGCTGGTTTCATTTGCAGAAGTCAGTTCTATGTGTTATTTTTGTTTTTCCACAAACAAATAAAATAACATGGGCAAAAGTACACATTTTAGCGGACAGCAATATATAATATGGAATCATTATAATATAGCACCATTCGTATTGTATCAACGACACAATCACCCCGTCTGCGAATACCCCTCCAAAGGAGGGAAATTTGCATACCCCGTTGCGATTGTGCGGCAATAATTGAACACGAGATTCCTCATTCCGCTACGCTCCATTCGGAATGACACGGTTGCAAGTCGTAGTGGGGAGGGAAAGCGGCTGCGGTGAAAGTGCCGGCAAATAGGTACTTGTGTTGCCCGCCGCCGCTTTCCCTCTGTTGTTGGTTGGTTAGCACTGTCATTCCGAACGAAGTGAGGAATCTCCGGCAAATGGCTTTTTTTCTGTACGTTTGCGCTCCCAATCCATCTCTTTGGGCAAAATAAAAATTATTGCTGTCCGATAAAACTTTTTTGATAGAAAAATAGGGCTGGTTTCACATACAGAAGTCAGCCCTATGTGTTATTTTTGCTTTTCCACAAACAAATAAAATAACATGGGCAAAAGTACATATTTTAGCGGACAGCAATAATTATATAATGAAAATAACAATGAATGATGATAGTAGTGTCCGCAAAGAGTTTAATTTGGAAACTCCTAAAACTTCCAAAAATATTTGCATTTTTAGTCACTTAATGTTATGCTAATTTTTAAAGCATTGATTTTGAGATAGAAAAATTTTTATAAAATTAACAAAACCTCTTGATTTCGCTTCGTGATTATAGTATATTTGCAGTGTTGTTTCAAGGGGTAGCCGCCCTTTCTCAACAAAACTAAAAAATCTCAATAACTAAACATCTAATAATAACTCAAAAGATAAAATGGCTGCAAAAAAATATTATTTCAACATTCTTGTTGACGAGGTAATGTGCTGTTGGGTATAATGCTGCGAAAGTGCAAAAGACTAAATTATTACTAAGTTAAAACTAAAAACAAACTATTATGAAAAAACTATTTTTAATTTTGGGACTCTGTATGGTAATGATTGTCCCGCTATCAGCCAAAAAGGTTGTTGTACTACAAGTTACCAAGGAGGGGGATGGCTGGCAAAATTTATTTAATCTTTATCGAACCGTGACCACTACTTTTCGGTATAAAGTTGGGGATATCACGTACGCTGATTTGGATTGTAACGGTAGTGGATACAATAGTTGTCGTGCCTCATATCAAATAGGGGAACAGTCAACGGGTTCTTCAGAAGCCGACGATGTATTGGGGAATGCTCAAATTGTACAAGCAATCAATAACTTAATTGAAGCTTCGGAGGTGGCGTATAACTCGAAAGGAACACTCATGGGAGCTAAAACCATTAAGGTTGCTATGTTACGGGGAGATAGAACTCAATTGTATTATGTAAAAGCAAATTGGCAATATCGAACCGGTTCCGACCCCCAGGCCAAGATAACTATCACCATCGAAACCGACGATTATTCCTTAATTGATAGAAAACGTTAATAATCATAATGAAGCTGTTCGATAACAATGTCCGTTGTTTACATTGAGTTAGATATTCAATAATCATAGAGTCTAAAATAATTTAAACACTATCTGACATCTTCATTTTTGTAATCTTTTATATGATAGAATAACCAATTAATAATCAATAATATGAAAAAAGCATTATCAGTAATTATTACACTATTCATCATGAGTACAACGACATTCTCACAAGATGAGGGTTTGCATATTTCGAACTATTTTACAATTGAAAAGGAAATCAATATTTCAAATGATGAAGACTCGAAGTTGGTGGGATGTGGCGATAATGATTTTTATATGTATTGTTCGTGTAAAGCTTTTGCAGATAAAAAGAATGATTACCAAGCCACAATTCATTCGATTAATATTCTGACCGGCGAGGAATCTCAATTTGTTCTTCCTTTTCCGGAGGAGAAAGCCAATGCTCTTGCGGCGCGCAATTATTGGATTTATGCCATCAACATAAAAGATGATAATGTCATTCTCTCCACGCAGTATGCGATTCTTTTTTATACTCAGACAGAATCGGGCAAATATGAATTAACACAAAATTTTCCGACTGATATGCCTGTGTTTAGCTATTTTTACAAGGGAGGCGTCTATTTCGGATGCATGGATAACAGCATGGGATTTAGATTGAAATATCAAAAACTCAAGTCTGATAAACAAAATGAAATCCAAACTTTTGAAATGGATGCTCCCTTTTTACTTCAGTATGGGCCCAATGGTTTTCTTAAAAAAACAGACCAATACATCTATTTTCTAAATTCGCCGGATTTTCGTATTCGGAAATATGACCTTTTGGGAAATCAATTGGCAGAAATCAAAATCTCACTTCCCAATTGGCATCCAATGGATCAAGATTATATTCAAAAGTTGGCACAAATGGAATATGGTGGTGACCGGGCAGTATATTCATTCTATCACAGCCAAAAATACTCATTCCCATTAGGAATTATTCCGTTGAATGATAGTAATTTTATTATTACTTATCATCAATATTATCCTGCGGATTCATCACAACAAATTGAAGCAATAATACTTACAACCAACGCCGATTGGACACAATGGAATTATGTGCCTACCTCTTTTGAGTTTCCACAAGACCATGTCATACAAAAAGAGGAGTTTCCTGTTTATTTTACTCACTTTGAAAATTTACTCTTGTTTTCTACTCAAAATAGATTCTGGCAGATGTCCCAAGAAGCGGATATTCCGTATGTGGGAAAAACATGGAGCGACTATCAGCAGGAAAAACAGAAGTACTATAAAAAAAACGAACCCATTATTAAATTGAGAGTTCTAAAATATAAAGGAAACACAAGTTTAAAGTAATGTAACACAAATTAATAAAAAGTGATATAATGGTGGCGCAATGTAATTTAATCGCACAAAAATTTCAAATATTTAATATAAAGCCATGAATCTTACATATAAAATAATTGTATTTATTCTAATCGGACTTTGTTGCCTAAATGGAGTAGCTCAAGAACACATTCAACGCGATTTTGCGTCATTGCAAACTCTGCAAGGCGAACCATTTGATTGGACGGGGATTTCGACCGACAAGGCATTGTTTGTGCTAAACGGCATGCCTCAATGTAGCGGTTGCGAAGAACAGATTTATCAATTTATCAACACGTTAGATTTTTCAAATTGTAACCTTTACATTGTTTACAACGGAGTGGAAGACTACCTTTTACGCAGAAATTTGAAGACTAAAATTGACCAATTTCTTGAATGTCAGTTTATGATGCTGTACATCAATTTAGATACTGTTGTAGAATATCATCCGCTTAAAACCTATCAAAGTTATCCTAAGTTGATTCTCTACTCTAAACAAGATAATAATTACGAAGTGGTTGAAAATCATGATATTTTTCCAACTACTACGCAATTGTCCGATATCCGACCGGGGATTCGAAAAAGAATCGAACGGTTTATAAAATAGCAGTTTTAAATTCACAAAATAGTTGTACTTTTGCTTCAAAAATTTGAAATGGAATATACATTAGACCTATCTAAAATTACACAATACGACAATTTGGAATTTGTTGCAAAACAAGTAGTTGAAGGTTTTATTACCGGAATACACAAAAGTCCGATGCATGGTTTTTCTGTTGAATTTGCAGAACATCGACAATATAATACGGGCGAACCGACGAAACATATTGATTGGAAATTGTATGCCAAGACTGACAAACTATTTGTAAAAACCTACGAAGAGGAGACCAATTTGCGCTGTCATTTGATTATAGATAATTCATCTTCCATGTATTTTCCCTTACAAGACCAATACACATTAGCCTCTCCCAATAAGATATTTTTTTCCATCTATGCGGCGGCAGCGTTAATTCAAATATTTAAAAATCAAAGAGATGCTGTTGGGCTGAGTATTTTCTCCGATGAATTGGAATTGCATACGCAGGCGCGTGGGGGAGAATCTCACCAAAAAATGATTTATAGGGAATTGGAAAAAATTTTACAACCTATCTCCAATGAAGTCCGTAAAAATTCGATGGTAACTGCAACATTACATCGCATCGCAGAACAAATCCATCGTCGCTCCTTGGTGATTATTTTTAGTGATATGTTTGAATCTCAATCAGATACGGAAGAGTTATTACTCGCTTTACAACACCTGAAACATAATAAGCACGAAGTTATTCTGTTTCATACCTACCATAAAAAATTGGAATACGATTTCGGCTTTGAAAACAGATTATACAAATTTGTGGATATGGAGTCGGGAAGTGAGATAAAATTGCACTCCAATCAAATTAGAGATTACTATAAAACGACTATCGGAGAATATTTCAAAGAACTTACCCTTAAATGCGGACAATACCAGATCGACGTCATTCCGGCGGATATTACCAAAGGGTTTGATCAGATTTTACTTCCATACGTACTCAAACGACAAAAAACGATGTAGCATTGAATGTACTCAGAATATAAAAACAGATTACCTATCACGGAATGGTCCATTGCGGATCGCCCCAGAGAAAAATATATTGCACAAGGAAGCCAAGCTCTTACCGATACCGAATTGGTGGCTATTTTATTGCGCAACGGAACGAAAAACGAGTCGGCAGTAGATTTATCAAAACGAATATTGTCATCTGCACAAAACAGTATCAACCAATTGGCAAGTTGGTCAATCAAGGAGTTGATGAAAATCAATGGCATTGGTTATGCAAAAGCCATTACGCTACATGCTGCTTTTGAGTTGGGGCGGCGCCGGCGCGCGGAGACAGTTGAAATTAAAAAAAGAATTTGCAAATCGGATGATGTTCTTGAATTGATGCAAACGAAAATTGCCGAATTAACGCACGAAGAATTCTGGACTATTTTTATTAACCGGAATTCTAATATATTGAGCATTAGAAAAATAGGAGAAGGAGGCCTAACTTCAACTACGGTTGATGTGCGCATCATCGTGAGAATAGCTCTCGAATTACAAGCCACCGGAATTATTATATGTCATAACCATCCGTCCGGAAATCTTAAACCAAGTGAAAGTGACATCCTCTTGACTCAGCAAATCAAAAAAGCAACCGAATTGCTCAATATTGAACTGATTGACCATTTGATTATTCATCACAATGATTACTATAGCTTTTGTGCGGAGGGATTGATAATATAACGACCCCAAAAAGTACATATAAAGTGTATTTTCACTTTTTCAATTAAGAATGGAGACTGCTTTTACGTGAAAGAGAAAACATTATTGCGTTGCATCATGCATTGTGCGTGCTTCCGAATAAACGTCGTAAATTTGTTGTCCATGCCTTGAATGATATCTTTACATACAATAGCACCCAATAACCTGATGGAAAGTCATTAAAAAGCTGTAGATGTAACACAGACGAGAAATAAACAAAAACCTGAATGTATCATAAAAATTCTTTGGGTGATAATTGTCGGAATCATAAAAAGATGTATTTTTGCAGATTAATAAAAAAAAG
>CAYYHC010000045.1:0-13561 GCA_964471715.1 uncultured Lentimicrobiaceae bacterium | reverse complement strand
GATTTTACAAAAATATAAAACTTTGAGTTTTACACACTTTTTGGGATAGTATCAAATTTGTTGATGAGTCAATATTGATCAGCTCACTCAATTCTGCTTTTTCCAAGGCGGATATACTGATTAATGCAGCAATGGATTACAATTATACTGCCATGTCGGATTGTGTGGTAAAGAAAAATGATGCAGAGAATAGTGGAGCCGGTTGAATAATTAACTACCTATCAATATCAATCATTCTACTTGCGCTATGTGCCACAAATTCAGGTGCATACATACATTGAATCGTTGAAAAACCGCTGTTGAAAGTGCCTGCCTGATTGACTAAAAGCGTGTATTCAAAAACGTAAGTTCCGAGGGGAAGAGCATCAAAGAAGAAATTGACGGACGCATCTTTAAAATCCTGATAATAGCCCAAACCATCTTGATAGCGGTATCCCGACAATCCATTGAGCGGTTCAAAAGCAGCCGCACGTTGATCCTTCAAATGGACAAATTCCATGTCGCAATCACTTTTTAAAATTAACTTAACACGTAGTTTGTCGCCCACTTTCAAGGGTTGGTTTTCGTTTATTTCTTTCAATATTTCGCCCCTTTCATTTATATCTACCTTATAAATAGTGCGTTGCACAGACAACGGCATATCTGTGGAAGTTGCTGCAATTTTGTCCATATCCTGCAAATATTGGAAAAAGACGGCTCCGTAGCTCAACTGATTATCGTTGCGGGTAAGCACCACTTCTGCATTTTGCACCGTTTCTTTCGCCAAGCAATAGGACATGTCTCGCTTAACCGGCGACTCCCACTCCTCATTGAACGCCAACGTGTCGCCGCAAAGGGCTACCCGTACCTGTGGTGCGATGGCAGTTTGAGATTTGGAATCGTTCAGCAACAAGGCGGTACACGCATCAGCCGTACTGCGCGTGGTACCCCAACTTTGCGTCCGTTTTTGTTGTAAAAGCCATATTTTCATTTTGGCAACCGATTCTTCATCCTGCAAAATGGTTTCAAAAGCTTCAATCAACAAGGATTGCCGCTCAATCAACGATTCATACCAATAATAGCCGGCGCCTTCCTTTTCCCAATACATTCCCATTTCATCGGAAAGGATGGCGCGATTTTTAATATTTAGCATTATTTTGCGTGCCAAATCCTTCATTTTCAACGAGTTTTCATTATTCGTTTGAGTGCCGATTCTATGCAAGGTCAATGCTGCCATCGTCTGCATGTAAATGCTCTCCATCTTTGCGCCATAGTTCAGGAGCTGTCCGACATAATAAGTGTAAGCCTGTGTGCGGGGAGTAACCTCTTTTAAATAATAACTTCTTGCATAAAGATAATTCAGTGAATAACTTGATAAATGATTATTGTTCAAATATTTAGCATTATTCTTTTTCATTAGTTCGTAATCTCTTTGTATCTCTTGGTCAATGTAACGAACTGCTTTTTGCAAAGTGGAATGGCCCATAAAAGGGTATTTTTCGGCAATTTTCATTTCGCGCAAGTGACCGGCGTGCAGCAAAATGTATTGCGTAATGTAGTCGTTGCTTCTTCCGCCGGCGAACCAAGCCCAGCCGCCGTCCGAATTTTGGGATTTTTCCAAATGCGCTATGGCATCCTGCATTCCCTTGTTCATCGTTTTTTTATCACAGAGCAGCGCCAAGTTTTGAATGTTCTGTTCTTCGCTCAGCGCATCGTTCACCCATGGTGTTTCCGCCAAAAGAAGTTGTTTTAATTCCTCATTTTGAGATAATTTTGAGCTTAACGCTTCCGGCGTATGGATGGCTGTATTTTGTAACAACGCTGCAAATTGCGGATTTCGCTGCATCACTTCTGTTGCCAACATATTAGAATACAGACGATTAAAAACTTGTTCGTTGCATTCATAAGGGAAAGTCATCAAATATGGCAATGACAACAATGCGTACCATTTGGGATTGGGCGTAAATTCCAACACACACGATTGCATATTGACATCCATCTCGCGAAACTGCGCCATCGAATAACGTTTTTCGCCCTTTTGCGCAATGTAAACGGGAAGACTTTCTGTCAGCAATATCTGTTTGGACAATACGGGCAAACTTTTCTGTTCTCCATCACTCAATGTCAGAGCAACCGCACCGACGCTGTCCACCTGTTGCTTTCCTTTAGCAACCATTCGATAGGTGATACCATTCACGGAGGAAGGTGCAAATACTTTAAAATTAACGGTTTCAGTTGCACCGGCAGCAATCAGGAAGGGTTTTGCCGATTCTTCGGTCATCGCCGTGATGGGTTTATCGGTTTGAGCATCATAAAATTCCAATGTTACAGCGCCTTTGAGCGGATAGTCGCCGGTATTGACCACTTTTGCCGACCAAATAATGGTATCGCGTTCATACAAAAAACGAGGGGCATTAGGCACGACCATCAATTGTTTGCGTGTTTGCACCATTTTTTCAAAATTGCCGAGTTTCCCATCTTTGGTATGCGCTAATCCCTGACATTTCCATTTCGTCAAACTTTCAGGTATTTCAAACTCCACCACCACTTCGCCATTTTCATCGGTTCGCAAAAAAGGATAAAAAAAGGCAGTTTCCGCAAAATTGGTGCGTATTTTTACCGATTCAGTCCGTGAATTTATAGTACTACTACCTGTAGCAGTAGAGAAAGGACTTTCGTTATCACACTCCTGTTCCGCAAATCCTGCATACTCCATTTTGGGACCTGCTTCGTAAATACACATTACAGGTTCGTACACATAGTCTATCACACGCATACCATATCTCCAACTATATTTCCAACTATAGAACGACTGATAACGTGGACGATATTTATTATTAATACTATTACTCAATCGGGAATAATAATAGTCATATCTCATTCGGTGATCCAATACAAAATTGTATAACAACGGGTTCGTATTATTAAAACTAAAATAAAAGAAATTGCTTGCAAATACATCCAAAGAGGCATCGTACATTGAACAGAGTAATTCTGCATTATTCAAAGTCCGGTTTTGGTTTTTCAATTTGATTTTAAAAGATGTTTTTTCACCGGGTTCCAACCAATCTCTAAATGTAATATATTCAAAATCAATTAGTTGATTAATAAATGGAACTTGAACATTTATTTTTTTCGAAAAATTGATTCCTGCATAACAGGAATAAGCATAGCAAACTATTGTACCTCTTTGATTTTCCTGAATGGTTATCGGGAAGAATTTCATATTTTTGTTTAATGTAATCCATTGGCTTTCAATAATTTTATCATTGCTAATGATTTCTACATAAATCGGAATATTTTCGCAAAAGCTGCCCACAGAAAAAACGATTTGCTCCCCTACCACTGCAACTGTTTTATTGGCAGAAATGTGAACAGCCTCATAAATCGGGCAGGTTTCACTATTCGAATTACGCAAGGCAAAATAGTGGCAATCTTCAATTATTTCTCCGTAAATATCAGTAGTACTGACAGATAGTTTATAATATCCCTCTTGATAGTTTTGCAGATTCGGAATAGAAAAAGAGAAGGTATCGGAAGTGAGCCAAGTGCCTTCTGTTATGAGCGCGTTCGTTTTCCAATTCTGCACCTGATTTTCACCATTAAAGGCGAGTCCCGGAAATTGTGCGGCAGTTTTTTTGTTAATAATTGCATTATTTGGCACATAAAATATATATGACGGAGCTACTAAAAATCGGTCGGGCATTTGCAAAGATTCGATTTTATAATCGACTTTTGCCGACAAGGGTTGTTGCGACAAGTTGGTCGTCCGCAATATAAAGTGATTAGGGGTTTCGCCGTTCACAATGACATCAGGAATTCTAAAATCAAAAAGCAGTGATTTTCGACTCACACTCACCATGGAAGTAGCCACCTGAGTTTCGCCGTTGGCATCGGTCACTTTCACCTCAACCGTGAAGATATAAATGGGGAAATAGGCTTGCAAATTATCTTGCGTTTCGGTAGGGAATTGAATGGTCAGAAGACCGTTTTCATCGGTTTGTCCGGTTCCTTTCAAAATCTGGCGTTGATTATTATTGTAAGAGGGTTGATAATACCAACGCCAAGGAATATGCGTTTTGCAGAAAACATAATATTCGTATTTTACATTAGGCAAAGCATAGCCCGCCATTGCGCTCACTTTTCCGGACAACGCAACCTCCTCTCCTAACTTATAAGTACCCTTCGGCACATCCATGACAATTTCAAACTGCGGTCGTTTGTACTCTTCTACTCTAAAATTTATATGACCTATCGATTCATCAGTATCAACAGGAAATACAGTAACAGTGTACCATCCGGACAATCCTTGTAAAGGAATCACAAAATCACCTGCGTAAGAACCGAACTCATTACTTTTCAACGTATCATTAGCGATAACCTGTCCGTTTACATCTTTCAAAGCCAATCTTAATGACTGATTAGCAACAACAGAAGATTCAATTTTACTATTCCGCCGGTAGAGAATACCTTTATAATGGACGGTTTGCCCCGGTCGATAAATACTGCGGTCCAACAATAAACCGGTTTGTAATGAAGTCAAAGTAGGTTCGCGATAACAATCATAAACATAAATAGTTAAATCCGGCAATTTGTCTTTATCCTTTGAAACTTCAAGTATGATTTCCGATTTTGCATTAAAGGTTACTTTACCGTTTTCATCGGTTGATAATGACTGAAGAAGCGATCGGGTAGTTTTCCGATAGGATTCATACTTTTTTTGATATACCCGAATCAAAACGTTCTCTTCCGGTGCACCTGTCCTACGATTCGTCACAAAAACTTCAGTTATATTTTCATTCATTCTATACGCACTATTAAGATCCGTAACCTGAAATAAGGCAGAATTGATGGCTTTCAAACCGACCAATTCTTTCTCAAAATTCACTTTCAAATTGCGAAAAGGGGCGTGTGAAACGAAAACAACATACGTTCCCAACGGCAATGAGGGCAATGCTGACAATGTATTGTTGCTCCGATAATCATGCTGATTGTCAATGGTGACGATATCTTCATAAACCACCTTTTCACGCGCAAAATCGATATATTTTGAATTTAGATAATCATCTTGGGACATTTTTACGACCACCACATATAGAGAATCACAATTTTTAGAATTGAAGTAGATGAGCTGTCGGTCGGTTGATACAAGAGAGTTAATGGTGACATTTATACTAATTTTTTGGATTTTTTCTATTTCACACTTGGCGTTGTTGGCGGCGATAGTGGCGGGGGCAAAGTGTGCTGCCCGTTCATACCACATTATTGCTGTAATATAATCATCGGCTTGAGAAAACTCCGATTCTGCACGCTCGGCGTAATAATCTCCCAATTGTGCGCATATCTCCTCATAACCGGCTTTTTCTTTGTAAGTATCCGATAAAGAAAGTAATGCAGATTCGTACAAGGGTGATTTCTCGGAGAATGAAGTGATTTCGTATAATTGTTTTAAACGATACAGTGAAAGCGAAATAATGGGCAATGTAGATTTTGAATTAAGATGAAAAGCGGTCAATTTTTGCATCGTGCGCAGCCAATGGTAATGCAAAGCAAGAGAATCGGGAGTGGTAAGTTTCATTGCAATAAATTGCTCATTATTAGCAAAATAATCTGCATTATTAATATCAAAGGGGACTACGGGCTGTGGCAATTCCATCTCATCATCATTCAAAAATTGACAAAAGCGGTAGGTTAAAAAGTCGTACAAGGTTGGACGATGTTCTTCTCCTAAAGTCGTATCCAACAAAACTTTATATTTATCTATGGGCGTATTTTGCAAAACTTTTTCATTTTCGAGAGCAGATAAATGATGCGAAATGATTTGCTGCACAAAAACCGGCTTGGTCCACGTTTCGGGCGAGTTCCAATCAGTGGTTTCGGAAGTGGTTCTATAACGAAAACGATAGGAATTTTCCGAAAGATAATTTTGTAACAATTCCGCCATTTGGTTATGCCATATTGCTTTAGCCGCAATGGCAGATGCATTGTCCGGGGTTTTATCACAATTCGTAATATGGTTATTGATAATAGAATAAATGGATAGAAAAGCTTCTTCACTATCTTTATCTTCATTAATTTTTTGAATTTTTTGAAATTCCTGTACTAATTGTTCGGGCGTATGTTGCGCCATAATAGACATAACCGAACAAAAGAAAATAAGAGAAACAGTTATTTTTTTCATGCGATAAGGGTTTAATAAAATAATATGAGCTATATAAGAGCTATATAAGGGCTTTTTTTATTTTCAACAGTTTCGTCAAAAGAGGTTGTAATTCATTCAATGGCAGCATATTAGCACCATCAGAAAGAGCTTTTGACGGATTAGGATGAGTTTCAATGAATAGTCCGTCGAATCCGACAGCGATACCGGCTTTGGCAATAGTTTCGATCAGTTCGGGATGCCCGCCCGTAACTCCTTTGAGTTGATTGGGTTGTTGTAAGGAATGGGTGCAATCCAAGACAACGGGACAATGATTTTCTTGCATTGTTTTAATGCCTCGGAAATCAACGATTAAGTCTTGATAGCCGAAGGTGGTTCCTCTTTCGGTGAGCATCACGTGTTCATTGCCGGCGGCGCGTACTTTTTCAACGGCGAAGCGCATCGATTCAGGCGATAAAAACTGTCCTTTTTTAATATTAACAATTTTACCGGTTTGGGCAGCTGCGACTAACAGTGATGTTTGACGACATAAAAACGCCGGTATTTGAATAATATCTGCCACTTTTGCTGCCATGACAGCTTCTTCTTCCGTATGAATATCCGTAACGATGGGTACTTGAAAGTGAGATTTTACATCTGCCAAAATTTGCAATGCGGCTTCGTCGCCAATACCGGAAAATGATTGCAGTGAAGAGCGGTTAGCTTTGCGATAGGATGCCTTAAAAAAGTATGGGATAGACAATTGGTGACAAATATTCACGATAGTCTCCGCAATTTGAAAGGTAATTTCTCTATTTTCCACGACACAAGGTCCGGCTAACAGAAAAAAGGTATCGGTTTGTTTAAGCAGATGATCATACGTCATAATGAATGTATAATTAATTGATTATCAACTTGCCTGTATTAAAGGTCGGTTCGTATAAAAGCGGACATCTTCCATAGTGATCAATCCATCGCATAAGATGAGTAATCTTTCAATCACGTTTCTCAATTCGCGGATATTACCGGTCCAAGGATAGGTTTGGAGTTCTTTGACAGCTTCATCTGAAATTTTGCGTGGTGGTTTTCCGGCACTTTCGCTAATATCTTTAATAAAATGGTGGACTAAGAGGGGGATATCATCAGCCCGGTCACGTAGTGGCGGTACCTGAATGACGATTACACAAAGACGGTGGTATAAGTCTTCGCGGAATCTTTTTTTCTTGATTTCTTCTTGAAGATTTTTGTTGGTGGCGGCAATTACACGCACATTAACAGGAATTTCTCTTTCGCCCCCCACTCTTGTTATTCTATTTTCCTGTAGAGCACGAAGGACTTTTGCTTGTGCTTCGAGACTCATATCTGCGATTTCGTCGAAGAAGATAGTCCCACCGTTAGCCAGTTCGAAGTCTCCTTTTTTCAACTTTATGGCAGAGGTAAAGGAGCCTTTTTCGTGACCGAAAAGTTGGCTTTCGATTAATTCGGACGGAATCGCCGCACAATTAACTTCTATGAAAGGAGCCGCTGCGCGTTCACTTTTCTGATGTAGCCAATGAGCCACCAATTCTTTTCCAACGCCACTTTCGCCCAAAATCATCACGCGAGCATCAGTATGAGCAACCTTATCTATTATGTTTTTTACTTGTTGAATTGGTTCTGAGTCACCGACTATCTCGTTCTTTTGGTCGATTTTCTTTTTGAGATTCAATGTTTCGTTAACGAGTTGAACTTTTTCTACTGCATTACGTGTACTAATGAGCAGCCGATTCAAGTCAACCGGTTTAGAGATAAAATCATAGGCTCCTTTTTTGATAGCTTCCACGACTTTATCAATTGTAGCATGTGCAGAAATCATAATAATCGGAAAATCATACAATTCTTTAATTTTCTCCAATGTTTCGACTCCGTCCATTCCGGGCATTTTAACATCCAAGAAGGCAAGAATTATTTTTTCCGTTTTAGCGACTTCCAAGGCTTCCAATCCGCTTCCGGCTTCACATACTTCATAATCTTCGAACTCTAATACCTCACGTAAGGTACTGCGGATCACAGGTTCATCATCAACTATTAATATTTTTCCCATAGGCTTTTTGAAATTGATAGTAGTTCATTATAATGTCAAAACATTATGCTTGAACCATAAAATCGACAAACAAGGCCGGTGTATGTACTTGTTCCATTGGAATTTCTCCTACTTTCACAATTTCTTTGACTTCCGCGATTACGAGGTCGGCAGCTGTAGCCATCACGCGATTAAAATTTTGAGTAGTTCCTTTGTAAACCAAGTTTCCGCTTTCGTCGGCAACGCTTGCGCCGAGTAATGCGATATCGGCACGAAGCGGTTTTTCCAAAAGGTATTCTTTTCCGTCGATAGTCATTTTTTGTTTGCCTTCTTCCATGATCGTACCTAAACCGGTAGGAGTTAAAACGCCACCCAATCCGGCACCGGCAACTCTAATTCTTTCAGCCAAAGTACCTTGCGGAACGAACTCAATTTCCAATTCTTTATTATTCAATTGTTCAATCGCACATTTGTTGGAACCTATATGAGAAACAATCGCTTTCTTAACTTTTTTGCTTGCGATAAGTACACCGATACCTTTTTCCGGATAAGCAGAATCGTTGCAGATAACCGTCAAATCGGTAATATCACTTTTGGAAATTTCTTCCAAAAGACGGTTTGCAGAACCGGCAGACAAAAAACCGCCAATCATGATAGTCATTCCACTTTTAATTTTTGAAAGTGCATTTTCAATTGAAATAAGTTTTTGCTTCATCGTATTATATTTTTTAACTTGTTTATAATCAACGAATAATTATTAAAGGCCTCCTACCCATCTATCTTTCTCACTTCACTATTACCAAGCCGCAAAATTAAATAAAATTTTTCAATAAACAAGGACTATTTCATGATTTTTTTAATGTAAGAATGAAAGAAATCGGATATCGTTTTTGTTTTATTATAAACAGTCAGATAAACAACAAAAGCAGAATAATTTACAATTTTACGCCCGTGCTCTTTGCAACGACCTCCACGTATATTGGAATAATATTGATTTCACTACCATCGTTCGTGATAAAAATGGACTGATCTATTGCAAAAGTGCCTGATTTCAAAAATTTTACAACAAACTTTTTGGTAGATGTCACAACGCGTTCCCCGTTTGTAATAGAAATGGAGTTGGAACTTGAGGTGGACTGCACTTTATAATCCTCCGATTCTATCATACTTATTTTGGACAAACTCTTGGAATCTCCGGAAAGCTCGATAGTCACCGGCTCGTTGACCTCAATTTTTTCTGGAGCAGTAATCGTAATCGCTGAAGCAACACCGGTTACATCTATTGTTAACACATTAGATTGCAACGTTTTACCTTGGTATTTTATTTTAAACGGACCAATCTCGCATTTTCCTGTTTTTTGAGGAGAGATATTAAATGTGTAAACAAACGCATTTTGATAGTCGCTGTTTTCATCCGTTTGCATTTTAAACAATGACAAAAAGGACAAATCATCTTGCACAGAATAATTCATATTTTTCACTATTTCAGGCAAATTCGGATCCACAATTTTTAGAGATAATGTCAATTGTTCTCCAACAGCAACACTATATTGAGAAGATTCCAAAACTAATGTGGGATTCTGTCCCCAAGAGCATAATCCGAATAAAACGGCAGCAAAGGTTATCAATATTTTTTTCATTATGATCATTTTTAATTGAGCGCAAAGATACTATAAATTGCAACGATCACGTACTAATGAATAAAAATAGGTGTGAAGTCAAACTTAAAGATACTAAAACACTATATAAAAGTTATTTACATTCAAAAATAGAAATATTCTTCATTGTTTTGACGACATAAAACAATACAAAACAGCGTCCAAATCTTGACAAAAAATCACGAATCGTCAGTAATAATCTTCAATTTCAGGAAGATGGGCAAATGGTCGGCATAACCGCCAATATAGCGAGGTCCCAAGAATGTGCGATAGACCTTATCTCCACCAAATTTTTCGTCCGGTTCAAGTAAAAAATCGGCTTGAAAGATATTCGCTTTTCGTTCCTCAATTTGCAAAGAATTTTTTTCTGAAAGCAAGGCAGAAGAGACGATGAATTGGTCTAAACATCCCCAAAAGTCTTGACGTTTGTGCGTTCCGACATTCGACATGGTCAAAAAACGATACATTAAATCAAAAAGTGCATAATTTTGATGTGATTCCTCATCAGGATTACCGGCCTGTAGAACATCATGAATACTTTCATCAGTCAAGTAGTCATTAAAATCGCCGGTAATGAGAATATTCGCGGATGGATTTTTCGAAAAAATAGAATCAGTTCTCCATTTCACGACCGCCGCATAATAATTACGTTTAGGAATTGTGGGTGCATATCCGCCATAACGGGAAGTCCAATGGTTAACAAAAATGTGAATAGAATCCGTTTTTGAAAGATGCGCAACGACATACAAAACATCTCTATTACGAGCCGCTGTGTCGAAAGGAAAAACAATCTTAATGGGCTCACTATAACTAATTATCACTCTATCAGAACGATACAGTAATCCCACATCTACACCGCGTTGATCAGGCGAATCATAATGGACACACTTGTAGTTATATTTTTTAAGTGAGGAATGATAGCAGAGACGATTGAGGACACTTCGTTCTTCGATTTCCGCCAACCCGATAATGTCGGGCGGATTCCATTGATTCATTGCCAGAATGACCTTGGCGATATGATTAATTTTCCGCAGATACTTCTTAAAAGTCCAATGATTGAAACCGTGAGGCGTAAACGCATCGTCATTGGTGAGGCTATCATCGTTGGGGTTAAATAAATTTTCAACATTATAAAAAGCGACTACAAAAGAGGTAGAATCTTGTGCGCAAAGTGGAGTTGATAATAGCGGAATCAGGCAGAACAAAATGAGTTTTTTCATTGGCAGCTTCTTTAGAATTAATGAGGCTGCAAAGATACTTTCAATAATGCTATTTGTCAAGGATTTTTCACACGTTTCGTCACTTAAAAAAGTGGTTTCGTCACTTTTTTTGAGAAATCATGGACAACCGCACCCAAAATGGTTTGTTGATTTTGATTTACACTCATTTTCCACTTCTCTGTTTGCAGTTAATCAGCCTTGTCTAATCATTCATTTGTATTTCCAAAATTTCAGTTTGGGTACGATCACTTACTCTCAAAACTTTCTTTAAGATCACTTTCGACATTTGTTTTTTCTTTAAATTGTAATGATAACTTGTTTTTTCCTTTATTTCGATAGTAGGCGAACAATAAATATTTTAAAAAATTTAATTCGCATCTATTTTATTTACGATTAAATAGTATCTTTGCCGCCGGTTTTGATGAATTCAAATAGTGATGAAAAATAAAATCTCTTCCGTGTTTATGATGTTGGCACTTGTCCTGTACATGTTGCACTCTGTCGTTCCGCATCATCATCATCACCAACTTATTTGCTTTAATATCAATCATTTAGAAGCATCATGTTGCTCCGATAAAAGTCATCATCACCATCAAGACAATTCGTCTTCGCAAGAATGTTGCACTTTAAATATTCCGGTCGTTCTGAATAACGAAAACGACGAACTGAAGACCGAATGCAGCACTGATGATTCACAAAACACCTCTTTTGAATTTGGAACGACTTCCAATTACGATTTTGATGTTGCACTTTTGCTAACAGAAGTGGTTCCTGATGGCGAAAAGTGTTTTTCATACAGCATTTTACAATTTTTTTCCGCAGCCGGTTTACGTGCCCCGCCTACTATTATTTAATTTTTGAAATTTATTTTTTATTCAAATTTTAAATAGTACGTAATATGAAACGTTTAATAAATGTATTGTGCGTTGTCGCTTTGCTGTCGGCATGCACCCATCATCATCACGATGAACACGAAGAACATGAGCACGAAGATGCGCACCTTCAATTAACAGCATACAACAATGACTTTGAGGTTTATACCGAAATACATCCATTTTCTGTAGGAAATCCGTCACCCATTTTGGCACATTTTACATGGCTGAATACCTTTAAACCTTTGGAAAAAGGAAGTGTAACTATTTCATTAACAGTAGGAAATGAAAGAATGACACAGACATTAAGCACGCCGACGGAAAAAGGAATTTACCAATTTCAACTTACTCCGAAGCAGAGCGGTAAGGGAGTACTTTATTTTACAATAGTCACCGGTATCGACACTTCCGAGTTAAAAATTGACAATATTACTGTTTACGATAACGAAGAGGCGGCACTGCATGCAGCGGAAGAAGCTACCATTCAGAGCAATACAGCCATTAAATTCACCAAAGAGCAATCGTGGCAAACCGATTTTGCGACAGACGTTCCGCACACGATGCCTTTCGGACAAGTCATCCAAACGGTAGCCCAAATCATGCCGGCACAGGGCGAAGAAATGGCAATTGTAGCGAAAACGAGCGGAATTTTGTACTATACCGCCACCGATATTTTTGCGGGAAAAGCAGTCACCAAAGGCTCGACACTATTTGCCGTTTCGGGAAACGATTTTATTGATGACAATACCACACTACGTCTCAACGAAGCCCGCAACAACTACACCCGGGCAAAAAGTAATTATGACCGCGCTAAATCATTGGTAGATAGTAAAATAGTGTCACAAAAAGATTTTCTTGAGATTACCAATACTTATGAAAATGCAAAATTAATTTATGAGAATTTGAGTAAAGTGATCGGTGCCAACGGCGAAAAAGTATCCTCGCCATTAACCGGTTATTTAAAACAGATAAATGTAGCGAACGGTGCGTATATATCTGTTGGTCAAACTATTGCAACTGTTTCTCAAAACAGGAATTTGGTTTTGCAAGCGGATATTCCGCAGAAATATGCCGGTTATTTGTCCACTATTACCACTGCCAATATTGCCAACCCCATCGCTCAAAAAGTATATACATTAGAAGAACTTAACGGAAAAATACTGTCCTACGGACGCACCGTATCGAATGATAACTATATGTTACCCATTACGTTAGAAATCAACAATACGGGTTCGTTTACCTTTGGCAGTTTCGTGGATGTTTGGTTTAAATCCGAAAATAATCAACAAGCCACCGTCATTCCCAAGTCTGCTATTATAGAAGAACAAGGCAATTATTTTGTTTTTGTACAATTGACGCCCGAATTATTTGAGAAAAAACAGATACAAATCGGGAGTAGCGACGGGGTAAATGTAGAGGTCTTGTCTTCGCTATCCCCTACTCAGCGTTTGGTGACGCGGGGCACCATATTAGTGAAATTGGCAAAAAGCAACGGTACTTTAGATGCTCATTCAGGGCACGTCCACTAAAATTGCAGAATTATGTTAGATAAAATCATAAAATTTTCATTGAACAATAAGTATTTCATACTACTAAGTTCAATATTGTTAGTCGTTTTCGGGTTGCAGACC
>CAYYHC010000044.1:0-13962 GCA_964471715.1 uncultured Lentimicrobiaceae bacterium | reverse complement strand
GTTGTAGATGCAATAGATTCACTTTCACCGAAAGTTTTTCTTATTTACCACGCTTTAAAAAACAATCTAAAAATCGTGTCGGCGATGGGCGCGGGCGGAAAGTTAAATCCCACAATGGTACAAATTGCCGACATTAGCAAATCCTATCAATGCAAATTAGCTCACGCCATTCGCAAACGATTACACAAAATGGATATTAAAAGTGGTTTTAAGGTCGTTTTTTCTCGGGAAATTGTTCGTAATGAAGCAATTGTTATTGATGCGGACCCTGAGAAGAATAAACTTTCCACCGTTGGAACGATTTCTTACATGCCCGCCATTTTCGGTTGCATGGCTGCTTCTGTGGTAATTTGTGATTGCTTAGATCTATAAAATTGAATATTATTCGTAAAGCGGAACCGTCAACGAAACCTTGAAAGAAAAGTTATCTTGCTCATTAGCAAATGCATAAGCCCCATAGCGATAGAACACCCCCACCCCCATTGCCAAAAAATCTTTGTAGGAAATTAAGTTATGAATAAGCAAACCGGCTTCAAAATAACCTTTATTCATTGTATTAAAAGTGATATTTTGGTGTACCTCTGGTTGCCGAAGCCACCCGAAGCCAATGTTTTGACATAATTCAATTTGCGGAGAGAATCGTTTACCATGCGTCATTTTTCCAAAATTATGGCGCAAAAAAACAAAAATATTGGCACTTGACAAAAATTCATTCGGACGCATCGTTGCAAATTGCTCTTTACCGTCAAATCCCAATTGTTCGTATCCGCCCGGCGATACAAATTGCAAAGAATAAGGAACCGGAACGTCAATAATCCCGAAATTGATAGTCAAGTAGCTGTATCCCAATTTTTTATAATGCTGACGGTAATGAATTCTTGCATTAATTTTATTATAATTAAAATCGCTTTCAAATACGCCCTTCATTCCTCGTTCATAAATCAATTGCAAAGTCGGATAGGGAGAGGGTTGGTATAAGGTAAGATCAGCAGTTTTGTATGTAAATTCTTTAAAAGCAATCCGTATTCCGCCACGGAGCACGAAATTGTTATAGGCCAAAAAGGAGGTATTATTTGTAACAAACGAAGTAAATTGGTAATCATATAACGTTTTATTCTGTGAATAAATACCTGTAATACTTGCAGTTAACCACTTCGTAACTTGCATTTGCATTTTTGCCGATATTTTTTTACTGTCATCAAATTTATTGATAATCCAATGTCGGTAAAATTCTCCATTGAGTAAGCCAGTCTCTTCTTTAGATATCAAGTTGGTCTCCCCACTTTCAACAATATCGTGCGAAACATTTACTTTGAGGGAAAGATTACGGGGACGATAAATCAGCCACTCCGCCATTCCGCCCCATTTCCAGGCTTTATCTTTCAGTCCGTAAGCTAAATAGCCCCCAAAATGAATTCTTTTTGAAAGTTTGTTATTGGTATAAAGTCCCAAACCGAAACGCCAGCCCTCGTAATGAGTGTAATTCACAACGCTAAACAGATCCAGATCAATCGGTCCGATGGGTATCATGCCCAACAACAATGAGGAAAGTACATTGATACTTTTGTCTATTTTTGCTGCCTTTCCGACACTATCAATCAATTTATAAGTACTTAATTCTTTTTTAGTTAATGAATTATCACGATAGGTATTTAAAAAAGTATTTCCGCTTTTTTCTGATTCGATTTGTTCTTCAAAGTCGTATAATCCAAATTCACTTTTTTTAAGAGGAAGATTAATTTTAATATCTTTGATGGAAATAGTGGAAAGACAGAGGAGATTTAAAGAGTCGATAGAGGGGTTTGTGCGGGGAAATGGCATTACGGCACTGAACCTATAAGGAAACCAAGTGCCGTTTCCCTCTTTTTTATATTCCTGATTGACAGATATTTTAAACATTTCATTTTGTAAAAACGGTTCCGCTTCAATACGCTGTACGGCATAATTTTCGGAATGAATGTAAAGGATTCCTTTTAAAGACTTAAAAACGGATTTCGGTTTGGGTTGAAAATGAATAACAAAAATGGTATCATTGCCATCGTACAAAGTATCACTCATTTCAAAATAGTATTGGCGGGTGGCGGTACGCGAAATGGGGCTTACGTATTTTATTTCAAACAATTCAAGATAATCGCTTTGATAAAAATTATTGAATTGCAAGCGACGAAAAGCCATATTAAACAGAGGATTCTTCAACCCTGAAGTTTTAGAGGCAATAATTTTTTCGTTTTGTTTGTCCGGTTTTTGATATGAAATTTTTGTAACGTTTTCTGTTAGAAACAGATAATATTTAAAAGTTGTATCACAAGAATCTTTGGGCGTAATCCATAATTTTTGATAACTATAATATTGAAAAGATTCACAAAAAAAGGCGGCATTGCGGTCTCTGTTGGCAACGGCATTATTAATAATTCGGTGAGCAGGATTATCTTTCGGCGTTACCAGCACTTTATCCAAGTTGATAGGCACGGAATCGCTTTGCGCCTGAAGGGTGAGGCTGATGAATGAGCTAAAAATAACTATTAGAATATATTTCATAAAGGCTAAACGCAACAATTAGATTATTAGTATAGACCATCTTAGCGCATCAAAAGAAGATCAAAATAAGGAAATATATTTAACAGACCAAAACAATCATAATATAATAATTTCAATTAATCGTCTCTATTACAATCCATTTTCCATTTTTGGTTGGGCCAATATGTTTAATTTTCCCTTCACTTTTTAATTGTTTGATATTCTTTTCGACACCGGACATACTTAATTTTGTATGTAGCGCAATATCTTTAACTGTAATTTTGGGGTTATTCTTCATTAAATTGATAATTTCCACCTTACTTTCCACCTTACTTTCCACCTTACTTTCCACCTTACTTTCCACCTTACTTTCTAGCGTTGATTTGTCAAAAGCCAATATAACATAAAGAGAATTATCAGAAATTTCAAAAATCTCACGACCATATATTTTAGTAATGCCACGAATACCAAATCCCAATCCCTCAACTAATTCCAAATCCTTAAGAATGCGCATAAGTTCAGGATTACGCAAAGAGGAAACACCCTGAAAAAACTCATCAATGCTTAATTGTGGCACCAAACCACCATAAGAACGCACTGCAAAACGATTTTGAAACACTTCACAAATTGGCAACATTCCATACGAATAATCATTATGTGCAAAAGCGTTTATAACAATCTCACGCAAACATTTTGAATCGACCAAACGTTTATCAATGCGGTGAGTTGCCCCTGTAAGACGTGAAAGAGTAATATTCTCAATTTCATACCTATCCAAAATTCGCTGAATGGATGTAATTAAACAACAATTCCCGTATTCTATCGCTTTTTCAAGTAATTCAAATCGCTCACCAGAATCATTAAAACGAGCAAATCTTACAGAAAGTTGGTTATTATCTGCCATTAAATAAGCAAGATAGTTATACTTTCCATCTTTCGTTAGAAAATTTAGAGTTTTAGCAAAAGTGCTTTCATTGAGCGGCTTACTAAAATGACGATAATGTATAAATAATTCGGCAAATGTCAAATCCTGTTCAGGCGATTCTATATTTATAATTGATTTTGGAAATGATTTCTTCTGAAATGTATTGATCATCCTTTGCGTCATTGGATGAGCAGAACTACCCACTCGCACAAATGCACCTGATTCTGAAAGTTCCTTATTTTTAATATAATAGGGTTTTTCAACACCTTGTTTTATAGAAATTTTTAATATTGTTTTATCTGTAAAATTTTCTATAGACAAAGATATAAGCGACATTACACTTGGTACAATACCCGAAAGCAGGCGATCTTTAATTTGCAACTGCAACTTATCTATATTGGATACTCCAACCACTTCACCATTATCTTTAACACCAATGTAAATACACCCTCCATTAGCATTTAGAAATGAAACAACCTCTTTTTCAAGCGTATCGGTCATTTTTTCTTTATATTCCACATTCTCACTTTCCGGAGATAATTTGTATTTAAAACTTTGTGATTCGAACATAACTTTTAAATTGAAACATTATAATTCTCCATCAATACAAAGAAATAATGAACCTCAACTATCCTAAATAAACACTTTGATTTATCAATACTTCTACATTGCTGAATGTAACCTTTTCAAAATCAAGACTATATTTTCAAAAACACCTCAACTTTCATCATAATAAAAGAGAAAAAAATGATTAATCACCACAATTAGTTTTTAACGATGCGTTCAAAACTACCGGTTTCATTGAACGAGAAAATAACGCCGTCAAAGAAAGTAACTTCTTTTTTATTCCCAACTTTGGAAATCCTCATAATCATACCTAATTTTTCGTATTTACTTAAAATGTAGGATTTTGTGTTATCTTGTAGCAGTGTTTCCGGGAGTGTGCTACCGGCTGTTTCAATGGTTTGCCAATTACCGGAGGCATCAAAAATAATGGTAAAATCAGGACTAACCTCAACACGATACGGATTGATGGAAGAACTGACATCTATCACATTCGTAACTTGGCTATCCGTAAAGTACGTACTAATGAAGTCATTAGCAGCTTTAGGCAATTGCGAACTTTGCGCGAATGCTTCAGCACAAGCGAAAACGAAGATAATAATACACGATACTCTTTTCATATTAATTTGTTTTAAGGGGTTTCTCAAAATCGAACCTCGGTTTCTCTATCCTCTACTCTTCTGCTGTCGGTTCGGTGGGTTGTTCTGTTGATTCTGCATTGTTTTCGGTTCCTTCGATTTCGTCAAACTCTTCTTCGTCTTCTTGTTTAGGAACTTGCGTAACGGCCGCAATGGAATCGTTAGCTTTAATGTTGATTAATCTCACACCTTGGGTGGCACGTCCCATGACGCGAAGTTGTTCAACGTGCAGACGAATCGTCAATCCGGATTGGTTGATAATCATCAAGTCATCTTCATCGGTTACTGATTTCAGTGCGATTAAGCCACCGGTTTTATCGGTAACATTTATCGTTTTAACACCTTTACCACCACGATTGGTTACTCTGTAATCATCTAAGTAAGAACGTTTTCCGTAGCCGTTTTCAGAAACTACCAGAACATTATTATCCGCATTGTCGATGCAAATCATACCGATGACAAAATCTTGAGGATTAGCCAAGGTAATACCGCGGACGCCGGAAGCATTTCTACCGACCGGACGAGCATTCTTTTCATTAAAACGAACAGCTTTTCCGGAATGAAGTGCCAACATAATTTCACTGTTGCCATTGGTCAATTGAGCTTCCAATAAATGGTCATCTTCACGAATAATAATAGCATTGATACCATTGGAACGTGGACGGGAATAAGCTTCCAGCGAGGTCTTTTTAACGATACCTTTTTCGGTACACAGAATAATAAAATTATTATTAATGTATTCTTTATCAGTTAAATCCTTAATATTGATAACCGCTTTGATCTTATCGTCATTTTCAAGATTAATCAAATTTTGAACGGCGCGACCTTTCGATGTTTTGGTACCTTCCGGAATTTCGAAAACTCTCAACCAGAAACATTTTCCTTTTTCGGTAAAGAAAAGCAAATAGTTATGGTTGGTTGCCGTGTAAAGATGTTCGATAAAATCTTCGTCGCGCGAGCCGCCGCCTTTGGATCCCTTTCCTCCCCTATTTTGAACTTTATATTCACTCAAAGGAGTTCGTTTAATGTATCCCAAATGCGAAATGGTAATAGCAACTTCCGTATCTGCAATGGTGTCTTCAATTTTAAAATCGGCAGAGGTATATTCTATTTTTGAAAGTCTTTCGTCACCATAACGTTGTTTAATATCCGTCAATTCGTCTTTAATGATTTGCATTTGAAGAGATTCTTCGGCTAAAACTTTAGTCAAATATTCTATCAATGCCATTAATTCGTCATATTCGGCTTGCAAGCGTTCTCTTTCCAATCCGGTCAGTTGACGCAATCTCATTTCGACGATGGCACGAGCCTGAATTTCGCTAAATCCCCAATTGGTCATCAATCCGGTTTTCGCTTCGTCAACATTTTTGGAAGCACGAATTAAGGCAATAATTTCATCAATAATATCTAATGCTTTGAGTAATCCTTCCAGAATATGGGCGCGTTCTTTGGCTTTTTTGAGTTCAAATTCGGAACGGCGAATGATAATCTCGTGACGGTGTTTAACATAAGCAACAATCAAGTCTTTCAATCCCAGCGTCATAGGACGACCGTTGACCAAAGCAACGTTATTGACGCTGAAAGATGACTGGAGGTAGGTATATTGGTAGAGTTTATTTAAAACGACGTTAGGGATAGCCTCTTTTTTCAGTTCATAAACGATGCGAGTTCCGTTTCTTTTGTTGGAAAGATTTTCAATATTGGAAATTCCATCAATTTTACCCTCTTTCACAAGATCGACGGTACGGCGAATCATTTCGGAAGGGTTAACTTGATAAGGAAGTGAAGTAACGATTAGTTTCGATTTGCCGTGTTCTTCTTCAATATTCACGTCGCCGCGCATAATAATCCTACCCCGTCCCGTTTCAAAAGCTTCTCTCACGCCATCGTATCCATAAATGGTACAGCCGGACGGAAAGTCGGGAGCTTTGATGTACTCCATTAATTCTGAAACGGTGATGTCACGATTTTCGATATAGGCAATAATGCCGTCGCACACTTCGCTCAAATTATGGGGTGCCATATTGGTAGCCATACCTACGGCAATACCGGATGAACCATTAACAAGTAGTCCCGGGATTTTAGCAGGAAGCACGACCGGTTCTTGTAACGAATCATCAAAATTATTTCTAAAATCAACCGTATCTTTTTGAATATCTTCGAGCATTTCTTCCGCTATCTTGCGCATACGGGCTTCCGTATAACGCATCGCAGCAGGGCTGTCACCATCCACCGAACCGAAGTTTCCTTGTCCATCCACAAACGGATAGCGGAGTGACCATGGTTGCGCCATACGAACCATTGAATCATATACTGCCAAGTCGCCATGTGGGTGGTACTTACCTAATACTTCACCGACAATTCTCGCCGATTTCTTGAAAGGTTTGCCGGAAACGATGCCCATATCCCACATTGCATATAATATTCTTCGATGAACAGGTTTCAATCCATCGCGCACATCGGGAAGCGCTCTTGCAACAATTACAGACATAGAGTAATCTATGTATGCCGTCTTCATCTGGTTTTCAATATTTACCTGTACAATTTTTTCTCCTTCTACCATATTTTTCTTTTTTATTATAACCATAACCCCGTAATTATCAAACACATGGGGTTTCTTTGAAACAGATTGCGAAATTACAAAAAAAATCGTTACAAATCGCTTTAAAGCAACTTTATTTTTAATATTTTTTTGATAGCTCCATCAAAAAAAAATCTACTCAAAACAAGCTTTTCAAATAGGAAAAAAGGACTAATCTCCATAGTAACAATGCAGATTTTCGGGCAATTCAAAAGTCTGTTCGTTGAGTGGCAGGAGCATCGCCTTATTCCTGTCGGGATTACCGGTTCCAAAATCAAAATCGGCGATAAACTCAACCGGAATATCGGCATCAATAAATCCAAATTTTTTATAAAAATCTTTCAGTCGTTCATTTCCCGGAATGAGAATGATGTTATTAATTTTTTGCTTTTTACATTTTTCAATAGCTTCATTCATCATCGATTGTGCCAATCCCTGATTACGATATTTTTCCAACGTGGAGACGCCAAAAATATAGGTTATCATTCCCAATTCGCTGTGGAAAGGAATCATAAACAACATGGCAATAATCTCATCGCCAGCTTTTCGCAAAATAGATATGTCTGGGATATAGTAACGTGCTAAAAATGTGGCAACATAATCGGCATCATCATCAAAACAGTGTTCCCAAAGATTAATGATGGAATGCATGGTTTTATCGCTTCGCAGGGCAGTAAATTTAGGCTCCATGTGCGCCGGGTGGTATGACAATTTTGATTTTCGCAAACCATCCAACCCCAAATCGTCTTCCCGATTAATATAGAGATATTTTTCAGGTAAATGCTTGACAAATAAATGATTAATAGCTGAAAAGACGCCTTCGTATTCTATGTTGGCTTTTTCGATATGGACACAAAACGTTTCATCATTAATCTCGGAGCCATACGTAAAGGCAATCATCTCATTGTCAGCATATAATGCACCACCTATAAGTCCTAATTCATCAAAATGGTCAAAAGCATACTTAATCGCTTTTTGTTCAGCCGAAGTTTCGGTTTGATGTGCGGTATGTTTTTGCCGCCATACCGCCTCTAAGGACAAACATTGTTGCAATCGGTCGGTAGTCAACGGTTGATATGTCCAATCATATTTTGCAGAAAAACGGTTGACATGGTTTCTTTTTGCCGCATACTTGGCGCCTTTCAAATTTCGCAAGTCTGCAGCATGGTAGATATAATCTTCGTAGTCGCGGTTATTGTCGATAAAGAACGTGTCTTCGGCGAGACCTTGCACCAATTCGCGTTCATCTTCGGCAAGACTAAGCAATCGCAAGGGCTGTCCGAATGTAGCGGCATCTTGCGTAAGAATATCAATAATTTGTTGTAAGACTGCATCTTCATGAAGAGGATGCACCATATAACCGATGGCATCACCCCCATTTACATGAATGCGGATAACGATATGTTGCAAAAAATAGCACCACTCCACCTGATAGAAATCTTGCCAACAAAAAATATTTGTAATGGCCCAATCGCAATTAAAATGACGATTACGGATATGCTTTTTAAAAAAATCAGCATCAGTAATGTCTATTTTTTTAAAAACAGGAGGGAAAATCATATTTATAATTTGGGGATACGAATAAAGAATTCGGTACCTTTTCCTTTTTCGGTTGAAAAAGAGATTTCACCGTGGAAACCGACAACGATATTCTTGACAATAGGCAGACACAAACTATGCCCGCAATTACCGGCAGAAAATTTGATCGAAAATACCGATGAAATATCCACATCATCCAATCCACAATCATCTGTTGAGAAGTTGAGAAGCCAATAATGTTCATCTATATCTTCCGTCAGGCTGATCCCCACCTGCAATTTTCCGTCTTCTTTTCGATTATGGTATGCATTTTTAATTAAGTAGTAAAACATTAGATCGAACAATTTTTTATCTACCGTTGCGCAATAATCTTTATTTTTATCAAAATAAAAGATATAGGTCGTGTCTATGGTATTTGGGTATTTATTCTGTTGTTCGATTAAAAGATCTTTCAAATTTTCTACAGTATTGGTGCTTTGCTGAGTATCAGAAAATTCAGAGAATGTATCGGCTACTTCGGTTAAAATATCAATTTGGGAAAGGATCAAATTACTAACATTTTTTATCCGGTTATCGAAGTCTTCACGATTTTCTTGCCAGGCTCTTTCCAACATTTGCATTTTCAACTTCATTGGGGTAAGAGGATTTTTAATCTCGTGAGCGATTTCCAGAGCCATTTCGCGCCAAGCGGTTTCGCGTTCCGATTTAGCCAATAATTCGGCATTTTTACGCAACTCTTCGACCATTCGGTTATGTTCGCGAATCAATTGTCCGATTTCTTCATTATCTGACCAGTTTAAATGAATCGGTTTATTTCGCCGCTCTTTACTTGAAAGTGCATCGCCAATATATCCCATCGGTTTGGAAACAAAATAGTATATCAGCCAAGAGGCAAAGATGGATAAGAAAATAATTAAAGCATAGAGTTTCAAATATTTGGAAATAAATGATGACATATATAAATCGTGGGCATACCGATTTTTTACATCATTTACATTATATACGCCAATAAAATTTCCATTCTTATCGGTAAGCGTTTTGTATATACTATAAATGGACCTGCTGTCATCATATTTTTCTTCAAAATAATATGAATAATCTTGTTTAAAATGCAATAAAATTTCAGGAGCCAATTTGCCTTGAACGCCAGGCACATCCGTTTGGGAGCAAAAAAGTAAAGCGCCGGTAGTATCGTACAAGTTTACATTTACAAAAAAAGTATTCGACAACTTATCAACATAATTCCTAACTTCTTCATAATGAGATGAATCATTTCTAAAATGTTCAAACGTCCCATACTCCTTCATAAAGCGCAATTGTATAGCCCCCATCTTCACCATTACTTGCTCACGTCTTTCATTCTCGGTACGCTTAACATAATAATGAAGCGATAAAGTACAGGCAACAAAACTGATTAATAATAATACGCTTAACGTAGTCCATAGCAATCGATTATATAAAGACAAAGTTTGTCGTTTCATCCTTATAAACGATTTGCTCATGAAAAAAATAAAAACGTAAAAAAGCGTAAAAGAAATAAAGAAATAGGAAAAAAACGATATTACCTCAAAACCAACCTCCTCTTTTTGACTGATAATAATGACCTCTTTATCATTGAGCGGATAGATATAATGTCGATAATCACGAACAATAACATAGTCTAAATTAGGACTTTCATTTTTCTTTCTGTTGGTATAATCCTTCGCATTCAACTTATAATCATATTGACCATACTGATCTATTAATTGATTATTGACAAAATATGCGAACGAATACTGTGTCGTTAACTTGGAGTAACGATTGATATAGGAACGATTGATATACTTATCGGATTTTGAAATCCATGAACAAGTGGTCGGATTATTACTACTATAAACATTATTATAGTTATCGTTAAGAAGTTCTTTGCTAATGGTATCACCTTTCGTTATTTCCGGCTTATGGGCAATGATGCTTGTAATAAAATTTTGTCGGTCTTGTGCTTCTTTATTTTCAATAAAAAAAGATAGTATAATTGAAGTAAATACCGAGAAAACAATGATGTTGGCAATAACAGAAATAAATTGAAAATTATTTTTATTGTAAAGTATTGTCAAGAGAATCGCAAACAGGTAAACTACCAAAAATGCTAAAACAATCCAAGCCGGGAAACCTAATATATTGGGAAAGAAAGTAAATACGATAATGCTGACCACACCCAACAATGCCAAAATAAAGAATGCTATTCTCCTTGGTTTTTTATTGAAAAAAAAGTAGGTAACACGCATCACTTTATGTACCAATAATGCAAAGCTGTATAAGAATATAAAAAACATGAAAGTAATCAGGATACTATAGACATCAAAAAATAGCATTTTGTCAGGATTGATCATAAAATTGTTATCCTTGACGATGGTGCCCATAATGTAAACAACTGCAAATAAAAGCAATAATAATGCCGTAAAATAGACAAACAATGCAACTCCCGTAAAAAAGCAATTTCTTACAAGCTTGGGGTGACAACGCAAAAAGGTGAAGTATTTCAGTCCAATCGTTGCGATAAACATCAGAAGCGTAGAATCGATAAATAATATTCCCAGGTTTTGACTATACAAATCTACCGTAGCGCAACAAGGTAAAAAAAAGACGGTAGAGAAAAGCAGATGGGGAATTTGGAAATGAATTGCTATAAAACGTATGATGAGAAAACATAACACTGTGCACACTAAAACCAACAACCTATGCTTCCGAATTTTCGGAATTAAAGCAAGTAATTTAAGAATGGTGGCAGCAATGAAATAATAAGTCGCAATGTAGGCAAACAGCACTATCGTACTTTTAAACACCGACTGCGATACATCCTCTGCGGACCACGTAAAATTGATCGTCAATGTAAAAACTACACATAATGATGTAATTATCAAAAAAATATAAGGATTAACCGCCTTATTCTTTCGCAGCTTGCTGATATATGATTTTATTTTTTCGCCTAACACAAACATAGGGAAAAAACAACTATTCATTAAAATTGTTTATTATTCGGTATTTTTTTTAATATCAAAAACCGTAACGCCCAATTCAGCGGAAAGGGTGCGGCACAATTGTTCCGAATCCATCAGATAACCCGCCGGCGAATAGGGATTTGCACAGATAAAAAGTAACTTTGGACGAAGCAATACTTTTAATTTTCCACCTTTTTGCAGATAAGCGTTTAAGTTGACCGGTGATACAAATATTTTAGTAAAGTCCTTAACAATCAACGTTGTTTGTGCAATTTCAGATTGCATCCTCAACAAATTCAGCAGTTGGTCGCCAATTATTCCGCCAACAAAAATAGTGTGTCCGTATCGGAACAGGTTATTTTTTTTGTGGTTGATAAGCAGTGCGGAGGGAATATTCAAATCGACAATATTTTGTTGGTCATCAATGGCAAAGAGTCCGGATTCTTTTTCTATGAGTGCGAAAACATTTGGAAACTCGTATTTTTCAAGATTAATCAGTGAATAGACGAATTTGGTTTTGCGTACCAATTCGTTGAGGTTGGGCGAAAGGGCGGCACCGGTGGTCAAAATCATGCTTTCGGTGATGGCGGGTGATCCCAAACTCTTGCGAGAAAGTGCGCCATCAATAAAAGTGGTTTCGATACCGTATTGTGACATATTATCAATAATTTGTCGCAACCAGATTGTACTTGTAGGTCCCGATAAAATTACTTTTCCGGGCAGAATGACTCGTGCCGTCACCAACCGACCTAAAGCGGTGCGTTGCTGCGAAAGTTCTAAAATTTCGGATACCAATTTGCGTTCGCGGTAGTGTTTTTCGGAGGTTACAAAAACATCACCTTGCGATAAGATAATTTCCGGTTTGGCAGTTTGAGTCACTTGGTCGCAAGTCTCTCCATCCAAACCGATGGAAGTAATGCCGATGGGATGATGAATTTCGGCGCAATGCTTCAAGATATATTTCAAACATTCCGTTTTCCCGGTGTTTTTTTCCATTCCAACCACCGAAACCGATTTATAACGAAACAAGTCATCTAAAAGCAACATATCTGTCAATTTTGAATTTGCAAAAATACAAGAAGTTCCGATATATTATTCGTCAGTGTAATTGCGGGAATTTTCGCGAAGACGGTCTTTTTCTTTAATGCTTTCGCGCTTGTCGTACATCTTTTTGCCGCGCGCCAAAGCAATATCCAACTTAGCATAACCATTTTCATTGATCCACATCCTAGTCGGAATGATGGTCATCCCTTTATCGTTCAATTTTGAAAGTAACTTCTTGATTTCCTTTTTGTTGAGCAGTAACTTGCGGTCGCGTTTCGGCTCATGGTTGGAATAACTTCCATTAATATACTCGCTGATATGCAGATTGTGAACCCACAATTCGTTGTTCTCGAATGAGCAATAAGAGTCTGTCAGATTGGCTTTTCCGGCTCTAATCGACTTGATTTCAGTCCCCGATAATACCATGCCGGCAGTCCAAGTGGAAATGAGATAATACTCAAATTCCGCTTTTCTGTTTTTTATGTTGATATTAGTTGTAACTCGTTTATTCACAGTTTTTTAATTTAGTATGGCATATCCGTCTGGTCGGGTTCGTTGTTAAAACCTGCTTCAAGGGTAACCTCTTCCATATTCGGGGCAAGACCTTGAGAGGCAGAATCGGTCAAGAAATCGCCTCCTATATCATCCGTAAACTGCATGAGGTCGTTGACGGAGCGATTGATATCAAACCTGATCTAAAGCAGGAACCTGGAAAAGTCTATGATATCAGTAAGATCGACTTCTATCGGCTCAAGGAAGAGTTTGCCCGGAGTCCCTCGAAGAACACATCTGTTCAGATGCTCAAGGATGTTATTGAACGGAAGGTGGAGCGTCTCATGTCTCAAAACCCACTCCGGACCGATTTCCAGAGACACTATGAGCAGATTGTAGATGAATACAATCAGGAAAAGGACCGGGTGACGATTGAGGATACCTGGAATAAGTTATTGAAATTTGTTCAGGATCTGGATGATGAAGCTCATCGGGCTATTCGGGAAGAACTGGATGAGGAGTCTCTCGCTATCTATGATCTGCTGAGAAAAGAAAAACTAACCCCATCAGAGATTAAGCGGATCAAGAAGGTATCTGTTGACCTTCTTACAACACTCAAGACAGAGAAACTGAAGATTGATCATTGGAGAGAGAAAGAAGCCACCCGGGATTCGGTTCTGA
>CAYYHC010000043.1:0-13987 GCA_964471715.1 uncultured Lentimicrobiaceae bacterium | reverse complement strand
TTTGTGCAAATTCAAGTGACAAACATCAGCACCCATGTAACCCGGAGAGGTCAAGCCCACTTGCGCATTCATGTTGGCACCGTCCATATAAACCAAACCGCCATTTTCGTGAATAATTTTGATAATATCCAAAACGGCTTCTTCAAAAACGCCGTGTGTTGACGGATAGGTAATCATCAAACAAGCCAAATTATCCTTATTTTCTTCTGCTTTCGCTTTCAGGTCGGCAACATCAATTTCGCCTTGTTCGGTCGATTTTACAACAATGATTTGATAGCCTGCCTTTGCCGATGAAGCCGGGTTGGTACCGTGCGCCGAGGCCGGAATCAGGCAAATATTACGATGAGCATTTCCATTGTGAATATGATAGTTACGAATAACCATTAAACCGGCATACTCACCTGCAGCACCCGAATTAGGTTGGAACGACATCGCTTTAAAACCGGTAATAGTACAAAGCCATTGATTCATTTCATGAATCATTTCAAGATAACCTTCGGCTTGGTTGGCAGGAACAAACGGATGAATGGCGCACGCCGTTGCCCAACTCAACGGTAGCATTTCAGCAGCAGCATTCAATTTCATAGTACAAGAGCCCAATGGAATCATGGCTCTGTTTAAAGATAAATCTTTGATTTCCAACTTCTTCATATAACGCATCATTTCCGTTTCAGAATGATATTTACTGAAAATGTCTTGTTCCATATAGGAAGATTTTCTAACCAATTGGTTCGGAATATTCATTGCCGGATTAGCGCATTCCTTGCAAACGTAGGGAGTGAAAGGTTTATGAGCCACTTCTGCCAAGATAGACAATATTTCGTTTACATTTTCTAAAACGACCGTTTCATCTAAAGCGATGGAGAAACAAGTATTGCACCAATATTGGAAATTGATCTCATGTTTCAAAGCGACTTTCTTAACATCTTCTGTAGTAATACCTTGTGGTGCTTCCAGACAAATTGTATCGAAGAAATACTGATTATGTTGTTTAAAACCGTATTTCGCGGCTTCGTTTGCCAACACACCTGCTAAAACGTTAATTTTGAGTGCCTTATTACGCAAACCGTCAGCGCCGTGCCACATTCCGTAGAAACCCGCCATAATAGCCGTCAAAGCACTTGCCGTACAAATATTGGAAGTTGCTCTTTCGCGTTTAATGTGTTGTTCTCTCATTTGAAGTGCCATGCGAACGGCTCTGTTTCCTTCGGCATCAACGGTAGTTCCGATGATACGTCCGGGCATTTGACGTTTAAAATCTTCTTTACAAGCAAAGAAACCGGCAGCAGGAGAACCGAAACCCATTGGAATACCGAAACGTTGAGTGGAACCCATCACACAATCCGCGCCCCATTCGCCGGGAGGCGTGAGCAAGGTCAATGCCAACAAATCGGTAGCAACACCTACAAAAATATGATGTGCTTGGGCTTTTTTTACGAAGTCCGAATAGTCGTGAACAGCTCCGTGTTGATTAGGATATTGAACCATTGCACCAAAATAGGTTTCATCTAATTCAATCGTATCTGCTTTTCCGATAACCAATTCAATACCATGAGGGGCAGCGTTGGTTTTCATTACGCCAATCGTTTGTTGGAAAACATCCTCCGAAACGAAGTACTTGCAAACATTATTTTTAACGGCTTCGCGACTGCGGCTGTGATAAAACATCAACATCATTTCGCCGGCAGCAGTAGCTTCATCCAACAAAGAAGCATTGGCAATCGGCATTCCCGTTAAGCTGCTTACCATTGTTTGATAATTCAACAATGCCTCAATTCTTCCTTGCGAAATTTCAGCTTGATACGGAGTATAAGCCGTGTACCAACCCGGATTTTCAAAAATATTTCTCAAAATGACGGCAGGAGTATAGGTGTTATAATGTCCCATGCCGATATAAGATTTATATATTTTGTTTTTTGCCAACATTTCACGGACCACATTCAAATATTCACCTTCTTGCATTCCTTCCGGAAGAGGAAGAGATTGAGGAAGTCGAATGGCGGACGGGATCGTCTTTTCAATTAATTCATCCATGGTTTTAAAGCCAATGGTATGCAACATTTTCTCGGTTTCTTCACAATTTGGACCGTTGTGGCGGGTTGTAAAATCGTCTTTTATCATTTGAATTTGTTTTTATTTATTTGAAGTTAATTTATTATAATCTTGATTCTACTATGCTCAACAAACGTTGTTTGTTCTCATTTGCTTTTTTTACATAGTCGTGTGCTTGTTCAACAATACCATTGGCAAAATCTTTATCCTCCAAGCTGCCGGCATTGATTTTTACGTTGAGGTAAGCACCGGTAACAGCGGCCTCCGCACAAAGCACGCCCACGGCGGCATCGGTAATGGAGTTCGGATTGCCCTTTTCAATCATGGCTTCGCAAATTTCAAAGACATCGAACGAGCGTTGTACCGTTTTGAAGGGCACCTCCGTAGCATATTTGGTGGCATCCTGAATGGCTTGTTTACGCGCTTTTTTCTCGTCATCGTTACCTTTTGGTAAACCAAAAGCACTCATTATCAGATTGAAAGCAGCAGTGTCTTCATCTACCAAGTGGATCAGTTCTTCTTTCAGTTTTTGCCCTTTTACGGCGATGTTCGAGAACTCTTCCCAGCGACTGTCCCATCCGGGTTTATGAGCCGACAGATTGGCAACCATCGTTCCCAACGCCGCACCCAACGCGCCCATATAAGCAGAAATGGATCCTCCTCCCGGTGCCGGACTTTCGGAAGCCGTTTCGTTAGCAAAATCCGCACACGTCATATCCACCAATCGTTCCGCCGTTCTGTCCTTATCTAACAGATATTCAATTACTTTCTCATCAGGATTGAAGGGTCTTAAATCATCTAATCCCATTGATTTGACCGCAATTTTCATTAATTCCTTTTCATCGATACCGAGGGAGCGTTGTTGTTTGTGAAGAAAATAATTCCCTGCGTCCACCAATGCCGACTTCGGCACCAAGCCCACAATTTCGGTTCCGGTAACGCGAATGCCACGTACGGCGGCTTTGTTTACAATTTCTTCAAAAGCTACGTGGAGTGGTGTTTCGCGAGTATTGGTGATATTCATTGAAACCTGAGCAACGCCATATTCTTTAATATACCAACCAATTGCCTTTGTTCCTTTCAGTGTGCCGGGAATCATAACGGAATTGCCGTTGGCATCTTTCACGATTTTGCCGGTAATTGGGTCGCCTTCGCGTTGAGGACGTCCTTTTTCGCGCACATCAAAAGCAATCGCATTAGCGCGGCGGGTGGAAGTTGTATTCAAATTAAAATTAACGGCAATCAAAAAATCGCGTGCACCGATGGCAGACGCACCACTTTTGGCAACACTTTCCGTAAAAACGGTTGGTCCAAAATCGGGTTTCCAGTTTTCACTGCCAATTTTTTCTTTCAATCCTTCGTATTCGCCTCTTCTACAATTAGCCAAATTGCTGCGTTCCGGTTTGAAAGCCGAATGCTCGTAACAATAAACGGGAATTTGCAACTCCTCCCCCACCCGTTTTGCCAATTGACGAGCGTACTCTGCGGTTTCTTCCATCGTAATATTGGAAACCGGAACCAAAGGGCATACATCGGTGGCACCAAAACGGGGATGATCGCCGTGGTGATGACGCATATCAATCACCTCTTGTGCTTTACGAATTACACGAAAAGCAGCATTCACCACATCTTTCGGAGCACCCACAAAAGTTACAACGGTACGATTGGTGGAAAATCCCGGATCAACATCCAATAACTTAACACCATCAACCTTTTCTACTTCATCCGTAATCTGTTTAATAATTTCAGGATTACGCCCCTCACTGAAATTGGGAACACATTCGATTAATTGTTTCATTATTATTTATTTATATATTTGATTATTAATTAATTACTATTAAAACAAATTCTTACAAAAATACACTATTATTCAATAATCCGACATTGAGAGTTTCTATTTTTTCGATTTTTTTAGCCATTCGGGATGAGCGTACGGTTGATTCTCCAAATTAAAATGTCCTTTGTTGCGCCCGCACATTCCGTAGTAAAATTCCTGAATTGTCACAATGTCTTTGTCATAATCGCCTGTCGGGTAAAATATTTTGCCGATTCCGCCGCGGCGGGTATGATAATCCAAATAGCCTAAAGCGATGGGAACGTTGGCTTCTTGTGCAATGAAATAAAATCCTTTTTTCCAATTTGAATTGAGTTTTCGCGTTCCTTCCGGAGACAATAAGAAGGCAATTCTATCATGTTTTTTAATAAATTCTGCGGCATAAACAGGAAATTTTCTCACATTTTTTCTATCCACCGGCATCCCGCCCAAAGCACGTAAAATAGTACCTAACGGGAAGAAAAACGCCTCTTTCTTGATTAAAAATATCGTTTTTACCCCCATCGCACTCAACGACATTCTTCCAATAATAAAATCGCTGTAACTCGTGTGCGGCGCAAACAACAAAACACACTTTTGTGCTTCCGGCGGAACATTGACCGTATCAATATGATAACGCATCAATTTTAATAAAAAAGCATTTATTTTTCTCATAACTATTTAATTATTAGTTAAATATAATCGTTGCTTGTTCATTGTTCACCGACAAAGAAATGGAAGTTCCCAATTTTAAAGCCACATTGGTTGCCATGTGACCGGCAGGAAAATTAAAACAAATCGGAAAATCGTACTCGCGACAATGAGCAGCTACAATTTCCTCACCCGTCTGTCCAAAAGGAATGGTATTGTCATTCATATCTGACATTCCACCCACAATCAACCCCGCCAACTTTTTCAGTTTGCCGGCACGTTTTAAACACATCATCATTCGGTCAATGTGGTATAAATATTCGTCCAAATCTTCAATAAACAAAATTTTATGATCGGTATTGATGGAAGAAGGAGACTCCATCAACGAGTAAAGAATCGACAAGTTGCCACCGACCAGCGTACCCGTTGCATCGCCGGCACGGTTGAGAGCAGACGGTGCAACGTTATATTGCAAAGGCTTTCCTGTAAGTGCTTGAATCATAGATAAATTACTAATACTATCTAACGATTCGGGCTGAATATTAATCGGCATGGTGCAATGCAAAGTAGCGACTTGCAAATTGTGAATGTGGGAATGAAAAACGGTAACATCGCTGTAGCCGCAAATCCATTTGGGAGATTTCAAAAAACGGGAAAAATCAAGACGGTCTATCAATCGAACAGAGCCATAACCACCTCTTGCACAAATAATTGCTTTAACCTCATCATCATCAAGAAAAGTTTGAAAGTCAGCTGCTCTCAAAGTATCGTTCCCTGCAAATTGGTGTTCGTCCGCAAAAAGATGAGTACCTAATTTAACACGAAATCCTTGCTGTTGAAAGAATTGTAATGCGGGTGCAATTTCAGATTTGCAGATTTTTCGAGCCGAAGCCACAATTCCTATATAATCGCCTTGCTGTAAGTATTCAGGTATCATTTCTAAAAATTAGCTTGCAAAGATACATGAACTTTTTGGTTTATGATTCATTCATAAAAAAAGAGTAGATTTTCAATGCAATTTTTTTCAACAATAGCTTACCTCATTTCCGATACAAAACATTTTCGGCACAAATGATTCGATAAAAACAAAAAAAACGTTCTTATTACATTGAAAATCTGTTATTTACTATTTGTGTAGTAGGATAATATATTTTGTGCAATTCTTTTCATCTCTTTGCGTAACGAAATCGGCTCCAATACCTCAATTTGGTCGGTTTGGTTAAGCAGTGACTGTAAAAAATCATAAGTAGGGCGCACCTGATACTCAAAAACGATACTATCCTCATCCTTTGACAGCACTTTTTGCGAACTATGAATCGGCAATGTGGCTATATAGGCGCCGGAATAGCCGTGAGCTCTGATCACAACACGTTGTATAGGAATGGATTTGTCGGCAATAATTCCGCAACAACCCTCAAAATAGTAGTCAATATCAAAACTACCATCAAAGATAAAAGTACGGGAAGTGGTCACAACATCCGAAATTCGATCAAGGGCGTAGGTGCGGGTGGTGTTGTCGGCGATACTGTGTGCAATGAGATACCAGCGGCAGTTGAATACTTTCAAAAAATAAGGTTCAACATCAAAAGTGGTTTCTTTGTTCTTCCAAAAGCCCTGATAAGTAAGAGTCAAAATCTTATTATTTTTCATTGCTTCAATGATTTGCGAAAGGTAAATCCGTCCCGAGGGAATGTTATCGAATTGAATCCGCTGTGACAGTTTTGCATCACTCTTCACCTGATTTATTGTAGCATAAGTATCTATCATCCAAATAGATAAGCTATCGCTTGCCAACTCTTGCGGATTAGCGATAAAATAGTGGTATCCCCCTTTTCGATCGCAGTCGATGATCAAATTGAAAGCCTCTTCAATGGCGACGACGTGGTTATGAAAGGTCCGTTTTGACAGCCCCACACCGCGCCCGAAATCGGTTTCTTTCCACTTTTCCGCAATCTCTTGCAAAATCATCCGTTTATTGTCCACCAACTGCCGAACGAGCCAAATATTTTGTGCTAAAATATTTTTTGACATACTCTATTTCTTTAACTGGTACAAAAATACATAAAAGATATGAAAAATAATTGCCGATGTTAAAAAAAATTCTTTTCACCCACCACGGCAAATAATTACATGTTTTTTATTATTCTCGGATATTATAAAAAAAAGCATATTTTTGCCGGCAAAATTACAATTATGCTATGTATCTATCATTCAAGTACAAATCCCTACTATAATTTGGCAGTAGAGGAATATTTATTGAAAAATTTTACGGAATCGATATTCATGTTGTGGCGTAACGAGGCTTCCATTATTGTGGGCAAGTACCAAAACACGTTGGCAGAAATCAATGCAGATTATGTGAAAGAAAATCAGATAAAAGTGGTGCGGCGCATTACAGGCGGAGGGGCGGTGTTTCACGATTTAGGGAATCTTAACTACACTTTTATTGCCCCGTGCGGGGATGGAGATTTTCGAACTTTTTCGCAACCCATTTTGGATGTGTTGCAAAAATTAGACGTCCCCGCTATCTTTGAAGGTCGTAACGATTTGACAATCAACGGACAAAAATTTTCCGGAAATGCTCAATGTGTCTTCGAAAACAGAATATTGCACCACGGGACGTTACTTTTTTCTTCAAAAATGACAGATTTATCGGCTGCTTTAAACGTTCACCCTCTCAAATTTCAAGACAAAGCGGTTAAATCCATAAGAAAACGAGTGACCAATATCAGCGAACATCTACAGCAACCACTTACCATTACCGATTTCAGCGAACTCATTATGCAACATATTCAAGCCCATTATCCGAACTGTCACACTTACCAACTATCGGCAAATGATGACAACCAAATACAAGACTTAGTTAATAGGAAATATAACACGTGGCAATGGAATTTCGGCACCTCACCGCAATACGATTATTCGAAAACCATTCGCACCAACGGCGGAAATATTGAAGTAAATCTTCATATTCAAAATGGAATTATTCAAAAAACTAAAATTTTCGGTGATTTTTTTACCCGCCAAGATATTGAAAATTTTGAGCAATTATTCGTTAATCAACCGTACCAAGAAGAAGTCATAACAAGACTTCTTGCAGATGTTAACATTGACGACTATTTCCTGAATATCGGCAACGAAGATATAATAAATGCAATGTTTTAATAATTAAGATATTTATTTAATAATCAATTATTTAAGCATATCAAACATCCTAAAAAAGATTCTCTTAAAAAATTTAAAATGTTTTTTTTAATTTTTTAATTGCAACGTCAAGTGATTCATTTTATTTTTTATCTTTGCGGGCAAATAAAATTGCTTAAAAATACTCCAGAGGCTATACAAAAGAGAAGGATGTGCTGTGTTTTTTTTTAAAAATCTGCTAACGTGAAAATACAATTGATTATGAAAAGTGTTGTTTTCGGTCTATTTTTGTGTATCATATCCATCGGGTATTCACAAACGCCCGACCCATTGTCTGTGGTGGTGACAGGTACCATCAATACGGATTGTATCGGACAAGGTTGTTTTTATGATGGTCCTACCATTTTAATTAATGAAGTGATGTTGGCACCGGCAACCGGTAACGGGTCAATTTATAGTAGTGATGCTGCCCGTTTGGGGGAATGGATAGAGTTATATAATCCTCACAAATGCGAATCTGTTGATATTTCTTGTTATTTTTTGGGGAATAATGCCCCTGACGGGGGCAATTATGCGGGCGGTTTCAGTATTCCGCAAGGGACGGTTGTTCCTCCGCAAGGGTTTGCGCTCATTCGTGGGATGAACGCTGCACCCGTACCGACTTCGTTATTGGTAGAAAATGGCGGGAATGTAGTTGAAGTAGTGGTAGATAGCCGCTTCTGCATTGGAAGTGGCGGCAATCGCTTATGGTTTCCGGATGCGGGCGGCTGGTTCGCCTTTTACGATGCCAACGGCGTTCCGCAAGATGCCATTTCGTGGGGAAGTCAATCCAATTCCTGCATGACCTGTCCCCCATGCAACTCGCTAATGTCCGATTGCGGCTACACCGGCGCGCTGGCACCCTACAACAGCATCCCGGCTGCCCGAAGAAATATCATCAGCAGTTCCATTCCAACTTCAAACATGACTTTTGCCCGTATTCCTGACGGCGCGGCATGGGCTTACAACAGTCCCCGCAGCGCCACTTACGCCTTGTGCAATTCCACGTGCGTTGAACCACCGGTAATTTCGTGCAACGGTACGGTAACCGCTATCGTTTCGGGGGGAACACCACCCTACACCTATCAATGGGATGACGCGATGTATCAAACAACACCAACCGCGGTTGGTTTGTGCGCAGGTACTTATACCGTGCTCATTATGGACTTTCTAATGGATACCGTTACCGCTTCCTATACCGTAACAGACTTTGTACCAACCGTTTCTCATCCAAGTTCCGTCTATTGCATTACTGATTCTTTTACCATCGTCAATGGTGGACTTCCGTTAGGCGGGGATTATTCTTGCGACTATCTTCAAGACAGTTTGCTGATTTTTTCAGATACTATTCCACAATATAATATTGCTTACACCTATTCCGATACCAACGGCTGCAGCGCTTCCGCAAACTTTACCATCACCGTCAATCCGGTCTATGAACACGTTTTCCATGATACGATCTGCCAACGCAATGTGTATAATAACCACAATTTTTATTTTTCTTCACAACAGACTGATACTGTGTGTGATATCATAACGATAGATTCACTGCAAACGTTTAACCACTGCGATAGTACCGTCACTTTGTATTTAACGATTCACCCAAGCGAAATTTTTGTCTTTGAAGATTCTATTTGCGAAGGGGAAGATTACGCCAACTATGGATTTGTGTTTTCGGCAGATACGTTACCCATCGGATTGAATCAATATAATCATTTGTTTCAAAACAAATATGGTTGTGATAGTAGCATCACTTTAAATCTGAGCGTATTTCCGGTTTATGACATTTACATGGAAGACAGTATTTGCGAAGACATTGATTATCAAGAATATGGATTTACAATTTCTGCAGATACACTTCCTCCCGGTTCTTATCAATGGCAACATCAAACCACAACTGCCGTAGGCTGCGACAGCTCTTTTACCCTCACTTTGCAAGTTTTCCCTATCCATTCCGAAAACTACTTAGACACTATCTGTCAGAGCGAGACTTATGAATTGCACGGTTTTCATCTCACTTCTGAGAATACCAATGCCACCGGTGACTACGAATTTGCGCAAAACCTGAACAATATTTACGGCTGCGACAGCATTATCACTTTGCAATTGGCTATTACGGCAAGTCCCTCCGTCGATTTTATGCCCACTCCTGAGCGGGTTCTCTTATCGGAAAACGGAGGACTTATCAACTTCCTCAATTATACGGATATTTCTCACATTTATCCCGGCGAAACTTATACTTGGCTATGGAATTTTGGCGATGGCAACAACGAAACCACTCACGAATACAATATTGAACATACGTACGAAACAATGGGAGAATATCTTGTTACACTGACACTTACAACCTCTTTCGGCTGTTCAAAAGAGATGTCGCATTATGTTTATATCGAAGATGATTTAAAATTTCCGAACATCATTACACCAAATGGCGATTCACACAATGAAGTTTTTGCCATCACCAACCTTAATCCCAGTTTACCCAATATTTTGAGCATTTATAATCGATGGGGGAAAAAGGTTTATGAAAAAGAAAATTATCAAACTTATGCCAATAAAGACGGACAGATTTTCAATGAAGAGCAGGGCTTTAACGGCGAGAACTTATCCGACGGTGTTTATTTCTATGTTTTTCATTATGAAGGATATACCAAAGCTGTCGATTATCATAGTTCATTAACTATTATACGAAATGGGAAATAATATCATTGAAATTCAAGATTTAACGTTTGGATATTCTAAACAATTGATTTTTAATCAATTATCATTATTTTTTACAGAAGGAAGTATGGTATCTGTCATCGGTCCGAACGGCTCCGGAAAGACAACGCTACTAAAATCCATCGCCGGAATATTATCCCCGAATATCGAAGATAAGGTATTAATTCACAACAAGAAGATTTGCGATTACAGCAAAAACGAATTGGCACAACAAATCGCATTTGTCCCTCAACGGCAAGACATTATTTTTGATTTTTCGGTTTACGATATTGTTATGATGGGGCGCTATCCTTATCAAAAACGATGGGAAGCCAACAGCAGTGTGGACGAACAAATTGTGAGCGACATTCTTCAAAAAACGCATCTTTGGGAACTGAAAGATAGGATGTTGGGGCATTTGAGCGGGGGTGAAATGCAGCGTACAATGATTGCCCGCGCGATGGCTCAACAAAGTCCCATTCTGCTTTTAGATGAGCCATTGGCCAATCTTGATATTGCCCATAAATTTGAAATTATGGACATTTTGAAAGAACTCAACCAAGTAAATCAAACAACTATTATTATCATATTACACGATTTTTCTTTCGCCAAACAATATACCGACCAAACATTACTGTTGAACCGAGGAAAGGTACAACTTTTCAGTGATAGCAATTCTGTTATCACTACGAACAATATTCAAAATGCGTTTTCTCTTTCCGAAGATTACCAAGTAGATAGCCGCGGAAACATTATTCGAAATAATCCCATAAATTAAAACTCAACCGCCAATTTTAGATTTAGCAATCTCGGTGTCAAATAATTAGGCACTGCCGTCATCACATTGTTGATATCGGTCACCCATAAATAAGATGAAACGTTATTAATACCGAGAATATTAAAAACTTCAAAAAAGATTCCCGCATTCTTAATGGAACGGAAAAATTTACTTTTGTGTTTCATTCTGTCACGACTTTGTTCTAAAAACATGTAGGAAAATCCGACGTCAACACGACGATACCACGGTGCGCGCAAGATTTGCTGATAACGTTCTGCATTGGGGGCGCCGTAAGGAAGTCCACTTGCAAAAACGAAATTCAAATGAACGCGTATGGGGGTATAAAATGGAATTTGATCCTGGAAAAACAGGTTAATGGAAAAGCGTTGGTCTGCAGGGCGGGGAATATAACCCGGCTCAATTCGATTTCCGGCCTCATCATAATAGTAATCGTTCAAAAGATCCTCCTCTGTTTTCATCAACGAAAACGAAATCCAAGATTCAATGCCTGCAATAAACTCCCCGCTTAATTTCACATCCAATCCTGTGGCATATCCTTTGGCATCATTTTCAGCTGAATACACAATTTTCACATTATCAACACTATATGAAATAAGATTAGTCATATATTTATAATAAGCTTCCATTGTCAACTTGAAAGGTCGTTTCCACATTTTAAAATCAAAATCACTTGCCAATGCCAATTGGTAAGAGTGTTGCGAACGAATGTTGGGATTTAAAGTCCCATCCTGAGCGCGCATTTCACGATAAAACGGTGGTTGATAATAACTTCCCGCCTTCAATCGGAATGTCCAATCGTGCTTCCACTGCGGCACATAATTCAATATAAAACGCGGTGACGCCGTCAACTCGTTATTAAAGGTCCAATAATGCAACCGCAAACCACTATTCAATATAAATTTTGCCTCTTTATCAATTGTCCAATTAGATTGAACAAAGCCGGTCAATCGATAGGTATTTATCTGATTATCAGCAATAAAAAAACTTCCAAATGTCAATAATCGGGAAGGGTCGTCAAAAGCGACTGCAGTGCCGGGTTCGGTATAAACAAATGGAAGGGTATATCCGCTCGAATCCATCAACTCCCACTCTTTAATTTTGTCGTTAATTATTTCATTTTGAACTTTAAAGCCCCACTCAATCACATTTTTCGGGAAGCCATGTCTGCCGCGCACATCCGCCGCTGACACAATGGCGTTAAGATAGTTACGCGTATGTTCCAAGAAAGTCCCCACCCCACGCACAGAGGTCACCTGCGCAATATCGTCAGAGCTGCTGCTCAAATCCGCCTCTATATCACTCAACCAATATTGACTTTGCAAATCGTAGGTTTCCTTTTCTGAAGCATAATACGACGAAACGATCAACTTATACAAATCTCTGTCATTCGGATGAAACGACAACGTCAATCCTCCCAAATAGCTCTCGTATTGATCTACCTCCTGCCCATCAAAGTAAATGGTCAACCGCCGCGAAGACTCAAATGTTCCAAAATTGGTTTCTCTGTCCTCCGGAATGTACTGATATTTATTGCGCGACAAGTTTGCCAACAAATCCAAATCCCACTTTGGCGAGAGTTTCCACGTCAACAACATTTGGGTATCAAAAAAACGAGGTTTGTAGCTACCTTTCGTTTCCATTGATTTCAAAAGATAACTATTTGATTTATAACGAACTCCTACCAAAAAAGTAAATTTATCATTTACATTTCCTTCCACATGAGCCGTTGCACCCAAAAAACTTGCCGTGAAAGAACCGCCATATTTCTTGGGGGTTTTATACTCGACATCCAAAACCGAGGACATCTTGTCGCCATACTTGGCTTCAAAACCGCCGGCGGAGAATTTGACGTTGCGCGTCAAGTCAAGATTTACAAAACTCAATCCCTCTTGCTGCGCACTTCGCACCAAAAAGGGTCTATATATTTGAATATCATTGACAAAAATAAGATTCTCGTCGTAATTGCCGCCGCGCACATTATATTGACTGCTCAGCTCATTTACCGAAGAAGTCCCGGGCATCGTTTTAATCAGGGATTCCACACCGCCGGTCGGTGAAGGCAACTTAAACGACAATTTCGGATCGATGCGCGTATAAGAATCATTATAAGTTTCAACAATTTGAACTTCTGTCAATTGTTTACCTGCGGAGCGCATGACCATCGTAAATAACGTATCTGTTTTGGCGGATATATTAATATGTATGATGCTGTCGAAATAGGAAACATGGCGAAACAGGATTTCCACATTCGACTGTGCAGGGACATTAATTTCAAAAAAACCTTTATCGTTGGAAAAGGTAACCGCATCGTTAGTACGGCACGTAACTAATACATTTTCAACAGGTTGATTATACGAATTTGTTATAGTGCCGCAAAAAGGGATTACCCGCTGCGCCATCGCAACCGACATTCCGAACCATAAAGCGATTAAAACTGCAAACTCCCTCTTCAACGTGTTTTTCTATTAGAATTAATAATACGTAAAAAACAAAAAGTTATTGTATAGATACAAAAAAAGACTGCCGCACCCCTGCGACAGTCTCTTCATAAAATCCCAAACAAAAATTTTATAAAACCCCTTTTTTATCTGCTTCAAGAATACTTTTCCAAACGCCATTCTTGTTAATGTTACGAAGACCTCTTGCCGATACCTTCAACACAACCCAGTCATTAATTTCCGGCACGAAGAATTTTTTCGTATGCAAGTTCGGTTGGAAAGTTCTTTTTGTTTTAATATTGGAATGAGAAACATTGTTTCCTACTATAACTTTTTTTCCTGTGATTTGGC
>CAYYHC010000042.1:0-14367 GCA_964471715.1 uncultured Lentimicrobiaceae bacterium | reverse complement strand
TCGGTGGACATACCGTGTTTTTCCATTTCCATAAACAGCACATCCTCTTCTTTGAGATGATGATATTTATCAGCAAAATTGATAATGAAGTCGATAATTTGGTCCACATGATCGATTTTTACAGTTTTTACATCGGTTGTATTCAGAATTGTTTGCGTTATTTTAATCATTTTCAGAATACTATCGTGCTCCTTTACCAGCATTGCAATGGCTTCCATATTTTTTTTATTTTTTGTTGATTATAAATTAAAAATATACTACAACGTTGTAGTATTTATAGTAAAAAAAAATTCAATACCTCAATATCTTATCAAAATCCATGTCTGACAGATTTGTTTCGCGAAAAACCTTGTTCAATTGCAACCTAACGTTCTGCCATGTATCGTGCATTGCGCAAGGAGTAATATCAGAACAATGTTCAAATCCAAGCACACAACCATTCAGCTTTCCCATCCCTTCTACCGAATCAATCACATCGAACAGAAATATTTCGTTGGTGCTTTTCATAAAAGTATAACCTCCGTCGCGCCCCTGAACGCTCTTAATAAATCCTGCTTTCGACAAATCGGTCATCAAACGGCGCAGGTATTTATCCGAAACGCCCAATTCCTTCACAAGTTGGCTAGCTGTATATAACTGATTTGGCTCTTTCGCCATATAAATCAATATCCGTAATGCGTATTCAGATGTTTTTGATAATTTCATTATATACTACCTGCTTGTATTATTTTGTCCAAAGGAATAACTTTTTATTTAAACTACAAAATAATTATTCAACTTTTTATCAAAAAATACAAATTGGGGAAACAAATGAATTGTATGAACGAACTTTAAAAGTAAAACGAAATGGCAAAGAAAAATAAAGAAGCACGTCAACAAGTAATTTTAGAGTGTACGGAACAGAAAGCAAGTGGAGTACCCGGAATGTCAAGATATATTACGACCAAAAATCGTAAGAATACGACTGAAAGATTGGAATTGAAAAAATACAATCCGTATCTAAAAAAAGTTACTGTTCATAAAGAAATTAAATAATCGAAAAATAAACTGAGAAATGGCAAAGAAAGTTGTTGCAACATTAAAGAAAGAAGGCGGTGTATCTTATACACGCGTTATCAAAATGGAACGCTCTCCTAAAACAGGTGCTTACACTTTTAAAGAAGCAATTGTTGAGTCTTCCACTGTTAAGGACTTTTTATCTAAAAAGTAATATTTTTTTTCATGGCGTTGGAAGAGCTGAGATGTGAATCTCGGCTCTTTCTTTTTTGACAAAAAACATTTTCTCAAAATCATTTAAAATTGCAGTTTTTCATGTAACTTTGCCGCTCAATTTTTAAATTATATATCACAGAAAATACTATGGATTACAATTTTACTGATGTCGAAAAACGTTGGCAGCATTATTGGCAAGAAAACAAAATTTATCACGTTGAAGAAAACCTAAATCAACCGAAATTCTACGTTTTGGATATGTTTCCGTATCCCTCCGGCGCAGGACTCCACGTGGGACACCCCCTTGGCTATATCGCCTCCGACATCTACGCAAGATTTAAAAGACAAAAAGGATTTAATGTCTTACATCCAATGGGTTACGACGCTTTTGGATTGCCCGCTGAACAGTATGCCATTCAAACCGGCCAACATCCCGCCGTTACTACCAAACAAAATATTGCCCGCTATCGCGAACAATTAGATAAACTCGGATTCTCCTTCGACTGGGACAGACAATTTAAAACCGCCGACCCAGATTACTACAAATGGACACAATGGGTGTTTATTCAACTTTTTAACCATTACTACTGTACAAAATGTCAAGAAGCAAGACCTATTACCGAATTGGTAAAATACTTTTCGGAAAATGGTAGCGACGGTGCAAATGCAGCACAATCAAAACCTTTTGCTTTTACCGCAGAGGAGTGGAACGCGAAAGACGAAACCGAACAACAAAATATACTGCTTAACTACCGTTTGGCTTACATTGCCGACTCTTGGGTCAATTGGTGCCCCAAATTGGGAACCGTATTGGCCAACGACGAAGTTGTGAATGGCGTTTCCGAACGCGGCGGCTTCCCTGTTGAACGTAAATTAATGAAACAGTGGATTCTACGCGTATCCGCTTACGCAGAACGACTCCTGCAAGGTCTGGAAAATGTGGAATGGAGCGACTCCATTAAGGAAATTCAACGCAATTGGATCGGTCGAAGCGAAGGCGCTTTTATTAAATTCCAAATTGACAATAATAGCACTACTTTAGATGTATTTACGACACGTCCCGATACGATTTATGGCGTTTCATTTATGGTGATGTGTCCGGAACACTCTTTGATAGAACAAATTACAACACCCGAACAAAAAGAGGCGGTTACCGACTATGTAACGTGGGCACGCAATCGCTCCGAAACCGAACGCCAAACCGACGTGAAAAAAGTTAGCGGCGTATTTACGGGCGCTTATGCTATTAACCCATTTACAAAAGAGAGAATCCCTATCTGGGTTGCGGAGTATGTGCTGGCAGGCTATGGCACCGGCGGAATTATGGCCGTCCCCGCGCACGACAGCCGCGACTACGCTTTCGCAAAACATTTCAATTTGCCCATTCGTGAGGTCATCGCCGGAGGCGACATCTCTAAGGAAGCATTTGAAACCAAAGACGGAATCTGCATCAATTCCGATATCCTCAACGGATTAACCGTTAAAGAAGCCGGAAAGAAAATCATTGAACAGGTTAAAGAAATGGGAATCGGCTATGGTACCGTAAATTACAGACTAAGAGATGCCATTTTCAGCCGTCAGCGCTATTGGGGAGAACCGTTCCCTGTTTATTACAAAAATGGCGTTCCCTATATGCTCCCTGAAGATCAACTTCCGCTGTTGTTGCCGGAAATTGATACCTATTTGCCGACCGAAACCGGTGAACCACCATTGGCACGTGCTGAAAATTGGAAAACCAAGGAGGGCTATCCGCTTGAATGCAGTACCATGCCCGGCTTCGCAGGCTCCAGCGGTTACTATTTGAGATATATGGACCCACACAATGCCAATGAATTGGTTTCTAAAGAGAAAAATGAGTATTGGCAAAATGTGGACTTGTACGTGGGCGGCTCCGAACATGCGACGGGACACCTCATCTACTCCCGCTTCTGGAACAAATTCCTCTTCGATTTAGGTTTGATTTGCAAAGATGAACCTTATAAAAAATTGATTAATCAAGGAATGATTCAGGGAAGAACCAATTTCGTTTATAGAATTGTAAATACCAACAAATTTGTATCTTTCGGATTAAAAGATAATTACGAAGTAACACCTATCCGCGTAGATGTGAATATTGTTCATAATGACGTTTTGGATAGAGAGGCTTTCCAGCAATGGCGTCCCGAATTTGCCAATGCCGAGTTCGTTTTGGAAAACGACAAGTACATTTGCGGCTGGGAAGTTGAAAAAATGTCAAAATCCAAGTATAATGTGCAAAATCCTGATGACCTGGTTGAACGATACGGCGCTGATACTTTGCGAATGTACGAAATGTTCCTCGGTTCGGTTGAATTGTCGAAACCGTGGGATACTAACGGAATTGAGGGAGTGGCGCGTTTTATTAAAAAATTCTGGAGATTATATCATGACAATGATAATAATTTTAATGTCATCGATGACGAGCCAACACGCGACGAATATAAGATTCTACATAAAACAATTAAAAAAATAGAAGAAGATAACGAGCGTTTCTCTTTCAATACTGCTGTAAGCGCTTTCATGATTTCAACCAATGAACTCACTGATTTAAAGTGCAATAAACGTAAAATATTAGAGCCGATGGCTGTTTTGCTTTCCGCTTATGCCCCGCACATTGCCGAAGAATTGTGGCACCTGCTCGGAAATAATGATTCTGTAGTCAATGCCACTTATCCTGCTTTTATTGCCGATTTCTTGGTGGAGACTTCCGTCAAGTATCCTGTTTCGTTTAACGGCAAAACAAGATTACAACGCGTTTATCCCGCCGATATGTCCCCGAAAGACATTGAAACGGAAATATTGAAAGATGCCGATGTTCAAAAATGGTTAGACGGCAAAGCACCTCGAAAAATCATCATTGTGCCCAAGAAAATTATTAATATCGTAATTTAAACTGTTGAAACAGAAGGATTTTGTATTTAATATTGCTATTCTCATATTCCTGAATCTGCTCATTAAGCCGTTTTGGATTTTAGGAATTGATGTGGCAGTGCAAAATCGTGTCGGAGCCGAAAATTACGGATTGTATTTTGCTATTTTTAATTTTACCTATATCTTTAATGCAATTTTAGATATGGGGATTACTAATTTTAATAATCGCAATATTGCACGGCATAACAATTTGCTGAAGAAACACTTATCGGGAATAATATCGCTTAAATTTCTTCTGGGTGTTGTTTATCTGTTTGTCACTTTTGCCGTTGCTCTTGCCATCGGCTACGATTCACTGCATCTTAAATTGCTGTTCTGGATGGCAATCAATCAATTCTTGAATACGTTTATCCTATACTTGCGCTCTAACGTTTCCGCACTTTTACTCTTCAAAACCGACAGCTTTTTGTCCGTTTTAGACCGTCTTTTGGTTATTATCTTTTGCGGTATTTTACTATGGAGTAATTTTCTTGATTCGCCGTTTAAAATAGAGTATTTCGTTTATGTACAAACCATTGCGTACAGCATTTCGGTACTCATCGCTTTTGTGATCGTTACTCGAAAATCGCACCTCACGAGGCTGAGTTGGAATCCGCCGTTTTTTATGATGATCTTAAAAAAGAGTTTCCCTTTTGCTTTACTCTACTTGTTGATGTCTTTTTACAATCGTATTGATTCAGTGATGATTGAACGATTACTTCCCGATCAAATTTCAACTACCGAAGCCGGTATTTATGCGTCCGCCTTCCGTTTGTTAGACGCTTTAGTGATGATTTCCTACCTCTTTTCCGTAATATTACTGCCTCTTTTTTCAAAAATGCTCAAAGATAGGGAAGACTTGTCATCGATTATCCGCACCTCTTTTGCTTTGCTCTTTTTTTTCTCGGTGACAGCGGTTGTAATACTGCTCAATTATAAAATTCCGATATTAGATTTGCTTTATAATGAACATGTTACAGAAAGTGCTGCGGTCTTTAGATTTCTCATTCCTTGTTTAATTCCCATCTCTTTTACCTATATTTTCGGGACGCTTCTCACTGCCAATGGAAATATGAAATGGCTTAATCTTTCCGCCGCTGCCGGAATAGTCATCAATTTAATGGTTAATTTTATTTTGATTCCTCGCATGCACGCGCAGGGAGCGGCCATTGCGAGCCTTTCCACACAATCTGCGATTGCCCTGATACAAACGGGAATCGCCTTTAAAGAACTGAAAATGTCGTTCTGCAATATTCCTTTTTTCAAATGTTTGATTTTTACAGTTCTTCTCATCCTTTTTACCTACTATTTTTCGCATTATTTCGATGGAAATCTGTTTTTTTCTCTTTTAATTTGTGGAATTTTTGCTTGCATTGTAGCTGTTTGTAGCGGATTGTTGCCGCTCAATTTTTGGAAAGAGTTCAGAAAATAATGTCGTTCATTCGAAGTAAATAGGAAAGCCTCTTATCACAAAAAGGTCGAAACTTCCGTCTCGACCTTTTTAACAACAACATGTAAAACAAAACAAACGTATTCTTTAATTATTCAACATCACCGGCATTATCAACATTAATAATGTTTCATCATCTTCCTCTTTCTGATTAACGGGATAAATGATGGCTGCACGGTTTGGAACAGACATATCTAATTGAATTTCAGGAACATCTATGTTTTCCAAAATTTCACGAAGGAACTTGGAGTTAAAACCGATTTCCATGGGTTCGCCGGTGTAAACACCTACGATATTCTCTTCAGCTTTGTTGGAATAATCAATATCTTCCGCAGTAATTGTCGTATTCTCGGCGGTCAATGAAACTCTGATCTGATAGGTGGATTGATTGGCATAAATGCCGACACGACGAATTGATTGCAAGAAAGCATCGCGTGAAACCACAAAACTCTTGTCATTATTATTCGGAATCACCACTTTATAATTCGGGAAACTACCTTCTTTAAGTGATGAGTAAAGTACGATATTGTTGAATGCAAAGCGAATATAATTCGTTTCAGCCGAATAATCAATGCGTACATCTCCATTGTAACCCGACAAAACGTTCTTTAATTGTGCCATTGGCTTTTTGGGTAAAATAAATCCGATGGGTTCGCTCGTTTTTACCGAATTGCTTCTGTATTTGACAAGTTTATGGGCATCTGTGCCGACAAAAGTAATATTATCCTCGTTCAATTCGCAGAAAATACCCATCATATTCGGTCTCAGTTCGTCATTGCCGGTTGCAAAAATAGTTTTTGAAATAGCTTTTTGTAAAATGTTCGCCGGAATCTCAAAACTGCGACTTTCATCCATCGTTTTGGCTTGCGGATATTCGTCACCGTTAAAACAATGTCCGTTATATTCACCGTCAGCAGCAGAAAATTTGATGCTTGCTTTGCCATCTTCTTCCATAATGGCAAACACAATCGGAGTATCCGACATTAACTTGAGTGTTTCCAATAATGTCTTGGAAGGAACCGCAACGGAACCCTCACCGTCCACGTTATTCAAATCAATAACTGCACTCATCGTACAGTCTAAATCAGAGGCAGTTACGGTCAATTTATCGCCACTAATAGTAAACAAGAAATTGTCCAAAATGGGCATATTATTGTTGCTACTTAATACCCCACTGATTGCGCTGAGGTTTTTGTAAAGTTCATTGCGAGATACAATAAATTTCATATTTTTTCCATTAAAAATTTAATCTGCAAATATACAATTTTTTTATATCTGCACACATCAATTATATTTTTTTTTCAAATTTTTGATTACACTTGTCAATAGCCTTTTCCCAAAGAATAAATGGTAGTTTTTATACCGTTTTTTGGGGCACCCCGGCAGTTTTGTTTCGCACGCCTCTGTCTCTCTCTTTATATCCAAAGTTGCGCAGCCGAGACTTGATTTCGTGTTGTGGTAAAATAAAATTATTTGCTCACTTTATTATGTGCAAAAAAGTGTATCTTTGCAACCTGAAAAAGTGATAAAAAATGTATTTCAATAATTAAAATTACTGATAAAAAATGTATAGAATAATAAATAAAGAACTGATAAAGTGGAAATTAAGTAAAAATAGAAAACCACTAATTATTTATGGAACCAGACAGGTAGGGAAAACCTATGTTGCAAAAGAATTCGGAAAAACAGAATATCGCCAAATGGTGTACATTAATTTTGAGCGGGCAAAAGAGATGCAAAACATCTTTTTACAAGACCTCGACCCCAAGAGATTGATTACTCAATTCGAGATATATGCCAATTTCAAAATTACGCCGGAGGACACCTTGATCGTACTTGATGAAATTCAAGAAGCTCCGAAAGGAATTACCTCGCTAAAATATTTTTGCGAAGAAGCCCCTGAATATCAAATTATTGCAGCCGGCTCTTTACTCGGTATCCACCTGCATCAAGGCGAATCGTTTCCCGTTGGCAAAGTGGATATGATGACTCTTCATCCAATGTCGTTTTATGAATTTTTGTTGGCAATGGGCGAAACGGGGTTGGTACGCATTATTGATGAACATTTGTTTGATTCTCTCAATATTTTTTCGGATAAATTTAGGGAATATCTCAAATACTATTTTTACATCGGCGGTATGCCGGAAGTGGTGCACCATTTTTCACAATTTCGAGATTTTAATAAAGCGCGACTTATTCAAAATAAAATCCTCACATCCTATCGCAATGATTTTTCGAAACATGCACCCAAAGAGATACTGCCACGAATCAGTATGGTGTGGGACAATATACCCGCACAATTAGCAAAAGAAAACAAGAAGTTTATTTATGGCGTTTTGAAAGAAGGAGCAAGAGCCAAAGATTTTGAAATGGCTATTCAATGGCTTACCGATGCCGGACTTTTACATAAAGTCCATGCCGTTACGAAAGCTGATAACCCGCTCATCGCTTATCAAGATTTTTCGGCTTTTAAACTATATCATAACGATTTAGGATTGCTTGGTGCAATGTCTAAACTCAAAGCCAAAACATTGTTGGAGGGCGACAAATTGTTCGAGGAATTTAAAGGTGCACTAACCGAACAATATGTCTTTCAGCAGCTTTCTCTTAACAAAGAATTGTCAATCAATTACTTGGTATTTGAAAATGGTCGTTATGAACTTGACTTTCTCATTCAAAACGAAAATGGCGAAGTAATTCCCATTGAAGTAAAGGCGGGTGAAAATCTCAAATCTGCAAGTTTCAAAGTATTCTGTCGCAAAGCACAACCTCGGATTGCCATTAAAGCCTCACTCACAAATTATAAAAAAGAAAATTGGATGACCCATCTGCCCCTATTTGCGATAAATGCACTGTAACAATACCTTTCCAACAGTTTTTATACCGTTTTTTGGGGCGCCCCGGCAGTTTTTCTTTTCCTCAACCTCAATCTCAATCTCAACCTCAATCTCAACCTCAATCAACCTCTTAACTACAAAAGAAAAACTGCCGTCACGCTTTCCGCTCATACTCCGCGCAGCGGGCTGCCTGACACTGTATTTAAATCCCTGCCCCAAAACTTTCTCCTCTCTTCTTCCTTCTGCGAAGTCGCCGCTGCTGCGGGGTATCCGCTACAATCGTTGGCGCATGGGAGTTCCCCGCCTTGAATGACTTTCGTCAATAGGCAATGAATCTTTCACGACATTTTTTATAAATAATTTGAATATTTTGCGCTTTATCCAAAATAATATAGTAATTTTGCCGCCTCAAAAGGGGAATTAGCTCATCTGGTAGAGCGTTTGGTTCGCAATCAAAAGGTAGTGGGTTCGAGTCCCATATTCTCCACAAAAAACGCTGAAATATTTCGGCGTTTTTTTGGTTTCTATTTGTTCTAATTATCTTCAATCTTATCATTTTATAGCAATTCTTGACGTGCCTCAATCATTTAAAGAATGTAAAATTTACCGGAAATTATTCCTTACACGAGTGCTCTTCGGTGATTTTTGAATAATTACAATTAAAGATGAAGATCGGTTATTGTTGGTAAATTTTATAATCTGTTGTATCATTGTAAATTATGAGCTGTTTTCGCGTTTGATGTTTTTTTTGAGAAATAGTCTCCGATATAAAAAAAACTTGTAATTTTGCCGCGAATAATAACCAAAATTTTTTATTATGGCATATAAAATTTCTGATTCATGCGCAGCTTGCGGTACTTGCATTGGCGAATGTCCCGTTGAAGCAATTTCTGAAGGTGATATCTACAAAATTGATCCTGATGTTTGTATTGAATGTGGCGCTTGCGCTAGCGTATGTCCTTGTGAAGCTATCCATTTAGACTAATCAAGGGGCACATTTACAAAAAAAGCGGTTTTGATAACCGCTTTTTTTTTTGCATTCGCCCGACCCGCCGGTGTTCTAAAGAAACAGAGCCTTGACGGATAGCACGCAGGTGAATCTTCTAACGTTTCACAAAACACTTTCTCTCAACGCCATTGTCGGTAATGGCACGCAAGAAATATACACCTGCTTGTAAATGATTGATATTCAGTGTCGCAAAATTTGCATTGACGGATTCTTCCAATAGTAGCTTGCCGGATAGGTCGTAAATGGCGACAGATTGCAGCGGCGCAGATGATTCTACATTGAGTTGTGAGCCGGCAGGATTGGGATAAATCGTAATTCTATTGTTGCCGGTAACTGCTGCACTTAACTTTCTGCCTTGCGGGGCTGCTTCGTTATTGTATTCTTCCAATAAGTCTGCCGTGTCTTCGTAGCAAATTTGATGAAAAAAGCAGAGTACGCCTTGCGCCATTCGCGAGGCACGGTCGGTGCCAAATTCTGCAATGCGTTGCAATTCAGATAGTTCTTCTTCCGTCACTTGATACCAATTGCGGGCAGTGTTGGAAACGGAATGATCAATCAATGCGTTGCGTAAAGCGTGAAAATCCGAATAATTGTTAAATTCTGCCAATTCCTGCTCACTTAATTCGTACAAATCGGGAAGCTCCGACAACAATTGGTCTGCTTCGCGATATTGCCGGGTCTGATAATAGGTTTCTATAAGTAAATATTTGGCAGACAAAGTATTGACATGTTTATACCAATCGATTAGTGCTGCATAATTCATAAGGGTATCTTCCATTATTTTTTTAATGTGGTAATTGCTATATTCTGCCATTGCCATCGACAATTCGGATAGTTGTGTTTCGGCGGTAAGTGCCTCATTTACTATATCTTCCGAATAAATGGCATCTCCATCTTCATAAACGCTTTGAATAACGGCATCATAACCGTCATCTACAAATTCTTGCGTTAAGCGGTCATATTCTTCACTCATCATTTCATACGTTTCAATGGGTGACAAATTACGATAACCGATGATGCCGGGTATTAAAATCGAATTGCCGCATAATGTCGAAGCACAATTATTGGCAGTTCCCGAAAATAAACGATAGCGTCCTGATCCGATAGGGGTGTGATTGGTGGCACTGCTCCGGTAGTAAGTGATTGAATCTGTTGATGTAGGAATGGTTAAACTACGAGAACGGGTGCTGTTAAAATCATTATCTACTCCTTTGGAAGCACTGCCTTGCACACGACGAATATTTGAATTTGAATTGACATAGAGATCATACAAATTGTCAGTAAATTCATTACAAGTAAATTGCAAACCGTGTGGGATAAAATTGGGAAGTGAAATTCCATTAGTTCCGATGGTACGGCTTCCCAATGTCAGATGTTGGAAGGTGTTTTTATGAATCACATTTTCAGCTATTCCCGTATTATTGCACAATACTCCTATTGCCTGTTTTGTGTTATAAGTGGGTTTATAAAAATGGTTACCTTCTACCGTATAGCCGGTAGCGGCATTCAGGGTTAGTCCCCACGTGCCGGATTCTGCTCTGTTAAGATTGCAATTGTTATGACTGAAGCGGATATTATTCATTGCATTTACAACCATGCCGGTTCTGCAATTGGCAAAATCGCAATTATCAACGGTTATATTTTTTTCTCCGGTACTGCTTGCACAGGAGATCGCTTCGTAGAAACCTTTAAAAGAGCATCTTACCACATTTCCTTCGCAGCCGCATGGGTCATTGACAACATAGTACTGGCAAATTCTTGGGAAGGTATAACCGGCATCTTCGCTAAAGATGGCACGTCCTCTGCCGGAGCCGGTAGTTGCGGGATCTGTATTTTCGAATGTGCAGCCGTTGAATCTTATGTCGCGCACACCCCACATTGTAATGAGATTTTGAAAAACACCGTTATTTTCGGCGAAATAGTTATTGGAATCGATGCGGAAAGTGCAGTTGGTGAAGCAACTTACATTACTTATGATTTCGCCGTTTCCGTTGGTATTTTCGTACTGTTCGAAACTGATAGTTCGTTTATTGTTAAGGAATAGCGTGTTGGAAGCCTGAATAATGCCGCCGGAGTGTTCCCATGCGAAATTGGAAGTATCGCGGGTATTGATGGCATTGTGTGCATTGGCGATGGTGGCATTGGTAAGGATTACACTCCCCTGATGTTGGAACTGTTGCCGTTTGTCGGGATGCCCATCTACGAAAATACCGCTCCACATTTCGCCCTCGCACGCATTGGTAATGGTGCCGCCGTTGACCACCAATTTCCCGCCGGGACGAATATGGATTTGGGATTCGGAACCCATAAATAGAGTGTCCGTAATTGTAAGTGTGGCAAGAGAATCGATGGTAAGAGAATTGTATAATGTTTTATTGTTATTCCAATAAGTATTTGATGATATGGTTATATTTTGTAAATAAGTTTCAGCTAATAGGAGTGCTTGATAAGCATTTATCCTACCTGTTCCAACTAAACCAGGAAAAGAATCAGCATCAGCAATAGGATCTGTACTGTTTTTTATGATATCTTGAATGTCTTTTGGTGTAAAACATGGATTTAAACTTTTAATGAGTGCGCAAACACCAGCAACGATAGGTGTCGAAAATGAAGTTCCACCGAAAAAACCATAGTATGGCCATACTACGGAATCACCATTTCTATCTAATGTACTTGACGCTCCCATAATATCATAGCCAGGAGCACAAATATCTACTTCCGGATAATGTGAATGAGTATAATCAATAGTATCAGGTTTATAAAAATGAAAATCGTTTTTATCTGTACTGGAAACAATAATTATTCTATCATCGTAATGTGGATGTAAAGGTCTCCATGGTTGGTCACGATTTAGATTGTTATCAAAACAATGTGTTGAATTATATCCATTCCCTGCGGGCATAACAATAACAGTTCCATTATTTAATATTTCAGAAACGACTTCTTGCTCTATTTCGGAAAAATTAGATGAACAATTCCAACCGCCTGCGGATGATGTTAAAACATCTGCATCCATAGCCATTGCAGCATGATGAGCTCGCTGTAAATAATTTCCACTCCAAGCATTATAAGGGATAATTTGGCAATTAAAACCTATGGAAGCTAAATCTCCACCCCCATCATTTTCAGCAGCAGCAAAACTTGCTACGGTTGTTCCGTGATTATTCATTAATCCATTAGAATAGAACGACACATTGCTGTAAGGATCATAAGTTAAGCACATTTTATTAATTAAATCTGGGTGGTTTATGTCAAACCACGTATCTATAATAGCAATTTTTACGGAAGTATCTCCTTTGGTAATATTCCACGCTAAATCTGCTTGAATCTTTTTTAAATGCCATAACCAACTTGTAGAATCTGGATAAAAATTATTCCACATTGGATCACTAGGCGTATATAACATAATGGAATCTTCTTCAACTATATAAATATCATCAATGATTGAAGATTGTGTTAGAAAATTAATGTGATTATTAGAGCATGATATTTCATACAATCGCCTTAATAAGTTAGTTTTTGAATAAGGAAAAGCTTTAATTACATTATTTACATTAATATCATGTAACAAATTTGCGTAATTTTCATTTTCAAACATAGTGTTTCCTTCATTTGTTTGAAGCAATTTTTGTTCATTGGGTAGTAATATCCATATTGTTTGATTTTGACACAGCAACAATTGAGAGTACATTATTGCTATAAGTGTATATACTATCTGTTTCATAATAAATATATTTTTATTTTTTAATCATGATTTTGTTGAATTCAAATTCGGAAGTACTGCATTTGATAATATATTCACCGGGTGCAAAATGGTTAGTATTAATGCGGGAATCATTGTTGGACAGTCTTGTTTGAAAGCATAATTGTCCTGCGGTATTGTAAATATAAATTGTCGTTCCTTCGTTGCCTGAAATAGTAATATAATCGGAAAACGGATTGGGATAGGCATCGATCATATTCTGATTCGAGCTTTCCGTTATGCTGTTTATTCTAAAATCACAATTTTCAAATGTCTCATTATTAATCGAATATATTGTATTATCCGCAGTCTGTTTGCAAATGTAATAAAAAGGAGGAATGACATTTTCTAATACATTACCCGGTCCCCAATTGGGTCCTACGCCTTCAACAAACATCTTTTTTTGAGGTACAACATTAGACCAAACGCTGATATAATCATTAAATTGCACACATTTTAAGCCGTTGTGCGTAAAAATGCTATCCACTACCATTTGTTCCGTTTCGCCGTAACTGTTTAATATGGAAAAAGTATCATTAACTGATAAATTCAAATCCATAATTAATACTTCATCCGTAGAATCCGGCGCAATAAAAAATAGTTGTGCATTATCCGACGAAGTACGAATCTTACCCAAGAATGTTAAATTTCCATTGAACCATTCTCCACTATACCATAAGTCAAAATAATCATTGTCGGAAGGAGTGGAAAATATTCTATCAACAAAACAATTATCTAATTGTGTGATAGGAATAATCCATTGATTCGTATCTTGCGTTACAATATCGGTATAGTCTTGCCCTTTCACCTGTCCCGCCCCGCAAGCCAGCAGCAACACTAAAATAATTTGATTAATAAAATGTAATTTTTGTTTCATGATAATGGGGTTTAAATTGATGAATAATGAATTGTAATTGGCTACATAATATTTTTTTTCAAAAAGACGCTGCAAATATAAACAATTTTTTAATAGGTACGGCAAAAAATGATATAAATGTAATATTTATTTTTAACTTACTGATTAATAATATAATAAATCGTGTACTAATTTTATTGTATAGCGTTATAGTAACTTTTATAAAGAAAATATGTATATAGTTAACATTATTTTAACTTGTGAAACGAATAAAATAGAGGCCTATAGGTCAAAATGCAGGCTGCGACATGGCTCAATGTCTCGTCAATACAA
>CAYYHC010000041.1:0-14471 GCA_964471715.1 uncultured Lentimicrobiaceae bacterium | reverse complement strand
TTATTTATACGCCCGCTATTCCTACTGATAATCAGGAATTTGCATTTTTGAAGAAAAGCGGTATCCCAATGTATAAACGCTCCCAAATATTGGGAAAATTGGCAAAGGGATTTCCAACCATTGCCGTCGCCGGAACACACGGCAAAACAACGACCACAGCCATCATTACGCAAATGTTGTCACCTTACCGTAATCTGTTGTCTTTTATCGGCGGAATTGCCAAAAATTTCGATAGCAATTTCTTAATTCATCCTCAGTATGACACGGTTGTCGTCGAAGCCGATGAATTTGATCGCTCTTTTTTGACACTTTTTCCCACTATTGCCATCATCACCTCAATGGATGCCGACCATTTGGACATTTATGGTGACCAACAACATTTAATCGATTCATTTCAACTATTTGCAAATCAAATAGATAAAGATGGCTATTTGTTGATACATGAAGCGGTAGCCCACAAAATCGACCATCCTCACAAGTTGATTTACGGAACCGGCGATAATTGCGATTTTCGCGTTTCAGATGTTGATTTGCAGGATAATAAAGCCGTTTTTACCGTTAAAAGTGCCGATTTTTGCTTTCGCGACATTACACTCGGCGTTTCGGGAATGCACAATGTCTTGAACGCCACTGCTGCCTGCGCCGTCGCACAATTAATGAATCTTGATGAAATGCAAATTAAAAATCAATTAAAAGATTTTCAAGGAGTTAAACGAAGATTTGATTACCAGATTGAAACCGATGACTTGGTCTTTATTGATGATTACGCCCATCATCCCGAAGAAATCCGCGCCATTCTCACGGCGGTTCGAAAGTTGTATCCTCATCGCTTTTTAACTGCTGTTTTTCAGCCTCATCTTTACAGTCGCACACGTGATTTTGCACAGCAATTTGCTGAAATTTTGGCACTTGCCAATCAGGTTATTCTGTTGGACATTTATCCCGCCCGCGAGCTTCCCATCCCCGGAGTCACTTCCCAATATCTCTTGGATTTAATCCCCATTCAAAACAAGTTGTTGCTCTCCAAAACAGAGCTATTGCCTTATTTACAGCAACATACACCCGACGTCTTGCTCACCATCGGCGCCGGTGACATCGACAAATTGGTACCTCAAATTAAAGCACTATTACAATAGGGGTTCACCGCATTCGCTCAATTTTGACGAATTCGTAATTCATAATTCATAATGCGTAACTTATTGTAAATAGTCCATTGTTTATGATGAATTGTTTTTGGGCGCCCCGGTTCGCCTTATCCGTTTCGTAATTGACTGATTTTCGCGAATTTCCGGCTCACCGTCACGCTTTCCGCTCATACTCCGCGCAGCGGCGGCTTCCTTGACCTTGTCTTAAAATCCCTGTCCCAATACTTTCACCTTTTACCTTTCACTTCTCACCTGCAATGCCACCGCTGCTGCGGGGTATCCGCTACAATCGTTGGCGCAGTCGGGGCAAAAGCGTCCCGCTTTCGAAAATAATTTACAATTGACAATTTACTAATTACAATGAACAATGAGTCGCATCGTAACGAAAAGATTCGTAACCGTATGTAAGTGCCGGGGAAATTACGAATTAGTGTGTTTCTTAATCCACTCTAAATCATTGCTGTTTTGATAATTGACAATTTTGACGAATAAGTCGTCGATGGAAGTGGCAACATGCAACAAATCGTAGTGGCATGGACGAAGGAAACCTTCCTCTCGAAACATCTTAATTTGCTGAATCAAAGCGTTGTAGTAACCATAAACATTCAGTATGACGATGGGTTTGGCGTGCAGTCCGAGTTGTGCATCGGTAATCATTTCAAAAAGTTCATCCATTGTGCCGAAAGAACCGGGGAAAATGACAAAAGCATCGGCTTTTTCTTCCATCATTTGTTTCCTTTCACTCATCGTTTTTACCCAAATCAGTTCAGAAATATTTTCGGCCACGACCGTATCTTTGGAGAAAAAGTCGGGCGTAATACCCACCACTTTCCCGCCGGCAGAAATCGCCGCTTCGGCAGCGGCATTCATTAGTCCCAATTTGGCACCGCCATAATAAATGGTCAAATTCTGTTGGGCACAATTTAGTCCAAACTCATTGGCTAACTGTACGTAACGGTCATCATTTCCGCATGAAGAACCGCAAAATAAAGCAACTGAAGTAATATTGTTCGACATTATATGTGATTTTTAAGAGGTAGTCGAATTAACGAAATCAAAATATAGGTTAAAATAATAATGGGTAGCGCGCCAAAACGGAATATGATAAAGAGTATCAGCGCGATGGTGATGAAAATATAGCGAATCATATTTTCCTTGAAATGCAAATTTTTAAATTTGAGAGAAAACATCGGAATATCGCTAATTAATAGAAATGCGAAGATGAAAGTAAAGGCAAAAACAAGCCAAAAATTGTTTATAACAGGAATAGATTCAGCTGAAAAATGAAGAAAACCGATAAACAATGCATTGGCAGGGGTTGCTAAACCGCGAAATTCGACGTGTTGTCGTTCATCATGATTGAATTTTGCCAAACGAAAAGCGGAAAAAGCGGGAATAATAAACGCAAAATAGGGCAAATATTGCACAAAACTATCGCGTAAATCGGGCGGCAAATTTTGCACCAAACCATTCATAAACACAAATAAAATGGTAGTGGGTGCCACCCCGAAAGAGACAATGTCGGCAAGAGAATCCATGTCAACGCCCATGGGCGATTGTACGTGAAGCAAGCGAGCTGCAAATCCGTCAAAAAAATCGAAAAAAGCGGAACACAAAATCAATATGGAGGCAAGTTCTAAATTGCCGCGAACAGCGCACAAAATAGAAAGACAACCGGAAATAAGATTACAGCAAGTGATAATGTTTGGTATGTTTTTTTTCATCTCGTAAATTTGCGGCAAAAATAGTATTTTTTTCACAAATGATTGTGTATAACTAAAACAATAATCGCAATTTTATTCGAATTATCAATGGTATATTTGCAGACTTTATCCTACAATGGGAAATATTGTCCAAACTTATGAAAAAAATCATCTTCTTCATATTATTGTCATTCTCAACCTTTTACATTGTCACTATCGGACAAACGAAAAGCGAACAACTCCGTAAAAACAAACAAAACTTAGAAAAAGAGATCACCAATACCCAACATATTTTAGACCAAACACGTAAGAATAAAAAGGCTTCGTTGGCACAATTGTCGGTGCTTCGAAGTCAGATTTCCAACCGCGAAGAATTAATCGTTGCCCTCAATAACGAAGTCGCCGCTTTAGAAGAAGAATTAGAGTTAAATATCAAGTTATCAAAGAATTTAGATCGAAAGTTGGGGTATATGAAATCCGACTATTCGCGCGTCGTTTATAATGCGTATAAAAATCGCAAACTTACCAATCAATTGGTATTTATCTTATCTTCAGAGGATTTTAATCAGATGTTTCGCCGAATGAAATACTATAGGGCTTTTTCGCAAAATGTAAAATATCAAGTCGATCAAATCAACACTACCCAAAAAGAAATTTCAGAAAAAGAGATGGAAATTCGGCTCATTAAGGATGAAAAAGTGTCACTTTTGTCAGGTCAGGAGATTCAATTGGCGGCATTGGAAAATGAAAAACGAGAAAAAAATCAGTTGGCAAATTCACTGAAAGCAAAAGAGAAGAAGTTGGCTGCCGATATTCGCAAAAAACAACAACAACAACGACAATTGGACAAAGCCATCAAACAAGCCATCGAACGAGAAATTGCCGCTGCCAACGCCAAAAAGAACAAAAATAAAGATAATACCAAAAATACCGCGACCACTTCTTCCGGGAAAAGCTCCTCCAATACCGAATTGTTGATGAGTACTGCTGAAAAACAATTGAGCAGTTCATTTGCAGGGAACAAGGGAAAATTACCATGGCCCGTTACCAAATGTTCCAAAATCAAGGACTTCGGAACCTATTCACACCCCGATGTTCCATCCGTACAGATGCAAAACAACGGTATTGACTTGCTGACCGAAGCCGGCGCTTCCGTTCGTGCCGTTTTTGAAGGCGAAGTCTCCGGAATTATTGACTATATGGGGACTAAAGTCCTTATTGTTAAACACGGCGAATACCTTACCGTCTATCAAAATTTATCCACTGTGTTAGTTAGAAAAGGCGACAAGGTTACTACCAAACAAACTATCGGTAAAGTTGCCAAAAATTCTAACAGCGGTACGTACGAACTTCATTTTGAAGTATGGAAAAATACCAATTTCCTCAACCCTAACTTGTGGCTTGCTCATTAACCCGCTGCCTTACATTAAATATATGTACATTAATGAAGCTCATTTTAAAGATTTTTTAAAAGCGAAAGAGATACTTTGGTTGGGAATCGACTTCGCAAAAGCTAAATTTACACGCAACGGCTTCGACTATACGCAAGAAATAATGCGGTTCTATTTCAATGAATGGAATATGCTGATCATTTCTGACCAAAAAAAATATGACATTCGCCTCAGCTTTAGAAAACCTATGATGAGTTACGATTTATCTATTGTAACAAAAAACAATAAATCATTAAAATTGAGTAATTTAATATGCGAAAATATTAATGTTGCTAATGTTTACACGGAAAAAAATATATGTAATTACGTAAAAGAATTGAATATTCCCAAACTACATAAATATGCTCTGATGTTTGTGGTGGAGTCGTTTGACCACAACAGCAAAACCGCTACTACGTGGGTTTGTTTGTTTAATACCGAAAGCAATGAGCCGGTTTTGTGCGAAAAGTTTTTAAAAATTCCAAGTGGATTTGGAACGAAAAACTATTGGGCAAGAACGTTTTACAATCTCTTTTTTGATATTCGGAAATATTCATTTTATAGATGGGAGAATTTGGTTAAAACAAATTTGTAATTCTATCGTTTAATTAGCATTAATAAAGTAAAAAAGATATGTCTGCATTTAAAGCTTACGATTTTAGAGGTGTATTTGAAAAAGATTTCACCTTGGAGGATATTTACAGAATTGGATTTTTTCTTCCTAAATTATTAAAAGTCAACAAAGTATTGGTTGGTCGCGATATGCGGGTTTCCACGCCTGCCATTTTTGAATCACTGTCTAAAGGTATTACCGATGCCGGTGTAGATGTTTACGATATGGGTTTAACGACCACTCCGATGGTTTATTATTTTACTGCCAAACATCAATTTGATGCGTCGGTAATGATAACCGCTTCGCATAATCCGAAGGCACACAATGGATTAAAGGTTTCTACCACCAATGCTTTGCCAGTAGGATACGATACAGGCTTGGGCGAATTGGAAAAAATGATTCGCGAAGTTCCGAAACCGGTCGAAAACAAAGGAAAAGTGATTGCCCACGATGTGAAAGCCGAATACCTTACCTTTTTGAAACAATTTTCGTTTGATATCAGCAACTTAAAAATTGCAATGGATTGTTCTAACGGAATGTCATCTGTTTTGGTAAAGGATATTTTCGGTGATGCTCCCATCTATATGTATGACGAGTTGGACGGAAATTTCCCACATCACGAAGCCAATCCGTTGGAACAGGAAAATGTGGCGGATTTGAAAAAGTTGGTACTCAAAGAAAAAGCCGATATCGGTGTTATTTATGATGGTGATGCCGACCGCGTTATGTTTGTTGACGAAAAAGGAACCTTCATTCCACCCGACTTGATGATTGCTGTTTTAGGTCTTTATTTTATTAAAGAAAAAAATATGCAAGGTAAAGTTATTCAAGATATTAGAACATCAAAATCAGTAACGGAATATATCAACAAGTTGGGACGCGAAGTCTATATCTGGCGTGTGGGAAGAGCTTATGCTGCACTTAAACTACGCGAAATTAATGGCGCTTTCGGAGGCGAATTTGCCGGACATTACTATTTCAGAGATTTCTATTTTTCCGATTCTGCTATGGTGGCATCACAAGTTATCTTGCACGTAATCAGTGAAATGAAGAAAAAAGGAATCTCGGTTTCTCAACTCATTTCCGAAATTGCCGTTTATGCCAACTCCGGTGAAATTAATTTTAAAGTTGAAAAAAAACAGGAGGCAATGGAAGCCATGAAAAATTATTTTATGGAAAAAGAAAAATCGACTGCCTTTATGGATTTTGATGGTTATAGAATTGAATTTTCGGATTGGTGGTTTAATGTAAGACCTTCTAATACAGAACCATATTTACGATTATTAATGGAAGCCAAAACCCAAAAGATGCTTTCCGAGAAATTGGAAGAAGCTAAGACAGTTTTAGCTCCCTATTTATAGCACTCCATTGTATCTTGTAATCGACATCGGCAATTCCTTTCAAAAAGCAGCGGTCTTTTCACCTGCAGGGGAATTGTTGTGTTTGGAGACACAAAAAATACTGCTTTCTGAACACATCAAGCCTCTGATTGAAAAGTATAAGGTAGCGCATTCCATCATTTCTACCGTAGGTCCAGAAAATGACAAAATTACAACACTTTTAGCACAATATACTCATTTATTGCCATTTACACACTCTACGCCCTTACCGATTACTATTGATTACAAGCAACCGGAGACTTTAGGATTAGACCGAATCGCCAATAGTGTTGCCGCACATTGCAGTTTCCCTCACGATAATGTTCTTTCCATTCAGGCGGGAACTTGTTTGGTGATGGATTTTACTACAAAAGATGGGGTTTATTGCGGAGGTTCTATCTCACCCGGCATTAATATGAGATTTGCGGCAATACATCATTTTACTGACAAATTGCCTCAATTTGAAAAACGTGAAATTCATTTTTTGGTGGGTGATACTACCCAACATTCTATTGAAAGCGGAGTAATGAACGGAATTGTTGATGAAATAAATGGAGCAATTGAACGTTATAATAAGGAATTCGGCAAAATTAAAATAGTTTTGACGGGAGGCGATAAAAATGACTTGCAGAATTCAATAAAAAATGCGATATTTGCAGCCTCAAATTTTGTGCTGCTTGGGTTATATCAAATATTGAAATTTAATGTGGAAGAATAAATATAAAATAAACATCGTCATCATTCTATTGTTGCTGTTTTTCGTTACCGGATATTCCCAAAACGAGATTAGTAACCCATATTCAAAATACGGGGTAGGATTATTGACCAACATTACGCCCGGTCCAATGGATGCGATGGGAAAAGTTGGATATGCCATCCAAGATCCCTACCAAATTAATTTCAAAAATCCGGCTTCTTATGTTGCTTTTGATTCCTTGTCGTTCATCGCAGATGTCGCTTTCGGAATTTATTCAAGTACCTTGCAGACTCAAGATATCAAACAGAAAACCACTTATGGTCGTCCTGAATACATTACGATAGGTCTTCCCGTTACTAAACATTGGCGTACAAGTGCCGGAATTTTGCCCTTCAGTAATTTAGGTTATAGCATTATTGATAGCAAAACAACTCCCGAAACCGGAACGGTTAATTATACTTATGAAGGCAATGGCGGATTACTGCAACTCTATTGGGGAAACGCTTTCAAGTTGTGCAAAGGTCTTTCTTTCGGAGTGAATGTTTCCTACCTTTTTGGAACACTCACTAATTCAAGGTCTGCCGAATTTGACCTCAATGACAACTTTTTTCACTCTATGGTAAGCCGTAGAACGCTTGTTGACGGTATTTATTTGTCTGGCGGTTTGCAATATTTTGCAAATATTCATAAAAAACATACCTTAGGGTTAGGACTTGTGTATGAGAATAGTGCTTATGTTTGGGCTAAACAAACGGACTTTATCTATAATTATGAGGGAACAGGCGACGATGCCAATTTGAACGATACGCTGATCTGCAATACGACCAACGGTAAAATGCAAATGCCTCAAACAATCGGCATCGGTATCAGCTATCAATATAAAAAACAGTGGTTGATAAGTACCGATTTTCATTGGCAGAATTGGAATAATTATAAAATTGATAATCAAAGAGATAATAATTTACAAGATGCATTATCTGCCGGCATTGGTGTACAAGTGATTCCCGATATTGATGCCTCTTCTTATATGAAGAAAATTCGTATTCGTGCCGGATTCAGGTATTCTAACGGATATGTTACCTTGAAAGATAAATCCATAGATAACTATAGCGTTTCGTTTGGTTTGGATTTTCCGTTGAAATTGTATAATACCAATTCTTCCATCGGAATTATGGCTGAATACGGACAAATGGGAACCATCAAAAACGAATTATTAAAAGAAAATTATTTCAGAATTTCAGTACATCTTACTCTGCAAGAACGTTGGTATCAGCGCGTTAAATTAGAATAATCATAAATATTATAATAACTAATAAAAATATCAAAAGAATGAAAAAAACAATTGTATTAGTGGCTTTATTATTTGGAATCTGCTGCTCCTACGCACAGGGCGGTTTCAATTATAAGTACGGTGCCACAGAAGATGATTCCATTCGCTGTTTAAGTGAAATCACTCAGTTTAATTTACATTTTAAGGCCGGACAGTACGCAGAAGCCTACACACCTTGGCAGTATATCGTTAACAACTGCCCTTGCTCTTGGAGTGGTGTTTTTGCCAATGCACCTAAAATGTTGGAAAGTTTAATTAAAAAAGAAAAAGACTCTGTTAGAGTTAATACACTTTTCGACACGTTGTTATGGGTATATGATGCTTATCCAATTTATCACCCTGACTATTATACCAAAGGAAGAGGTATCGGATTTAAAGCTTACTATACGATAAAATACCGCGCTCAAACCGATTATCAAAAAGCTTATGATTGGTTTGTTACTTCCGTTGATATGGAAAAAGAAAGTACGCAACCCAATATTTGGAATTATTATTTCAAAACTGCTACACAAATGGCTATTTTGAAACAAGATACAAACATTGTGATTGAAGCTTTTGAACGTGCCAATGAGTATATCGATGGTGCTATTGTAAATGCTTATGAAGAATACGAAAGCGATCTTGTTCAAATGGAAACCCTTCTGAATGATTTCAATTCCGCAAAAATTGACAAAATAGAATATGACAAAAGATACAAAAAACTTTCCACAGATACTGCACGCCAAATGTCATTGGTGGATAATTATACTAAAACATTAGCCAGTATTGAAACAATGTTTATTCCTTTTGCTCCATGTGATGTTTTGGAACGAGTTTATGCAAAAAAAGTTGCTGCCAATCATGACAACATTCCTGTATTGCAAAAAATTATCCTTACGATGAATAGAGGTAACTGCCATGATTCACCAGTATTCCGTGAAGCGTTGGAAATTGTACACCGAAGTCAACCAAATGCAAAGACTGCCGAAATGATGGGAACTTTGTGTATTACCCAATTGAAAGATTATGATAGGGCAATTAGTTACTTGCAGGAAGCTATCCAATTGAATACCACCAATGAAAGAAAGATACAGCCATATTATTTGTTAGCATCCATTTATTTGATTAATGGTAACTATTCTGAAGCCCGCGCCAATGCCTACAACGCATTAAAAATTAATCCAAAATTTGGAGATGCTTACATCTTAATAGGTGATTGTTACAAAGCTTCTGCCGGTAGATGTAATTCCGCCGATGATAATGTAATTCCCGGTGCTGCTTATTGGGCAGCTGCCGATAAATACAACATGGCAGCTTCTGTTGACCCGAAAGTAGCTTCAACCGCTGCCGCTCGCAGAGCCTCCCTTCCGGGTGTTCCTTTCGAAGAAGTTTTCAAAAGAGGATACGAAAAAGGTCAATCCTACCATGTTGGTTGCTGGATTAACGAAAATACGACCGTTCGCTAAATTTTTTGTAGATGTTTCCTCTCAAAAATATAATAAAAAGTGCCCTATACGTTACAGCGTGTGGGGTTCTTTTTATTGCTTGTAACAAACAAGAATTTGCTGAAAACGATTTACTCTGTTTTGATGGAAAATATCCGACCGAATCAACAAGTAATGTTGAACTCACTTTCAGCGACTCGGGAAAAATAAATTTTCAAATTTTTACCCCAATCCTGAATCAATATCGTGATGATAATCCTTTTATTGATTGCCCGAAGGGTATTAAAATTATTTCTTACGATTACAATAATAAACCGGAATCTATTCTTACTGCTGATTATGCTATTAATGAGGAAAATACTCAACGAATGGAAGCTCGTAAAAATGTAATAATTACCAATCTTAAACAAGGTGACACCATCAAAACCGATAAAATTATTTGGGACAAACGAAACAAACGTATCTATTCTGACGTTCAGGTTCGTCAAATTCGCGCCGATGGGACGGTCAATATTGGTGATGGATTTGATGCGGACGATAAATTTACGAAATATACCGTCAGAAATCCTCGTGGCGAAATGATTGCCGAGGATCTGTAATTGAATTTACTTTATAAGAATTTACACGAGCGTATTGTTGTCAATACGCTCGTTTTTTTGCAGTGTGCAAGAGTAAACATTATGCTTCGTAAACATAATGGTAGATAAATGGAATGTTTGTAATAAACAACTATAAATGGAACAGCTGATTTCTACCTTTTAATGTCGGAAGTGTCACTATTCCGGCAGTTATAACCTACTGCATTACAAATAGCTCTTTTTTCAATAATATATTTTCTATAGTATTGATTTTTAATTCGTTATATGGAATTTTTATTTTGATGTAATTGTCGGTAAAACCAAACATACAATTCCCTTTCGATTCGGCTTCGATGAGAACCGGTCGCCTTTCACCGATGTGTTGGTCATAGAAAATTTCTTTCTTTTCGTGCGATAGTTCAATCAGGCGGGTTGTACGCAATTTTTTTTCTTCCGGCGAAACTTGATTATCCATGGCAGCAGCCGGCGTGTTGGGACGTTTAGAGTATGTAAAGACGTGTAAATAACTGATTGGAAGTGATTTTAAGAAATTGTAGGTGTCCTCAAAATCGTCAACGGTTTCGTTGGGAAATCCGGCGATAACATCTAATGCTATGCAGGCGTGTGGCATTTTATCCTTGATTTTCAATATCTTTTCGGCAAACAGTTCGCGATGATAGCGTCGCTTCATGAGTTCCAAAATCTTATTGCAGCCTGATTGCAACGGAATATGAAAATGAGGCATAATAATCTTTGAGTTAGCGGCAAGCGCAATGATTTCATCGGTAAGAAGGTTCGGTTCAATGGAAGAAATTCGTAATCGTAAAGGATACTGTTTTTGTTCGATTGCTTTTAATAATTGGTAAAAATTAGTGCCGTCCAATCTTCCGAAATCGCCCAGATTTACGCCGGTAATGTTCACCTCTTTCATATTCAGATTTACAATTTCGTCAATTTGTGACAAAACGTTTTCTATGGAGTCGCTACGGCTGTTCCCGCGTGCCTGCCAAACGGTGCAGTAGGTGCAATGGTAGTCGCAACCGTCCTGAATTTTGAGAAATGAGCGAGTTCGGTCGTGAGCGGAATATGAGGAATAAAATGGCGGTGTTTCCGGAATGGGTTCTCCTTTAATGAATTGCACAACACTCATTTTGTCTTTGTTTCCAAAAGTAGCGACAACGCCATCCCATTTTAGTATTTCGGCGGGGCGCAGTGCCGCATAACAACCGACCACAATTATTCTACTTTCAGGATTCTCACGATGGAGTTTGGAAACTAAATTGCGTGCTTTTTTTTCAGCCGTAGAAGTAACAGCGCAGCTATTAAGTATGAGAAAATCAGGATTTTCGGAATGCTCATATCCGCAGTCTGTCAAATGACGGGCGATATCGGAGGATTCGCTGAAATTGAGTTTGCAACCCAAAGTGTGAATAGCAAAAGTAGGTGTCTTTTTCATGCTGCAAAAATACACTATTTTATTAAAATAATTTGTTGATATTCACTGAGAAAAGGAAAATTAATGGCAGTTTTTATGCGGAAGCTGTTGCGGGATTGACAAAAATCACTATCTTTGCAAGTTGGTAAAATAAAAAAGAATATGGAAATACGATTAATGCAAATATCTGACTATGAATTAGTTTATAATTTGTGGAATCATACGAAAGGAATGGCGTTACGCAGTTATGACGATTCGGAGGAGGGCATAGCGAAGTTTTTGAAGATGAATCCGACTTCTAATTTTGTAGCGTTGATTGATGGAGAGCTGGTGGGAGTCATTTTGTGCGGAATGGACGGGCGGCGTGCGTACATATATCATACAACGGTGAAGGAACATTTGAGAGGACAGGGGATTGGCAAAGCTCTTTTACAGGCAGTATATGGTGCAATTGAGCAAGCCGGTATTCACAAAAGTGGTTTGTTGGTTTTAAAAGATAATGAAATTGGTAACGGGTTTTGGCGTTCGCAAGGATGGGACGAACGAAACGATGTGACCTATTATAGTAAATCTACTTCAAAATAAATAATGTATTAATGCCTGTTTTTGAATTTTTTAAAAAAAATGAAATTGCCGGCAATAAATGAAGAAAAAAATACGTTTTTTATTCATGTGTAATTAAAAAAGAAAGAATGAAGCGACTTAAATTGATATTAATTCTATTCCCTTTTAGCTTGGTTACCCTTAATGCACAAGAGAATAAAGAAAATCCCGTTAGTGTGGAAACTAATGTGGAAGAGGTAATGGGTGGGGAAGAGGATGACGCGATGGATACGTTGGATACCGACGATAAATATACCAAAATAGTTATTTTTAAAGATTATACGTGGACTTATATGCACATGGATAAACCGGTGATAGACGAGGAGAGTTTGACTGAGGACTGGGAATACGATCGTATTCATGCTTATCAAGATGTGGAGATTGCATCCTTGCCGGAGGTTACGCAGTTATTGCTAATCGATTCATTGCATGATTTTTCTATTCCAATAATGGGGAAAGTGTATTCAAAATATGGCTATCGTCATAATCGCCCGCACCGTGGTGTTGATATTCCGTTAAATATTGGGGATTCTATTTGCGCAGTGTTTGATGGAATTGTCAGAATTACCGAAACTCCCGATAAAACAGGTGGATATGGTAATTTGATTATTCTTCGTCATCCTAATGGTTTGGAAACCTATTATGGACACTTGTCAAAAATATTGGTAAAAGAAGGGGAATTAGTAACTGCCGGAGAATTAATAGGTTATGGTGGAAGTACCGGTCGCAGCACGGGACCGCACTTGCATTTTGAAACACGCTATATGGGAAAAGCTTTTGACCCGGAAAGAGTCATTGATTTTAATAAAGAAGAACTGCGTGCAGATACTTTGATTTTGAATAGATCATACTTGAATATTAATTCCCATTATGGAAATTATGCAAGCAGTAATACTACTTCACATTCCTATACTTATCACAAAGTACGTTCCGGTGATACGTTAGGCGCAATTGCCAGAAAATATCACACTTCTATTGATAAACTTTGTCGTTTGAATAGGATTTCACGCAATACAATTCTTAGTATTGGAAGAAAGTTGAAAGTTAGATAACACGTTAACTTCTTCGAATTTTGTGAATATCGGAGGAATCCCATGACTGATGCAACAAAATGTCGTGAATGATTCTGATTAACATAATAAAGATTCCTAATTGATTATCTGCAAACCATTTAATTGCTGCGTCTTCTTTACGACAGGCAGCGGCGAAGGTGAGAAGAAAATCACAATTGTATTTTTTGAGCCAAGCAATGGCGCTTTCTTCGCCGTCAATCGCATTGCTCAATACGCCAAATTCCGGATAATTACTTTGCAATAACCAATTAAGTGCGTCGGTATCGGAATTGATCGCACCTGAAAGAGCTCCCAATTCTTGAAACTGGTTGGTCATCAGAAAATCGGTAAACTTTCTATCTCCCTTTAAGCTTTCACCGAAAGCTAATAGTATTTTGGGTTCATAATCTAATAAGCTGTGTAATTGTGCCACTTTAGTCTATTTTAAAACGCGGCAAAGGTACATATTTTAAAGATATCTTGATCCAAAATTAATCTTTTATAAGTAATTTAGATATAAAAAAACGCCATTTAATAGTAAATGGCGTTATAAATTTGTATATTTAATTATCTCCTTGCTCCCCGAGAGGATGAAGAAGATGAACTTCCGCTTCTTGAACTTGGAGCAGAGTAGCTCGACCTTGATGAAGAACTGCTTGAACTTGGGCGAGAGTAGGAAGACGATGAAGATGATCTTGTTGATGGGGTACTCGAATGAGTACTTGGACGATTGGAAGGAGCAGTCGTAGTCGGACGAGTAGAAGGAGTGGTCGTAGTCGGACGAGTGGAAGGAGTATTTGGACGAGTCGTTGTATTGGGTTGGTAGTTGCTGCTTGGACGAGTAGAAGTAGTGGTCGTAGTCGGACGAGTGGAAGGAGTAGTCGTATTTGGTCGAGTAGAAGGAGTAGTCGTATTTGGACGAGTGGAAGGAGTATTAGGACGGGTAGTTGTATTTGGTTGGTAGTTGCTGTTTGGACGAGTAGAAGGAGTAGTTGTATTCGGACGGGTGGAAGGAGTAGTTGTATTCGGACGAGTGGAAGGAGTATTAGGACGGGTAGTTGTATTTGGTTGGTAGTTGCTGT
>CAYYHC010000040.1:2250-14492 GCA_964471715.1 uncultured Lentimicrobiaceae bacterium | reverse complement strand
TTGCCGAATTTCATGAATATACCGGGGGAGAATTTGTGTGGCGTAGTTTCCGCCAATGAGTTTTTGACTCGGAATAATTTGCTGTTTGCTTATCGTGAGGGATATGACACGCCCAACTACGTAGGAAAGCGTGTGGCAGTCGTGGGTGGAGGGAATGTGGCAATGGATGCGGCTCGCACGGCATTACGCCTGGGTGCGGAAACGTACATTGTCTATCGTCGTTCGGAAGAGGAGTTGCCGGCACGTGCCGAAGAGGTACATCACGCCAAAGAAGAGGGTATCGTTTTCCATTTACTGTGCAATCCGACTGAAATTACCGGTGATGAAAACGGTTGGGTGAATGCGATCAAATGTATCAGGATGGAATTGGGCGAGCCGGATGGTTCGGGCAGACGCAGTCCGGTGGCTATTCCGGGTTCCGAATTTGAATTGGCAGTGGATATGGTAATTATGGCAATCGGCACATCGCCGAATCCGTTGATAGCAACCTCAACGCCGGGACTCACTATAAACCGAAAAAAATGTATTGAGGCAGATGCGCTTACGGGGCAGACTTCGCGCAAGGGCGTATTTGCGGGAGGTGATGCCGCCACCGGTTCAGCTACCGTCATTTTGGCGATGGGTGCGGGCAAGCGCGCGGCAAAAGCCATTGACGAGTATATTCAAAACAAAAAAAATATTTAGTAATGAAAAAAACAATCACTCTCATTCTCTTTTTAATACCATTTTTACTCTTCGCACAAAAAATGACCGCTTTTCGCAACACGGTTTCCGATGGGTACAATTTCTGGCTTTACACCCCCAACGGTTATGATTCGCTTCAAAACACAAAACCTGTCATTATTTTTCTTCACGGTAACAGTCTGTGTGGTAATGATTTGTCAAGAGTTCTGCGCTATGGCTGTTTAGATGCTTTGGAAATGGGACGTAAAATAGACGCCGTGATTATTGCACCGCAAAATCCGGGTGGTTCGTGGAATCCGGATAAGATTAATAATGTATTGAATTGGGTAGAGGACAATTACTCTTTCGATACGAATAGAATTTATGTATTGGGAATGAGTTTGGGTGGTTACGGCGTCATAGATTATGTTGGGAGTTATCCGGAGCGGATAGCGGCGGCGATGGCATTGTGCGGTGGGGGGACTTTGAAGTCGTACTGCGGACTGAACTCGGTGCCGTTATGGATTTTGCATGGTACTGCCGACCGCGCCGTCCCATGCAGTCAGTCGGAAAAAGTGATTCATGGAATGGCAGCTTGCGGCGATACTTCGCTACTGCGTTATACAAAATTAAGCGGACAGAATCATTCTCAATTGGCACGCGCCTTCTATATTGAGGAAACTTACCAATGGCTCTTTGCTCACAGTCGTGGCGATTCGGTTCACACTGTCAATAGGGATATTATCATTACACCTACCACGTTAGAGGCCGCATACCAAAATGTGAATCGTGCCAATACAAAAATTGCTGTTATGGATAGCCAAAAAGGTGAAGTGACAAATAATACATCCGCTGCAAAACCATCTGCTTCTTCCACTTCTACCGCAAAATATCACACTATTAAAAAAGGAGATACATTAAGCGCGATTGCCAGAAGATATCACACTTCCGTTTCTAAATTATGCAAACTGAATAAAATGAAGGAGACCACTATTCTAAAACTTGGTCGGAAATTGCGGGTTCGGTAGATATTCATGGTTTTTCAATTATTTTTTTAATAATTGTATCAATGTCAAAAAAATATTTATTTTTGCGGTTGGTATTTTTTTATAAATTTAAAAAACAAAAATCATGGAAAAAACAAAAATTGACATTTTTATCGGTCAACATTCTTCATTTTTTATGCCTCAAGATTTGATGCTCATTAGAAGTAAACTTGAAGAAATTAGTGACGAACAATTTTATATTCTGCAAAGTATAGAATTTAGAGATCCAACAACTATTTTAATTATCGCTCTTTTATTGGGTTGGGAAAGATTTTGGTTGGATGATGCCGGTCTTGGAGTTTTAAAAATACTTACCGGTTATGGATGCGGCATTTGGTGGTTAATAGATGTTTTATCTGCGAAAAAACGTGCACAACAATACAATTACAAGAAGTTTGCAGAGTCTCTTGCTATTCTTTAGAAAGAAGCGGGATTTAATTAAAATTTCTGTAAAAAAATCAATCATTCCTCTCTATCTCAAATTGGGAGGACTTATTGTTTTTCCTTTTTTGCTCTATATCGTACCTCTTGACTGGTTGAATGAGCAGCACTCAATTTGCCTTTTTAAAAATATTTTCGGAATCGAATGTTGGGGTTGTGGAATTACACGGGCCATCATTGCCGCCGTTCAGTTGGATTTTGTGCGTGCTTATGAGTTTAATTTCTTAATAGTCATTGTGCTACCTGTCTGCTTTTTCTTGTGGCTAACATGGGTTATCAAGACTGTAAAACGAATTATCACTTTCAAAAAAAATAAATAAAATGGAAAGTCATTCTCATGTGAACGGTCACTTCCATACTCACCAATTTAATCAACCTCATGACAATAAATTGGGAATTGTCTTTTTGATAGGTACTCTATTAAATTTGCTTTTTGTGATTATAGAAGGCGGCGCGGGATTTTTCTCTAATTCGATGGGATTGCTCTCCGATGCGGGACATAATTTGAGCGATACCGTATCGCTGCTGTTGGCATGGATTGCCTACAAACTTAGTCAAGTGGCTGCCAACAAAAAATACACATACGGATACAGTAAAAGTACGGTGCTGGCATCTCTTATCAATGCTTGTATTTTACTCATAGCCATAGGAATGATCGTGGTGGAAAGCATTCGCAAATTTTCTCACCCCGAGCCGATTAACGAAAATATCGTGATTTGGATTGCGGCTGTTGGGATTGTTATCAATTTTGGCACTGCCTTGTTGTTTATGAAAGATAGAAAAAAAGACCTCAACATCAAGGGTGTTTTTCTTCACATGGCAATGGATGCATTGGTTTCCGTGGGCGTCGTTCTCTCCGGCATTATTATCAAATTTACCGGCCGGATTATTATTGACCCTATTATCGGATTAATAATTGCGGCAGTCATTTTTATTTCCACTTGGAATCTGCTCAAACAGAGTGTGCGGTTGTCGTTGGATGGCGTTCCACATCATATTGATGAACCGGAAATTGAAAAGCTCATTCTTTCGATTGACGGCGTGAAAAGCATTCATCATGTGCATATTTGGGCGTTAGGCACTGCTCAAAATGCGCTCACTGCTCACGTTAATATTTTTGATGTAGCTCAAAGTGAACACATTAAATACAAAATCAAAGAACAATTGAAAGAATACGGCATCACACACGTTACCATTGAAACCGAACCGGAAAACTATCATTGCGAAGGTTGTGAATGTTTCCCCGAGAATTGTTAGTATTCATTACCCATTTTCTATGGACCAATTGCGATTGTAATTGCCGCAAAATTAATATTATTTCATATTATATAAAATACTAAATTATAGCCAATTGAACCGAACAATGAGGGGTGAAGGTATAACATATTATTATATCTTATTGTAAATTATTATTTAACTATTATTCTATCCAAAAAATCATGTAATTTTGCACAATACAAGTACAAATGCCATCAAACAGATAATTAATTAATAATCAATATATTAAAGGATGAAAAGAAATTTATTATTAGCGAGTTTGCTTTTTTTGCCGTTATTTTCATTTGCAGGGGAAGCAGATTTAACGCTGCCGAGCTTCACGGATGTAGCCTTTTTCAATAACGCCATTACCGGAAAAGCACTGCTGCTTTGGGGTTCCATCATTGTTTTTTTAGGATTAATATTTGGTTTAATACAAGCATTTCGAATAAAAAAATACCCGGTGCATGTTTCCATGAAAAATGTATCCAATACCATTTATGAAACATGCAAGACTTATCTGTTGCAGCAAGGAAAATTTTTATTGATTTTGTTTGCCATTATCGGCGTTGCCATTGTCTTCTATTTTGGTTTTTTGAATGAAAAAACGGTGCCGCAGGTGCTGACCATTTTATTGTGGACTATTTTGGGAATTTCCGGTTCATACATTGTGGCTTGGTTTGGGATTAGAATCAATACTTTTGCGAATAGTCGTACATCATTTGCCTCCCTGTGCGGAAAACCGTGGCCGGTGGTTGCCATTCCGTTGCAATCGGGAATGAGCGTCGGTTTATTGCTTATTACGATTGAGTTAATTTTGATGTTGGTCATTTTATTATTTGTACCCGCGCAAAGTGCCGGTGCTTGTTTAATCGGTTTTGCCATCGGAGAATCGTTGGGCGCAAGTGCGTTACGTATCGCCGGAGGCATTTTTACCAAAATTGCAGATATCGGTTCCGACTTGATGAAAGTGATTTTTAAAATCGGAGAAGATGATCCTCGTAATCCGGGCGTGATTGCTGACTGTACGGGTGACAATGCCGGTGATAGCGTTGGTCCGACCGCCGACGGATTTGAAACTTACGGCGTTACAGGAGTGGCACTTATCTCTTTTATTATCTTGGCCATTGCCAATGTTGAAATACAATCTTTACTTATCGTTTGGATTTTTGCCATGCGTATTTTGATGGTTTTCACCTCTGTCTTTTCTTATGAAATTAATAATTGGGTATCAAGAGCCAAATATAAATATGCTTCCAATTTTAATTTTGAAAATCCGTTGACCTCTTTGGTTTGGATTACATCTATCACTTCCATCATTGTTACGTTCATTATCAGTTATTTACTGTTTAATAACTATACGTTGGCATCGGAAGGGTCTGCTATTTCGGGAATCGCCATTTCCGATGGAATGTGGTGGCGTTTGGCTTCTATCATCAGTTTAGGAACATTGGCAGCTGCCATTATCCCCGAACTCACCAAAGCTTTTACAAGTTCCAATTCCCGCCACGTGCAAGAAGTGGTAACTGCTTCTCGTGAAGGAGGTGCTTCGCTGACCATCCTTTCAGGAATGGTTGCCGGAAATTTCAGTGCTTTTTGGAAAGGCATTGTTTTGGTGGGATTGATGTTGGCAGCTTTTTTCTTTTCCACTTCCGGTTTGGAAGTTTTTGGTAGTTATTATTCCATTTTTGCTTTCGGTTTGGTTGCTTTCGGTTTCTTGGGAATGGGACCGGTAACGATTGCCGTTGACAGCTACGGACCCGTAACCGACAATGCACAATCGGTATTTGAGTTGTCGCAAATTGAAAAAATCCCCGCCATTAAATCCGATATTGAAAAAGAATACGGTTTTACCCCCGATTTTGAACAAGGCAAATATTTCTTGGAAGCCAATGATGGTGCCGGCAACACTTTTAAAGCCACTGCAAAACCTGTTTTGATTGGCACTGCTGTTGTGGGAGCTACGACCATGATTTTTGCAATTATCTTGTTGTTGGATCGTTTTCACTTGTTGAATCTTAGCCTAACCGATGCGCCCGTGATACTTGGTTTTATTACCGGAGGTGCTGTAATTTATTGGTTTAGCGGTGCTTCTATGCAAGCCGTTACGACCGGTGCTTATCGTGCCGTTGAATTTATTAAAAAAAATCTCAACCTTAATAAAACGGAAGCCGATATTCAAGATTCTAAAACTGTGGTCAAAATTTGTACACGATATGCACAACAAGGAATGTGGAATATCTTTGCCGTTATTTTCTGTTTAACCTTGTCATTCGCCTTTTTTGACCCCAACTTTTTTGTAGCATATCTTATTTCTATTGCTGTATTTGGCTTATTTCAAGCTATTTACATGGCAAATGCCGGCGGTGCTTGGGATAATGCCAAGAAAGTGGTCGAAGTAGATTTAAAAGAAAAAAATACCGATTTACACGCGGCAACAGTGATAGGCGATACTGTTGGAGACCCATACAAAGATACCTCTTCCGTGGCTATGAATCCCATCATTAAATTCTCTACTTTGTTCGGAATGTTGGCAGTGGAAATAGCCATTATGATGAAATTGACAGCGCAAGGTTTGATGGATGATAATGGCGTTTTTCTCGGGAAAGAAAACGCAATGGCTGCTTCAACCGATTATACTCCATATATCGGAGCATTCTTTTTAATTGTCGGACTGTTTTTTGTGTATCGTTCTTTCTATGGCATGCGTATCAAACAGAATAGCAAACATTAATTATACCATATATGAAAAAATTTTTTTTAATGACATTTGTTCTTGTTTTTAGCCTTTCCGCTATTATTGCACAAGATACTTTATTTGTTAAAACAGATATTAACGCTTGGCAAGGAGAGAGTGCATATACCGATTTACAAACTGCTATCGATGCTGCCGTCTCAGGTGATCAAATCTGGGTGGCTGAAGGCACCTATCGTCCCACTTCGGGAATTAATAACGGTACCGGTCAATTACGCTCCTTTTTGATGAAATCAGGTGTTTCTATTTTTGGAGGATTTGCGGGAACGGAAACCACTTTGGAAGAGAGAGAAAAAGGTGAAAACAGTTGGGACTTTATTCATCCGACGGTTTTATCGGGCGATATCAATCAAACTCCCTTCACACTTACCGATGATGTTTATCATGTACTTTGGTTTGGAAATAATCCTTATGCAACCGATGTTACCATCAATGGTTTTACTATTGAGTATGGTTATGCTACAGGACCAGAGGATATTCATCAAAAAGCCGGCGTTGCCAATATGCAAGATAATTGCATTATCTCAAATTGTATTATGCAAAAAAACTGTGCCGCAACGGGTGGCGGGGCTTTATATATGAATTCGGGAAGTCGCGTGATTGATAGCTATTTTTTCAATAATCGTGCTTTGTATGCAAGTGGAAAAGGAGGTGCAGTTTATGCTGCCGGCAATAATTTTATGGAAGAAAAAGTGACCGGTTGTCTTTTTGAGAACAATACTATTTCTACTACCAATTCCGAAGGCGGTGCTATTTATGCAGGTACTAACAATCAATTCAGTAATAGTACTTTCAGACGTAATAGCTGCGCTAAAAATGGGGGCACTTTTTGTGCAAACGCTGCCGGTAATCAATTGAATAATTGCATTTTTGAACAAAATAATTCTACTAACGGTGGCGCAGTTTATTCCACCAATACAAATTTGGTAATGTCTAATTGCTTGTACACCAATAATTATGCGACTGCCAAAGGCGGTGCGGTTTATGCTACGGGTTCGGGAAGTAAAATTATCAATAGTACTTTGGTCAATAATAATGCGAGTGAGGCGGGTGCCGTTTTCGGAAATAGCAATTTAATACTTTTTAATACGATTGCTTGGAATAATAATGCTGGAACAGATGCCCAAGTCACCGCTTCAATCACTTGCTATTATACTGCTGTTCAGGATGTATTGTTGAGTGGTACCGGCAATCTTAACCTGCCTGCCGACAATGCCGCCGGTGTGCATTTTGTCAATCCGTCCACTGTTATCGGATTACCTGCCGATGCTCAAGATTCCCTCTCTGTTGCAACGGCAGATTACAATCTCACTGCGGAGTCCGTTTGCAAAGATACCGGCAACACTTCCAATATTTACCTTTCCGGATATATTTTCCCCGAAACCGACTTAAAAGGAGATCCACGTATTGATGGTGCCAACATAGACTTGGGTGCTTTTGAAAAACAGTGTTTGATAGAAATGCCGATCTTCGAATATCTTGTTACCGACACCCTTAACGATTCAACGGTCAATGTTCAGTTTACAATTTTTAATTATGATGAATCGTTGGGATATCTTTTTACGATTAACGGAGAGACTCAAACGTTGTCGGCCTATATTTGTGAAATTCCCGTTAGGGTACCCGCCACGTTGGAATGCCAACTTCTGGCACAGAATAATACTACCGGCTGCGTGATGAGTATGACAGAAACAATTGATATTGATAGTATTGCAAATGTCGGAATAATTGAAAATAGTATTAGTAGTTTTCAAATTTATCCTAATCCCACTACTGATTTTATCTATATTAATGCTAAAGAATGGCAGAGTGAAGCCTATCAGATTATAATATGCAATTGGGAAGGAAAACAAGTTTATCGTTCGCAATTTGCAGAAGAAACAACCATTGATTTGTCCGATTTGTGCCCGGGAATCTATTTAATGGAGATAAGAAACAATTATTCTAAACAATATTATAAAGTTATTAAACAATAGTAATTTTAAAATAAAGACAGGAATAATTACGTTTAATCATTCTAAATTTAAAATAAATGGACAATATACGACAACAAAAAACGGCTAACTTGCTAAAAAAAGAATTGGCTGAAATATTTCTTTTTGATGGACCTAATATTTACGATTGTATGATTACGGTTACGAAGACTACTGTATCGAAAGATTTATCCATTGCACGTTCTTATTTGAGTATTTTTAATGCGGAAGATACTGACTTAGTGATAAAAACGGTCAGAACCAATACAAAAGACATTCGTTTTCGGTTAGGTCAAAAAGTCAAGAATCAGCTGAGAGTAGTTCCGCAATTAGAGTTTTTTATTGATGATTCCTTGGATTATATTGAAAATATCGAGAACCTTTTGAAACAATAGTATTGAAAAGAAGAAATTTTAGAGCTGCTTTATTTATTGCATTGCGGCATCTTTTTTCGAAAAAGAAGCACAATATTGTCAATATTATTTCTATTATTTCTGCAGTGGGTGTGATGTCGGGCGCGGCGGCACTGATTATTGTACTTTCCGTTTTCAATGGAATGGAGGATTTGGTTGTCAATTCGTTCAATTCCTTTAATCCTGATTTTAAAATTACCATTAAAGAAGGGAAGGCTTTTGCTACCGATTCATTTCCCATAGAAAAAATTGAAAATATAGAAGGTGTTAGAGCGGTTGAGGAGGTTGTGTCGGATTTGGTTTTGATAGAATATGCTGAAAAACAGCATCTTATTCAATTGAAAGGAGTACAACCAAACTACGTAACCAACAGTGGCTTTGATACTTTATTGATTGATGGCGATTTTGATTTACAAGCTAACGATTGCGATTTCGGTGTGATGGGCGCCATTGCTGCCGGTACACTACAGCTTAACCTCAATTCTAATGAGTTAATCAAAGTATATTATCCCAAACGAATGCGCAAGAATTTGGGGAATCCGACCGATGCGTTTCAAACGCGATTTCTTACGCCCGGAGGCGTTTTTAACTCATTTACCGAATACGATGATAAATATCTGATTTGCTCTATCGACTTTGCCAGAAATTTAATGAGTTACGAAAACGAAGTTTCTTCTATTGAAGTTTTTATTGCCAACGATAAACAAAGTGATGAAATTCAACAGCAAATAACTCAAATAGTGGGAGATAAATATTCGGTAAAGAATAAATTTCAACAAGAAGAATTGCTTTTTAAAACGATGAAATCGGAAAAACTCATTATTTTTTCAATATTGGCTTTCATTCTACTTGTCGCCGGTTTTAATATTATCGGCTCCTTGGGAATGATTATCATTGAGAAAAAAGACGATATCGCCATTTTATACCAATTAGGTGCTACTCAATCACTTATTCGACAAATTTTTATGATTGAAGGAATGGTCATTTCATTCATTGGTGGCATTATTGGAATGTGCATCGGTTGGGTGGTTTGTATTTTGCAACAAACGTTGCATCTGATTCCTTTCGGGGATGGTTCAGAAACCTATATCATTAATTATTACCCGGTTAAATTGGCTGCACCCGATTTTTTGATAGTGTTTGCTACCATATTTTTGATTAGTTTTGTCGCCTCTTTTATTCCCATTAAACATTTACAATTTAAAAATAAAATAAAAAAATGAGTACACGTCGTCAATTAATACCGTCCTTTATTTTGTTTTTAGCTCTATTCTGCGTTGTTAATAAGATGCCGGCGCAAATACCAATTGGAACTTTCCGGGATCATTTGCCCTACAACGGATTTCATTCTATAGCGGTTACCCCTACCTCTGTTTATGCGGCAACAACCTCAAGTTTAATGTGTTATACAAAAAGTGATGAAAGTTTAAGCACCATTTCAAAGGTGGAAGGTCTTTCTGAGGCTGAAATATCAATAATTTATTACGAACCGGCTCACGATTATGTTGTGGTCGCTTACCAAAATGCCGACTTGGATTTTATTAAAGATGGTAAACTCGCTAATGTGTCTGATATTAAGAACAAAAGCATCACCGGAAGTAAGTCTGTAAATAGTTTTTTTAGTCACGACAATTTATTATATGTTGTTTGTGCATTTGGAATTGTCTCCATTGACCTCAATACTTTGTTGGTACACGATACTTGGTACACTCAAACCGGAAATCAAAGATGTGTCGTTAATCAAATGACAATTTTTGATAACGATTTCTATTTGGTTACCGATAATGGAATTTATCGTTCAAATGTGGATAATCCTGCCTTGGCAGACTTTGACTCTTGGCAGCATATTGATGAAATGGGTAATACTAATTTTACTATCATTCAACCATTTAACAATAAAATATATGCCGTAAAAAAAGGTGTATCTGTTGATACATTGATGGTATGTAATCAGCAAGTATGGCAATACAATGACAGCATTTCCCCGATGCCTATTCGTTCTTTGGCTGCCACCGACAATGAATTGCTGCTGTCTTCATGGAACAATATTCAAGTATTTGATGCACAAGAGAATATGGTTTATTATTCCTCTTGGGAACACCCATTTGATTGGAATGATGCTCGTGATGCAAAATTGGATGGTACTACCATTTGGATCGCAGACAATAAAAATGGATTGGTAAAAATGAATCGGCAATGGGGCGATGCAAAGATTCTTACCGCAAATGGTCCTTGTTCTGTATTTGCTTACAGAATGGATTGTCAGAAAGGGGTTTTGGCTCTCGCACCCGGCGGACTTACTGCAACATTGTGGCATAGTTATATTCAGCCCAATTTGAGCTATTTTAGAGATGAAAAATGGAACAGCATTCTTCAAAAAGACAATCCGGACCTTTTTGGTTCTTATGATATTGCTGCGGTTGCCATTAATCCTCAAAATACAAATGAAATTTATGCAGGAATTTTTGAACATGGTTTAGCAAAATATGACCAATCTCAATTGGTACAACTATATAACAGTACCAATTCTCCACTCTCCTCGAGAGATACTGTCGAAGCCTGTATTTCAGGATTGGCATTCGATGATGATAACAATTTATGGATTGGGACATCCTATTCTTCTGCGCCACTTACTGTTTTGAAAAGCGATGGCACATGGCAAGTGTTTCCATTATCTTCTTATATATCAGGTTTTTCTACCGGTGTTGGTAAAATTTTAGTAGATTCAAGAAACTATAAATGGATGATTTTGCCCCGTGAAAATACAATCATCGTTTTAGATGACAAGAATACCATTTCCACACTTTCGGACGATAGAATCACAAAAGTCAATATGAATATTGCTGCCAATATAGAAACCTCCGGCGTTAATTGTATGGCAGAAGACAATGAAGGACAAATTTGGATTGGTGCCAATTTGGGAATTAAAGTGATTTATAATCCCGAAAATATTTTTTCAGGGACTGCCAATCCTCAAAATATTCTCATAGAACAAATTAATTATGTGCAGAATCTATTTGAATTTGAGGAAGTTACGGCTCTTGCGGTTGACGATGCCAATCGTAAATGGGTGGGAACTGCGAAGTCCGGTGTCTATTTGATTTCAGATGATGGAAGCGATGAATTACTTCATTTTACCGAAGAGAACTCTCCACTTTTGTCTAATCAAATATTGGATATTTGTATCAACAGAGAAAACGGAGAGGTATTTTTTGCCACCTCCAAAGGATTGATTTCTTATCGTGGAACAGCGACCGAAGGAAAGGAAGATTACAAAGAAGCATTAGTTTTTCCTAATCCCGTAAGAGAAGACTATTACGGATTGATTGCCGTTTCGGGATTAATGCAAAATTCTTTCTGCAAAATTGTGGACGCTGCGGGAAACTTAGTGTGGCAGGGATTCGCTAATGGAGGGGAACTAACATGGGATGGCAAGGACTTTTACGGGAAACGCCCCGCCACAGGGGTCTATTTTGTTTTGTCATCTGATGAGTCAGGAAAAGAAAAAAATGTTGCTAAAATACTTTTTATAAAATAGATATAATTAATTATAAAAATACAATGATGAAAAAAATCGGCATTATTATTCCCTTTTTGTTGATTTGTGTTTGTCTGATGAATCCTTTGATGGCACAAGAACCGCAACAACCCAATCAGCCGGAAAACGGTCACGGCGCTGTTTCCATCGGCATCG
>CAYYHC010000040.1:0-2240 GCA_964471715.1 uncultured Lentimicrobiaceae bacterium | reverse complement strand
TACTTTGCCCGGCGATTCTCCCAATATTCCGCCTAAACCCCAAAAAAGTTTCTATACCAATAGTATAGTGCTGAACCAAATTTTGGGTAATTATGACGACTATGCTAATTTTATGCAGACATTGGCACAATTCAAAACAAAAGGAATCGTTGATTATGGCGAAATTGCCACCGCCCCCGCACTATCCGACAGCTTTATCGTGGTGATAGATGCAACAGAAAAAATCGTCGCCGTTTTGGATAAAGGTGGCGAAAAACGAATTAACCTGCTCAATTCGCAGTTTGAAACGATGTCGCAATATGCGGAAAGTACCTACAAAAAATTGTGGTTTACAATTAGCGAATAAATTCAGGTTAAACAGTAAAGTTTGTTGACTATTTCTGTTCTGCCAAGTGTTTAGAGAAACGCAAATTTAGAAATCCGGAAGTATTGGAGGTTGTTATATTAATGGCAATCCTAATTCTTCCAAAAATTCGTTATGTTGCTTGCGAGCTTTTTCAATATTTTCTTCCACGATTTGTAATTTATCGTTGACTTCCTTTAAATCTATCTGCTTTTCTTCTTCTGATAGGTTGACATAACGTGTGATATTGAGATTGAAATCATTATCGCGAATTTCCTGCAAAGAAACTTGGCGGGAATAACGGATTTCTTCCTTTCTGTATTGATAGGTTTCCACTATTTTATCCACATCTTCATCGCGAAGATAATTTTGCCGTTTGCCTTTCTCATAGTGCTCGTCAGAACTTGCGTTAATGAATAAAACTTTATCGTTTTTGCGGCATTTCTTTAATACAAGGATACAAACCGGAATTCCTGTTGAATAGAACAAATTGGCAGGCAAACCTATGACCGTGTCAATGCTGTCGTCTTCAATGAGTTTCTTGCGGATTATCTCCTCTTTTCCACTACGGAAAAGAACTCCGTGAGGTAGAATGATGGCCATGGTCCCATTACTGCTTAGGAAATGGAAACCATGCAACAGGAAAGCAAAGTCGGCTGCCGATTTAGGCGCAACTGCACCGTAGCGGCTGAAACGGAAATCCTTTACAGTGTCGTCTGTCGGATCCCAGCGAAGGCTGAAAGGCGGATTGGCAACCACTGCGTCAAATTCGATTTTCTTTGCCGGATTCTGTTCGTTGAGAATATTCCAATCGTTGGCAAGCGTATCACCATGATGGATCTCAAATTCGGTGTCTTTCATGCCGTGCAGCAGCATATTCATGCGGGCAAGGTTGTAGGTGGTAATATTCTTCTCTTGACCGTATATTTTTCCGATTCCGTTTGCTCCCATTTGGTTGCGGACATTCAGCAACAACGACCCCGAACCACACGCAAAATCCAGCACGTTGCTGATCCGCTGTTTCTTGCCTGTCTTCGGGTCTTGGCAATCGAGGATGACAATGCGTGACAAGATGGTTGAAATCGTTTGTGGCGTGTAGAACTCACCCGCTTTTTGCCCCGAACCGGCGGCAAACTGCCCGATAAGGTACTCGTAGGCATCGCCAAGTGAATCGCTGCCGGATGTAAATGTGGCAAGACCTTCTGCAATGGTGGTAATGACCTTTGCCAACAGCTTGTTCCGCTCCATGTAGTTTTTGCCGAGTTTTTCGGAACTCAGGTTGATTTCTGAAAACAGCCCTCTGAAGGAACTCTCGAACGACTCGTTTTCTATGTATTTAAAACCCTCTTGCAAAACATTGAGCAACTCGTCATTTTGCGTGCGAGCCAATTCAACAATATTTTCCCATAAATAGTTGGGTTTTATTATGTAATGAATCTTTTTGCGCATTTGCTTTTCAAACAAATCCGTATCACTTGCATTGTTTTTGTACCAAGTTTGCAACGTGCCGGTTTCGGGATAATCATTACCCAATTCTTTACGAGCTGCTTTTATGTAATTGTCCGACAGATATTTCCAAAACAGGAACGATAGCATATAATCGCGAAAATCATCCGCCATCATCGCACCGCGCAAGTCGTTTGCTATATTCCATAGGGTCTTGCCCAATTCGTGTTGATTATTTGTTGTCATAATGCTTCAAATTCTATTTTCCAAATACTTTTTGCGCAATTACCCATATCTTGTTGGCGTTTGTTTATGGAATTTTCGTTCCATTCAAGGTAATCTTTGGGAATGGATTGAGTTGTTACGAAAGAAGATTTCATGAAACATTCAATCTTAAAGTTGTAAGATTTATTTTCAATTTCTTTATTATAATTTCCTTCCAATAAACACA
>CAYYHC010000039.1:897-14518 GCA_964471715.1 uncultured Lentimicrobiaceae bacterium | reverse complement strand
CTTGTTGTGCATAACTCTTTAGTCCGAAAATGAACAAAATGGCCAATAAAATGTAACTTCTTTTCATATTTTGAATTTGCTTTGTGTCTTTTATAGATTAATACAAAATACTGACATTCAATAATTTACTGCTTATTATTTGTGTTCTACCATCCTTTATTTCTACTTATACCGACAATCCACAAAAATGTTACAAAAAAAATTATTTTCTGCCATAATTTTGAGAGCCAAAAATACAATTTTTTTTAATTGAAAAACATTTTTTTTTCGCTTTTGAATATTTTTTTTTAAAATGTTGTAAACTAAACAATAACGAGTTTGTTGTAAATGTATTATAAACAATAATTTGTTGATTATTTCATCATTAAAAAAATGCTTTCAACTGCAGAAAGCCGACATGTATAAGTTTATTTTCGTTGGTTAGTCGCCCCTCATATTGAAGATTAACTTGCAGATAATCAAATAATTTTGTCTGGTATGTAACATTCCACAAAAAATTATTTCCAACCGATAATCCTTCAAGCATTTCGTAATCCAAACTATTATTGTTGCTGCTATTATATAAAATGCTAATATATTGTATTTTAAAATTTAGGCTTCCCCTCTCTTTTATTCGATAATCCAAATTCCCTTCAATTGTATATTGATTCGATTTTTCAACATTTAATCGATTGATTTTATAAACCATATCGAACAAAACGGAAAAAGAAAGGGTATTTTTAAAATTGAAAGTGGCAGAATTTTTCAACGAATGAGTATTAATTTGATAATTTCGTGAATCGAAATATTGAGAGTTATTCTCTTTCAATGAATGTGTGTAACTTGTTTTCAACGTAACATATTTGCGAGGACATGATTGCAAGTCAAGTTGTTGCAGGTTGAGTTTTGAAGTTTCAAATCCATAATACATTAAATTCTTGGTTTGATTTTTTAAAGCAATGAAATCAAGCGTGAAATAGTTGGTAAAAGGACTGAACGAAAAATTATTTTTCAAATTCAGCGTATGATTGACGAGTACGGAATCGGAGAGATTGAATTGAAAAGGATTGAAAGCGCGAATATCGTGCGCTAACGTATTTTTTGTATAAGTACGAAATGTTGTTACATTACTTAACATTGCCAAAAATTTGCGGAATCCTTTTTCATTTCGCCATACGTTTACCGGTCGCAAATGCAAAGTTTGCGTTAATCCGTTGTTGAAAGTGTTCACATATTCATTGGTTGCCAACCAAACTTTTACATAATTGGCTTCACTCTGAAATGCTGCGACTTCAAATTCGTTTAATTCCTCAATTCCATTTTGATTATAATCATTCCAGATATACGCCCCCTGCCCTGTCGCAACTTTCAAAAACGAATAGTTCTTTTTCTGTTCCAATCCACTTCCGGCTTCATAATAGATACCCAGCGAAACAGCACCTTTCCAAAAATTACCCAAATAATCAATACTCCCCACAAAATTGCTTTCACCATAAAAATCTCGTAATGAATCCCTTACATTATCATAGCGATAGGTTGCCCTTCCTTTCAATCGATTGTGTTTCCATTGACTGAACTCAAATCCTAATTGTGCTTCGTGCGCTACCGAATTGGTTGATAATACATTATTATATAATATATTGTCAACTCTGTTTTTAAGTTGTAAATAATACGTATAATTGACTGAATCACTGTTTTTTAAATAAATTGCCGCTTCATTAAAAGCATAACTGTTACTGCGCAAAGAATCATCAATACTATTTTTAAACACATTATATTCCAAATTGTCCTTTAACCCAATTTTGAATTTGGAAAATGACTTAGAAAAATCATTATAGCTCTTCAAAAAATTGGTTTTCTGAATATCGTCCGTGCTTACAAGGAAGGAATTAGCGGTACTCCACTGCCAACCACCCATTTGATGAAAGGAAGATAGTTCATTTCGGAATGCTTGCAGCTGTTGTTGACGCGACAACCAATTCAGTGCGTAATATGTTTCACCGGAGCGGGAATCTTTAAACCCGGTTTTCAATTTCAACATTTGCTCCGAAGCATTCACCGCATAATCGGTGGTTAAATTGTACTCTCTGCCAAATTCGACTTCTCTGTAACTCTCTATGGGATTGAAATTTTGATGAACATACTCATAATTCACCAGCGTGTAGAAACTCCAATCTTTTCGTTTGCGAAGTGGCGTTTGATAACCTAAATTCAACTGATACGCCAACCCGACATTGTCGTTGTCATTTTGAGTTGAAAATAAATTATCATCCATATATGAAAAAGCCAACTCGGTCTGCAACAATAACTTATTCTGCCAATTGTAGGATGCTGCAATCGTTGCCAAATCTTTCATTTTGGGTGTATTCAGAAAAATTGTCGGTTCATATTCTCCTTGCGGCGTGCCATTAAGAGGAACAACCCAATGAAAAACTTTCCCATTGGCGGAACTTTGCGATAGTTTATAATTTCCTTTCCCCGTCCCCACATAACTAAAAGTAACACGATAAAGGGTATCAATAGTGGAAGTCGCATAAACATATATCGGAGAAAAAACAGTCCCATTCACCAACGTATCTTTTTTGATGTACAGAATTTCGTTTAATGAGTAATCAGAAGCCAATATCGGGGTTGGATAATTGGCATTTTGCAATTGGTCGCCCAATTCCGACAAAAACATTTTTTGTTCATCATTTAATTCGGGTTGAACAGATTGATTTTTTAAATCCTGTTCATGAAAAAAATTGACATTCAATTTCAATTTATTATTTTTTTCGTGTGAAAACTCATTATATGTAAACAGATTGTATCTTGAATAGTATCTGTCGCTATATTCGAATTCGACGATAATTCTTTTTTCGTTAGTAATCAAATTTTTAGCAGAAAAGGTAATTTCGCCGGTGTTATAATCAATGGTATAGTCATTCTCTTGCCCCCGCTCCATCGGCACCCCGTCCATATACACGCGTTCGCTACCGGCAAGAATCACAATAGCCGTTTCATTTTGTTCGCCATACAATTTGTAAGGTCCTTGTACTCCGTTAATTACAGCGATGGTATTTCTAACAAACTTTCCTTTGGAAACACCGCCCCCCATATTATTATGTATAAATGTTGTGGTATCTATGTGCGAACGCACGGACAAATCCAATCCTAAAAATTGACGATTTACGTTCAAAAAGTAAGAATTTTCGGGTTTCTTTAATTCAATATCCCCGGCTTTCAAAGTGAGTATGTTCTTATATTTCAATTGAATAAAGATTTTATTAAAATCTTTTATGACGCGGGTGTTGCCTTCGGGTTGAATGGGCAAATTTTCATCTGTAATATTAGCTGATATCTCAATATCAGGCGACAAATGTCCTGATAATTGCAAATTCAAATGGGCGTCGAGAACAAAATTCTGATTATTTCCAACTGAAACACTACGAGAAATGGAACCGTTCCCTTCCAAGTTTGAATCGAAAAGCAACTCGTCCATTGGCATGGTAATGGTTTGAATATGATGTTCCGAAGGATCGGTAATCAGCCTGTTCAGAATCAAATCGGGCGATTTATGGGCAAATTTTTGCGCAAAATTGAGTGCAAAAACGCGATAAGAGCATGTGATGGTAGTCCCTATGAGAGAGCTATCGGTGATAAATAATTGGGCAGTCGCAAAATCCACCGTATAATCGGAAGAATCCAAACCGGTAAGGATGAAGGTCTCCGGCAATATAGTTAAGGAATCCAAAGTAACAACCAATGAATCAATCTTATGCGTTTTGAAGCGTAAATTGGAAAGCGATTGAGACATTAAAGTCGTCGCTGAAAGAAAAAAAATGAGCAAGATGAAAGAAAAAGCCGTTTTTTTACACATTCAATACAATTGTTTTTTTATAATGTAAAAAAATGGTTTTTATTGTTTACAGTGTCAATTTTAGAAAACAAGGGAAATAACTTATGGCTTTGTGCGTAAAAAAACGTATCTGCTAAGGAGTTCGGCAACGAAAAGTGCCAATGCGATGAGTAAAAACGGCAAAAATTCGTCACTTTTATGTTCTAAAATATCCTCATTCACAATAGTTTTTTCCATTTTATCGATTTGATCGTAAATGTCACGCAGTTTACGATTGTTATTGGCAACGAAATAGGTCCCGTCGGTTTTAGCGGCAATCTCTTTCAACAATTTTTCATCAATTTCAGTTTTAACGGGAACAAGACCATAGGGCGTTCTCATTTGCGACATTTTTCCGTTGGTTCCGCAACTGATTGTATAGACTTTAATTCCATACGATTTAGCCATATCGGCGGTTGAGATTGGATCGAGATAGCCGGCATTATTAACGCCGTCAGTGAGTAAAATGATAACTTTGCTTTTTGCTTTGCTTTCGCGCAATCGGTTGATGGCGGTTCCGAGTCCATCGCCGATGGCGGTACCTGCATCATCGATGATTCCGAATTTAACGCCTTCCAACAATTCCAAATAGGTGGCATGGTCGGAGGTCAAAGGGCACTGTGTATAGGCTTCTGCACCGTAAAGTACCAAACCCAAACGGTCGTTCGGTCGGTTTTTGACAAATTCGGCAGCAATGACTTTGCACGCTTCCAAGCGGTTGGGCGTAAAGTCCATCATTTGCATACTTCCGGACACATCTAAGGTAATGACAATGTCTATACCTTCGGTTTGGACGCTTTTGTTGCGAAAGGCGGATTGCGGGCGGGCAAGCGCCACAATCAAAAAAACGAAAGCCAAACATCTGAGTACCACAGGTAACCAACGCAATCTTTGACGGAAAGTTTTGCGTGCTTTTTCAAAAGGAACGGTGGTCGTTATGGTCAAAGCAGGCTGTATTTTGTGTTGCTTCCATATTTGCCAAGCCACATAAGGGATGATCAGCAGAAGAAGCCAAAAGAAATGTGGATTTACAAACTCAACATCTTTGAGTATTCCAACAAAATCTGTCAATGCTTTCATTTTCAATTCTTTTTGAAACGTTTTTGTTGAATTTCTTCCATTTTCTTGCGTTTTTCGTTGCTATCCGTAGATTGCACAAAACGATACGCATTTTTAAAATTCAGTTCATTATTCTCCGCCAGCGGTTGACTTTTAGCATATTTTGCCAAATCTGCCATCAAAAATATTTGATGTAAGTCATTCATCTGCTCGTCGTTAACATCCAACGATGTAATTTCATCCATAATTTGAGATGTGACCATCTCTTTGGCGTTGACATCCCATTGATGGTCAATGTAGGTACGAAGAATCATACTGAGTTCGGAATAGTAATCTTTCACCATTCCATTCTGCCATAACTTTTTAGTTTTCAACTCTTTCAAATTCTTCATCGCCAACTGACCCGCATTTTCTTTTTTAAGAATTTTCTCGGCTATCAATTTCTTTTGAAGCCAATATTTACGACCGTATTTCCACCAAAGGTAAAACAATACTGCCAAGAGCAGCAATCCTCCGATAGTTCCGAACAATATTTTTTGGAGTGTGGAATAATTTCCGGGAGGCGTAACCACAGCAATTTTTTCGCCGGGCATCGGCAATTTAATATCTTTGAATGCTTTCGTGGTATCAACAAACACATTTAATGTATCGACTGAAAAACTTAAAGTATCGGTTTTCCCAAGTAAAAGGGTGTCGCCATTGAAAATAGAGACAGGGAATACCAATGCCTTTCCGATATCAAACGATGTAAGTGTAATTGTTTGATTATAAATATTTTGATTATTATTCACCGATTTATTCAGAGTGGTAGATTCCACGACTTCACAATTCTGCAACGTCCAATTTTTAGGTTCGGGAATGGTGACATTATGATTGGAGGGAGCGCTTACAGTGATTTGCATTTTGAGATGATCGCCAATAACAATATGTGAAGAGTCCAATTTTGCAGTAATGGAAATCTTTTGAGAATAACCGGCATTCATCAAACAGAAACACAAAAATAATAAAATTAAAAATCTGTTTTTCAACATTTTACAATAATTTTAATTCCAAATTTTTCAGTTGCAAATATACATTATTTTTTAATTTATAAAATGAGTGGGATTGATGATAATTATTGTTGTTGTAGGGGGAATATGCGCCAACGATTGTAGCGGATACCCCGCAGCAGCTTTCCAATGAACAATTGACAATGAACAATTTACAATTATAAGTGAGAAGATAGCCTACAAGGTCAGGCTGCGAGGAGTTTAAGCGAAAAGCGTGACGGCAGTTTTTTATGCGAGAGGTGAAAGGTCAGAAGTGAGAGTTGTGAATAATGGGATTTGTGCGGTGGCAAAAACTGCCGGGGCGCCCAAATAATAATAAAAATAATAATCTTATTTTCCAAAATTCTGCGTCGCTTTCACTAACGCGTTAATGACTTCATCTACTTGTTCATCAGTTAAATCGAAATAAACGGGCAGAGAAATTTCGCGAGAGTAATTGTCATAAGTTACGGGATAATTTTGAATCTGATAACCCGAATTTTTGTAAAAACTCAACATTGGAAGCGGAATAAAATGCACATTTACACAAACTTCTTGTTCAAAAACGGACTGCATGATTTGGTCGCGTTGGGCTTCGGTAATTCCTTTGATGCGAAGGGGATAAACGTGGTATGACGATTTCTTTATATCGGTCTCATAAACAGGAAGTTGAAATTGCTCATACTGTAAAAAAGCGGCAGAATAGGCATCAAAAATCTGTTTACGGCGGGCAAGCATTTCGCTGTCGTAGCGGGGCAATTCCACGATTCCAATAGCCGCCAGCACATCGGTCATATTGCACTTGTAACCGGCTTCGGTAACATCATAGCGCCAATTCCCGATTTGCGATTTTGCCAACGCATCCTTGCTCTGTCCGTGCAACGATTTGGTTCTCAATTGTTTGTACAATTCCGCACAATTAAAGGGTTGCGGTAAGTTCAGACAAACTGCGCCACCTTCGGCGGTGGTTAAATTTTTAACTGCGTGAAAAGAGAAGACAGTAAGGTCGGTGAGTGCGCCGGTACGTTTGCCTTTATAAACTGCGCCAATGGAGTGAGCGGCATCTGAAAGCACGAGAATACGACCTAACATTCTCTGTTCTTGTGTATTAGGTGTAAATAATTTGCGAATATCATCCTCTTTCACCAAATGGTTTATCTCGTCGTAATCGCACGGGAAGCCGGCAATATCCACGGGCATAATCACTTTGGTTTTCGCGGTAATGGCTTTGCGAATATTTTCGATGTTGATAATGAAATTTTCGTCCACATCCACCATCACGGGAGTTGCGCCACAATGCACTATCACATTGGCAGTTGCGGTATAGGTGTAGGCCGGAAGTATCACCTCATCTCCGGGTTGAACGCCGAACCAACGAAGCATCAGCTCCAAGCCTGCGGAGTTGGAATTAAGGCATAAAACATTGTTAATACCGCAATATTCTGCGATCATTTTTTCAAATTTTGCCACTTTCGGACCGGTGGTAATCCATCCCGAACGGAGGGCATCTACTACTTCTGCAATTATTTTTTCATCGATTCTTGGGGGAGAAAAAGGTATCATTTTGATTAATTTTAGTTTATTCTTTCGAGTTTTTTGCTCTTTTTTGTCTGTGACAATTTGGATAATGTGTCAATATTAACCGAAAAGTTGAAAAAGTTGGGAACGGCACCGGTCGCGTAATGCGCTCTGGAATAGCCAATTCGTATTGATTTAATATTGATGGTAAAACCATACGAGAAGCCGGCGAAAGTCCGTTTTTGCGGGATTTTCATCTCTTGACGGCGGTTATGATTGTATGCCAAATAAATAGAAAAAGCTTTCACGGGAATAATCTCGATGCCAACCGTGATATGACGGAAGAAATTGTCGAAAAATTGTGCCGTTTTAGAGGGATAAATCGGTTCCTCGGTCATCACGTTGTATTCGAGCAGCGGGTCTTTTTCGCCCACGTAAGCCATATCCCATTTGTAGAGAGAATGCAGCGAGATATGATAGCGAACGGGCAGGAACTTAAATTTCTGAGAGAAAGCGATTTGAATGTCGAACGGAATTTTTTCGTACTGTCCCGGCACATAAGTAACAATCGGCGAGCCTAAGTTTCGTACTAAAACGGAAAGTGCCAAGCGTTTTTTCTGATTGATGTATGAGGCGGCGACATCAGCGGCGATGCCGAAAGATTGGTAAGATTCGTAGCCGGAATAGATCAATTTAAGGTTAGCACCAATCGTGAAATTGCTGTCCAGCTGTCTGCCCCAGCCCACGGTTGCGACATAATCGCCGGCGTGGAAAGAGCCCATTTCGGTTCCGGTTTCGTCAGTCATGGTGAATTTACCATAGTTGACGAACTGCAACCCGAATGCGAAACTTCCCGCTTTCCGAAAAGTGTGGGAATAGAGCGCGGAGCCATAAGCGGCATTTGAAAAATAGTCGGTGGCATTGACCATCAAGGAGGTGTTGTGACGTTCGCCGATTAAAGAGGGATTGTATAAAATGATAGTCGGATCTTCATCGTAAACGGCAAGCATCGTGCCGCCCAATCCGGCGATACGACTTGATTGATTGAAGTTTAGGAAATTATAGATGTAACGACCGCCGGTTTGCGAAGAAGCACTCCAAGGGAGAAGGAGGAGAATTGTCAATACAAAAAGCAGTCTATTTTTCATTCATCAAACTTTGCGGCAAAAATACACAAATATTTTTCATACGAACCAACTATTTTAAACGAAAAAGGAGGGTGGAAATTGTGTAAGAGGTGTTATTTATTGCTTCAATTCACATACTTGGCTTACCAACTTATATTCCAACGCTTCAAACTCTTCGAAATGTTTTGTCCCGCACTTAATCTTTTGCCGTTCGGATTCACGAAGTTTTGATAGATCAATTAAATCGAAGTTTTTCCCCACTCAATATTGAGGCTCAGGGGAAAACGTTTTGTGATAGGATTATTGTTTTAATAAAAATATTGTTTATAAATATGTGGAACTTTCATCGTAAAATTTCAATATTGCCGGTTTGTATATGGTGTATATTTTCTCTGATTTTTTCTTCAGACCAATTCCACCATTTCGTTTCAAGTAGTTTGTTTATTATTTCTTCCGAAAATCTTTTACGAATGATTTTTGCAGGGACTCCCGCCACAATGGTGTAGGGAGGTACGTCTTTGGTAACCACGGCACGAGCTCCGATAATTGCTCCGTCGCCAATTGTAACTCCCGACATAACAACGGCTTCGTAGCCAATCCACACATCATTGCCAACGACAATGTCGCCTTTGTTGTCCCAAGCATCGGTAATGTTGTCGAGTTTCAGATTCCATTCCTCGAAGAAAATGGGGAAAGGGTAGGTGGATGCAGATTTCAGCGAATGATTGGCACTATTGAAAATAAATTTTGCACCGCAGGCGATGGAACAAAACTTCCCGATGATCAACTTGTCGTGATTGCAATATGGATAATGGTACAACACATTGTTTTTCTGAAATTCACGCGGATCGTTTACAAAATCGTTGTACATGGTATAATCGCCAACTTCGATAAACTCGCTACTGATTACATTTTTCAGGTAAACCGTTTGCGCATCATTGGGGCGAGGAAATATCAAATCTTTGTTGGGCATGAAAAATTTCGGGTTAAATTAAATTTTGATAATCGAGATTGGGTTCAAAGGTGAGTTTCCATTGGATTGCTTCATTTGGAATTGCGGGAAGCCCTTGCCTCTGCAGATAAAATGTATATTTTTGTTGGATTCTGGTAATATAGGGAGGTAATATTCTTCCTATCCTTTTATCCTTTATGTCATTCCATTTAAGAATTTCTAAATTTCTAAACTTAAATTCAATAATATTTTTATTTATAAAAGAAAAATAACACGAGTTTATTTTTTCACGAAATTCACCACTATCGAAGATAATTGATTCACTTTCATGGGAATTAATCTTCCTTTCATCTACAATAGCACCTGTCAATATATATAAATCCTTTTTGTCTCTAACAATATCGCAATCAGGTCGAATGTTTATTTTGTATTTTCCGTCTATCAAATAAATATCACCAGCAAAAGGATAATCAGGTAAATTTCCTATAACAAATCGTTCTGTCTCAAGTAATTTTCTAATACTTTCTTTATCGACATCATCGTTAGACTGTTTATTTATTATAGATAAATCAAAAGTTGGAGGATTGATCCTATGGGATAAACTTTTCTGTAATAATAATATTAATGAGGAGTTAACATCAGAACCATCGTCTTGAAATGATTTAGAAATAATTCGTGGCCATTCTGAAAATGCAGAATAAAAATCCCAAAGCATCTGGCTTTTAGCTTTGTTTTCTGCCACTTCCCACTCCTTAAGCACATAAATTGAAGGCATTTCTTTTAGCCATTCTGTGATCACAGAAAATAATTTTTCAGATGTATCTATATCACTTTTTCTTTTCACTAGTATTAGATTGCCTTCCCCTGATTTATATAATTTTTTTTCTTCTAGTTCGGCAATAATTGATTCAGGAGCCTCGTCACTAAAAATAAAAATTGGACAGAAGCATATATTTTTTAATTTAAACAAAAAATCTATATTATCATCAATAGTTGGTTTTGGTATAGGTTGAATATTACTGAGATTCCAATCTAATAAAATAAAACTAACTGTTCTAAATTTATCAATCATTTTTTCGTCTGGTAACTCTTCATATTCTAATAATGGAAAATTACTCTCTTGTAATGATGATACAATTTTCTGAATACCATTTTTTATTTCTGATTTTTCATGAATACTTTCGTCTATTACGACTCCTATTCCAGAAAATAATTCTTTCACATCATTCATTGTTTTCTTCTTTTAGAAAGTTAATAACAAAGTTTGCTCCTGATAAAATCTTTTCTGATTCAATATCGGCTAAATCAATAGAATAGTCCATTCTTTTTAATAATTGACGAGCGATATACAATCCTAATCCTCTACCTTCTTCTTTTCCTGAATAAAACGCTTCAAAAATATAAGGCTTATCATCTTGTCTTATACCAGGTCCGTTATCAGAAAAAATCACTTGTTGCTTTGATCCGTCAAGTGTAATTATGATTTTTTTATGCAAAACATTAGATGTTGATAACCAATAAATAGAATTATCAAATAAATTAATCAGCAACTGTAGCACAACTGCATCTGTACATTTTATAACGATAGGAGAACCCTTTTTTTCTACATAATAATCAATATTTTCTCTTGCAAGTGACCTTCTGTATATTTTTTCTACTTTCTCTAACAAATCTGAAAAACGTATTTCTCGGCGACGCTGCTTAGATGATTTAAATAGTAACTGAATATCTTTCATTTGAGACTGAACAAAAGAAAAAATACCACGAATTGTCAATAATTCTTTTTCTATTTGTTCGTCATTTAGCAATCCTCCTTCAATATCTTTTACTAAATTATCAATACCATCAATGCCTTTTGAAAGCATCATCATCATATCATGAGATGATGTTTCAACAGATAATCCGACTCCTGCTAAATCTTCCGTATTTTCCAATCTTCGTTTGTAAAATTCTTGTTCTATTTTATACGACTTAATCAAATCGTTATAAATAGAAAGAGCTTTGGTATTGTCAGATATATTGTTTTTTAAATCTTCGAATTTATTATCAACAATTTTTAGTTTGTTGATTTCTTGCTCCTTTGCTTGCTTTACTTGAAATTGATATTGTTGGTAAGGGTGTTGTCTAATAAAGAGTAAGAAAGAGTGCAATAGCATGGTAAAATCGCGTGTTGCACATCCTTCTTCTATCAATCCTTCTCTATTGGTTTTATCTTTTAATCGGGGATTGTCTTGTTTTGTAATATCCACAAAACCAACAACTTGGTCGTTACTTAAATAATCTCCAGTTCTGCCTGTGGCTCTTTTTTTATCCGTTTCAAGCCAATCGTTATCTGAATCTCCATAAGGAGCAACTCTAATATGATCCCTATAAAGGTATATTCTATGTTCTTTTATTAAATCTTTGTCTTTTTTATCCAAGTAATAAGGACTTTCTTTATCTGCAACAAAATCAAATACGAAAAAATTAAATTTAAAATTACCACACTGTGTCATTTTAATCTCTGGATTGCCAAACAGATCTTTTTCTTTCGCAAAATAATCTTTAAAGACAGTCAAACCTGCAATATGTGGATCCGTTAATAAAAGTTTGTATGGGACTTCATTTAGTTTATATGTAAAACATTTACCTTTTTCATTGTATTCTCCATCTGTAATTTTTAAAACAGATGTATTTTCAAATAATGAAGTAAGTTTATCAATAATAGAATCAGATAGCGTTAACCTATCATTGTTAATTTCAAATCCTATTTGAAAGTCTGACAAATTTTGACGATTAAATATCTTATCAAATATTGATTCTAATTTTTGAATATCATTACTAACCTTTTTAATTTTGTCAAAATCCCAAATACCTTTTAAATTAAAAATCTCGATTTTAGTACCATAATCATTGCCTGGATAACGTTTATTATTCACAACAACTTCTTGTTCTGTGAACGTAATTGGCTCTCTTTCTTCTACTTTAATGTTTATATCGTCTATGAACAATTCCTTATCATCTCCATTTTCTGATAAAAAATCATCGTCATATTGAGATAAATCATAATGAATAACATATTCTTTTTCACTTGCTTTGGGTCGAGTTGTTATCAAAATGCTTCTTCCCAACTTCAATATGGCAAATCGTCCAATTCCTTTCTCTCCCTGAATAACTCTGCCTTTAAATGTTGTTTTAACGTTTTCATTTGCCTTGGATTTTTTATTTGGCGTAGCAGGATTCATCCAACTCTTTTCAATAACATCCCATGTCATTCCACAACCATTATCTTCAATCACTATTTTAGAGTTATCTTGCATTTCTATTTTTTCAGAACCAACGTCTCTCTTAAAATCAACAAAATTTACTTTTACCCAATCAGCATCAGCATCATAAGAGTTTTTAATCAATTCCGATAATGCGATTTGCTCGTCTTTGATTAATTGTTCTCCTAACATAGTCAGAAGTCGAGCATAAGGTCGAATTTTTAATGTTCTTATTGTCATACATCTATTTCTTTACGATTAGTATATATTCATTGGGATAAACTCTTTTACTATTTGGCGCATCTGCTTTTGTAAAACGTCCATTGCTTTTATCTCGTATTGTCGGCATCAATTTATGAGGAATATTTCTTTTAATAAAATCAACTTTTGAGAATCCTTCTTTTTTTAATAGATCCCAAAAAACTTCTGCGGATTTTATCTCAATATCCTTTACTGTGGTGTTGCCAATTACAATACAAGCTCTTCCGTTTGGAATTAGCACTCTATACATCTCTTTCGCGACCAATGACATGTCTGCAAAGTATTTATCCACATCACGTGCGATTTTGTGCGATTTTTCTTCCAAATCTTGAACAATTTTTCTTCCAAGAGGGCTAAATACTATTGTATTGTTATTGTTTGTCGAATAAGACGTTCCAATAAAATTTTGACGAAAAGCATGTAAATCAGAAAAATACTCATACCAATATCCAGTTAATTGATGAATATCTGCATATTCATACGAAGTAACATAAGGTGGTGAAGTAATAATAGTTCCGACAGAATTGTCTTTCCATTTGGTATTGCGAGCATCTCCTAATTGAATATCGCATAGC
>CAYYHC010000039.1:0-887 GCA_964471715.1 uncultured Lentimicrobiaceae bacterium | reverse complement strand
GCACATTTAATCTATTTGTTTTTGCTAATTCATTATAAAACTCCTCATTTTTATGCATCATTATCTTAGAATGCCTATCAAATTCAGCAAAAGGATCTTTATCTTCTTTCTTTTTATCCACTTGCGGTTTTGTACTTGATTGCAGCCAACGCGAACAATTCTTTAGTATGTGTGATAAACATACTAAAAAGAATTTTTGAATATCTTCTTCTTGTATCTGAGATATGACATCACACAAAAAAGCTATTCTATATTTTTGTTGTGGCTTAAACCAATAATCAATTCTATCATGTTTTTTTATGTCATGATAATTTAATTCATCATATAATGAATATTTTTTAAGCAGAGTATCATATGCTTCAAAAAGCAATTCTGGTTTTATAGGTGTTATTTTTGTTTTTGTAATTAATTCAGCTACTGGATTAATGTCCACGCCGTGTGCTTCATATCCATGAATTTTAGCCTCCACCAATGTCGTACCGCAGCCCGCAAATGGATCGGCAATCGGATATCCTTTAATTGAGTAATCTTCAATTATTTTCTTCACAACATTAGGCAAGAATTTGGCAGGATACCTGTGATACCCATGTGTCCATTGTTCAATAGATCGGACACTATCAAAACTCCAATTATCATTTACTTCTACATTGCTAAAATCAGGATATCTCATGACATTATATCGTCTTAAACTCCACCCCGCTATCGCGCATTTGTAGGGCAGTGTTGGTTTTTAACTGGTCGTTGCCTTCGAATAGGCGGTCTAAGGCTATCACTTTTTGCGGGTGGTTGGCAAGGACGGACGCAACGACTTGCTCCGATGCCGATTCGAGCATCAGAATTAATTCATTTTCGTTGATGCGATAGTATGAGGGGTTAGTGGTTAGTGG
>CAYYHC010000038.1:0-14541 GCA_964471715.1 uncultured Lentimicrobiaceae bacterium | reverse complement strand
TTAATCCGATTTGTATGCCATTGCCGATAGCTGCATCGACACCGCTTTCTAAAGAATTGGTATAATTATGGATCGCATTACTATAAAAGTGTCCCCAATCGGAGCGATGTGCACGAAAAGAACCGGTCATCATTTCGCCGGCAATACAATATACGTCGTGGGTCATTATCGGCAAAGGCAGATTAAGAGAATTATTGTTAACATATAACTCTTTTTCGCGGTTGTAGTCCTGTAAATCGGTTTCTTCAGCTTGATCGGCATATAATAACCCGAAAGAGTGTAAAGTCAAAGGAGTCATTTGTGGCATTTGTAGCGCTACGTTTGCAGAAAAAGAACCCGCGCCTTCAAAAAAGCCTCCTTCAGCACCTATTTGAAATGATAATCCATAACTTTGGTTGATCAACGGAAAACTAATCGGAGGCAAAATTGCTGCCGACGAAAAAGATGACCCCATACGACCTCCCCAATTACAATTCTTGCCGGATTGTCCTTCCTTTGTATTAATCTGTCGATTGCGCATAAGTGAAAGTTGATTGCTGTAGTTGTACACTCCATTTTTTGAATTATAACCATAATTAAAACCTAACGATAAATTCTTCTCGCCTGCATTCATAGCAAATGAAATGGTCATGCCATTATCGGAATCCAAATTTACATTTCCGCCCAAAGAAAGATAATTATCAGCTTCTCCTTTATTCCTCTGAAAAGCTGAGACACCAAAACGCTGTGATAGTGACAATCCTGTATATGTATTATAAACAATTGATTTTGAAAGATTTGCTCCAATACCAAAATTACCACCGAAAATTTCTAATGCCGTTCCAGGGGTAAAGACAACCGTATTGTTATTACGTCGTTTATATGTTTTAATAATCTCATCTCCGGCAAAATCATCCGGCAAACCTCGTACCTGACGATTAATAGCACCGGGATTGAGATTCCAGCCTAATCCAACCCATGAAGCCTCTTGTTCCATTCCAATATTAGATACATAATTCAAATTAATGGGATACCCCCCTTCAGAACCGGGTATTATCATAATTGGAATAGTATAATGAAAATCACCACTAAACGGGTCCACATTTTCATCAGTGTTGATAGGAGTAAAACCGGTCATTTCAGGTTGACTTGGACCACCTGTTAATGAGTACAATTGTTGAGGACGAAAAATTTCTATAAATAAACTAATAATTAAAATTATAGAAATAATTTTTGTAATAAAACTATTACGTATTTTTAATATTGATATCATAATTGTATGATTAAATTATACCTTTTTTTATTAAAAACATCACTAAAGTGCTTAATAAGCATAAAAAACATTATTAATCTTTTTAGTCCAACCCCGTTTTAAAAAATACCAATAGAATAAAACAAGCAATTTGAGTATTTATTTTCATTAGACGCTGCAAAATTAAAAAATAATTTATTATAAAAATCATTTTTTGTAAATAAATATCTATTTTTTGTTGAATGCTATTATTTGCTATTCACGGCGGATTCACGCTTGTGAAAATTTGCTTTATATATAAAAATGGAACTATGATTCTTCTTGCGTTACACCCAAATATGATACATCATATTTATTACTAATGCCGTACTTTAAAAAATAAAAAGAGTACACGAGGTGAAGTTAGCAATTTTCTATCCCCATCCAACCTGATTAAAAACACCTTACCACAACTATTCCAATTTTATTTGACAACGAAGTGGAGGAAGCAACTTGATGAAATTCTCCGGATCAATTTTTATCTCATAATTGTAATAGTTGGATTGGAATTCTTTGCCTTGCGCTACAATACTAAGAATGAGAGGCACTTTCCCTTGCGCTTGTCGGGCAGTTTCCAAAATAATGTATGCCAAATTCTCTGATACATCTACAATGTCAATGTTCAAGCGAACACTTTTGCAAAGTTTTTTGTAAGCATCCGACAGAAAAAAAATATCTATCGGTTTGAGGGAATAGTTGACAGGTTTGACGCCATCTTTACTTGTGAAAATCCGTTCTGTAATATGCGCTTTTACAAACAGATATTTATCTTTCTCCATCAGGTGTTTGAATTTTGAATACTCTTCTCCAAACAGCATCCATTCAAATGATGATTCATAGTCTTCCAATGTGATTATCCCGTATTCGTTGCCATTTTTGGATGTTCGTTTTTGTGCGTCCGTAATCATTCCGATAAAGGTTAATGAGCGATTTACGAGGTGCTCCCAATTGTCTTTATTGCCAATAATTGTTAAGCTTGTATTGGTATAGTTGTTAATGATGGGCTTGTAGGGATCGAGCGGGTGACCGGAAATATAGAATCCGGCAATCTCTTTTTCATGTTTCAATTGTTCGAAAGATGCCCATTTTTCACATTCCGGGATAGGAGGGTGTGTCGCAGCAGCCTTTTCTTCAGGTGGTGCTTCATCAAAAATGGAAAACTGCATTTGTTCGGCTTTATCCTGCGCACGAGTGCCATAACCGACGAGTTTTTCAATGAAACTCTTCCCATCTTTTTCAATATGGAAGAATTGTGCTCGGTGCATATTGGGGAAGCAATCAAAAACGCCGGTTGCCGCCATTTTTTCGATAGCTCCTTTGTTGCAGGAACGCAAATTTATGCGTTCGATAAAGTTGAAAATGTCGGTAAAATTTCCATTTTTTTCTCTTTCTGCCACAATATCATCAATGGAATTACCACCCACACCTTTCAGCGCACCCAGACCGAAACGAATGGCACCATCTTTGTTTACGGTAAAATCGCGATAGGACTCATTAATGTCGGGTTGCAGAATAGGGATTTTGAGGTGTGCCGCTTCCGATAGCAATTTCGAGATTTCATCCATCTTATCCAAGTTATTGGTTAAGTTGGCAGCAAGAAACTCGGCGGTATAATTTGCTTTCAGATAGGCAGTTTGGTAAGAAACAAAGGCATAACAGGTGGCGTGCGACTTATTAAAAGCGTATTCGGCGAATTTTTTCCACTCGGTCCATATTTTTTTCAAATCTTCTGCGGCGTATCCTTTTTGAGTACCACCATACATAAACTTGGTTTCCAACTCCTCCATCATCTTTATTTGCTTCTTTCCCATCGCTTTACGCAACGTATCGGCTTGTCCGCGCGTGAAATCCGCCAATAAACGGGAAAGTAACATCACCTGTTCTTGATAAACTGTAATTCCATACGTATCATCCAAAATCTTACTCATTTCAGGAATAGGATACTGTATTTTTTCCAATCCGTTTTTACGGCGAATGAAAGTCGGAATATTGTCCATCGGCCCCGGGCGGTAGAGTGAAACCATGGCGATAATGTCCTCAAAACGTGTGGGTTTCAAATCTTGCAAATATTTCCGCATTCCGTCACTTTCAAATTGGAACACGGCAATGGTGTCCCCGCGACTGAACAGGTCGAAAGTTTTGGCGTCATCTAACGGAATATCATCGATTTCCATGTCGATGCCGAATCTTTTTTTAATATTATCCAAACAACTTGTAATGATATTCAGCGTTTTAAGTCCGAGGAAGTCCATTTTTAGTAGTCCGGCATCTTCCACCAACGACCCTTCGTATTGGGTTACCATGGTGTCACTATTTTTGGAGGAGCAGAGGGGAATGGAGTCAATGAGGTTGTCGCGTCCGATGATCACGCCGCAAGCGTGCACGCCGGTATTCCGTACACGTCCCTCCAATTTAAGAGCGTAATGGATTGTGCGTTGTACTAATTCTTCGCCGGTTTCCATCTCTTTTTTGAAATCGGGGACTTCTTTGATAACCTTTTCCAGAGTGATTTTAGGGGTTGCCGGAATCAGTTTGGCAATTCTGTCGCTTTTTGCCAAATCCAAATTCAGTACTCTGGCGCAGTCGCGAATGGCAGATTTTGCCGCCATACTGCCGAAAGTGATGATTTGCGCCACTTTTTCTTTCCCGTATTTGTCGCTTACATATTTAATAATCTTCTCGCGGCCGGTATCATCCATATCGATATCCATATCAGGAAGTGAAATACGGTCCGGGTTTAAAAAACGCTCGAAAAGCAAATCGTACTTGATGGGGTCTATATTGGTAATATTCAAGCAGTAAGCGATGGCGGAGCCGGCGGCGGAACCGCGTCCCGGTCCAAAACGAATGCCCTGTTCGCGTCCGCTGTTAATGAAATCCCGTACAATCAAAAAATAACCGGGGTAGCCCATTCCTTTCACCGTATCTAATTCAAACTGAAGACGTTCCTTTATTTCATCACTTAGGTTTTCACCCCAACGTTTTTTCGCCCCTTCATAAGTCAGATATTCCAAATAGTCGTTGTCGTTTTTAAACTCTTTGGGAACTTCAAAATGGGGAAGAGTAGGGGTGCTTTTCAATTTAATGACCTCTATTGTGTCCGCAATCAATTGCGTATTTGCGATAACTTCGGGATGATCCGTAAACAACTCTTTCATCTCATCGGTGGTCTTGAAATACTCTTCGCCGGAGTACACCATTCCGTTGTCTTGATTGGTATCTTGCAAAACATCTTTTTCGCTGATGAGTTTCGTGCCGGTATTGATGCAAATTAAAACTTTGTGAGCCGCGAAATCTTCTTTATCCACAAAGTGAGAATCATTGGTGGCAATACACTTGATATTGTATTCTTCGGCCAGTTGAAAGAGCGCTTCGTTAACTAAAGTTTGTTCCTTGTGCCCATTGCGCTGTATTTCAATATAATAATCATTTCCAAAAATGGATTTGAATTCTTCCACTACTTTTCGGGCGGCATCCAAATTATATTTGATGGGAATGTCGCCATTGTGAAGTGATGGGTTGGAATTCATAATGGCTTGCGGCAATTCGCCTCCCAAGCAGGCGGAACAAGCGATGATACCTTCCGAATATTGTTTTAAAATCTCTTTGTCAATACGAGGCGTATAGTAAAACCCTTCAATCCAAGCTAATGATACTAAACGACTTAGATTCCTATAACCGATTCTGTCTTTGGCTAACAGCACCAAGTGATGTCCACTGCGGTCTTCTTTATTACTTTTTGAGAGTCGGTTATTGCGCGCTACATAAACCTCGCAACCGATAATGGCTTTAAAGGGATCGCCCTCTTTAGCCTCTTTTTTATTGAAATTTTCGACCTCTTTAACGAAAGTATAAATGCCATACATATTGCCATGGTCGGTAATTGCCATTGAACGCTGTCCATCTTTGTAGGCTTTTCGGATTAAATCCGGAATAGGTGCCAATCCATCCAAAATTGAATACTCGGTGTGGACGTGCAGATGCGAAAATTCACTCATTATCAGTTGGTTTCTAGGTTATCAAATATTAAATACGCTTGTTGCAAAAATACGTTTTTTTTGACTAAAAGAAAGTCGGTTTTCGTTTTTTTTATACAAGTTATCAACAATAAAATTTAATTTTTTGTAAATAGCCTTTAAAAGAGAATTTTACGTAATTTTGCGCCTGATTATGAAAAGAATATCAGCTGTTATTATTACCTGTAATGAAGAGAAAAATATCGAAAGATGTTTGAAATCGCTCTTGGAAATTGCTGATGAAATTATTGTTGTGGATTCTTTTTCTACAGATCGCACGGAAGAAATTTGCCGAAGCTATCAGGTTCGTTTTCAAAAACATGCGTGGGAAGGATACGTGCAAACGAAAAATTATGCAAACAGCTTGGCGACGCACGATTTGATATTTTCGATTGATGCCGATGAAGCTGTTTCACCGGAATTAAAAGAATCGATTCTTCAAATTAAATCGCAAAATATTGACAAAAAAGTCTTTGAGATGAACCGTCTGATGAATTATTGTGGAAAATGGATTCGTCACGGCGGTTGGTATCCCGATGCCAAAATCCGTATTTTTGACCGCCGTTATGTTGCTTGGTGCGGACAGAAAGTGCACGAAACCTTGGCAATTCCACCCGATTTTCAAGTGGTCAGGTTAAACGGCGATTTATGGCACTATTCTTTTTATTCTATCAATGAACATCGTGTACAAGTTGATAAATTCGCCACATTATCGGCAGAATCCGCCTTCGAAAACGGAAAACGTATTTCAAATTTTTCCATTTTATTGCATGTTATTTGGCGTTTTATTCGTGATTATGTCTTCAAAATGGGCTTTTTAGATGGACATTACGGCTTTATTATCAGCAAAATTAATGCGCAATCAACCTTTTGGAAGTATAATAAATTGAGAAATCTGTATAAAAATGATAACCGAGATCCAAAAATATAAACGTTCTGCCAAACAGAACTATAAGTATAGTATTATCATTCCTACTTGGAATAATATAAAATATTTACAGCTTTGTATCAGAAGTTTACGAAAACATTCATCTTTCGAACATCAAATCATTGTTTTGGTGAATGAAGGAAAAGATGGTACTTTCGATTGGTTACAGACACAACCTGACATTGATATTGTATGTGCCAAGGAAAATATCGGGATTTGTTTGGGCTTGAATATTTGCAGAAATTTGGTAAAAAGTGACTATATATTATATGCGAACGATGACATGTATTTTTTGCCAAATTGGGATGCCGCATTGGATGCGAATGTAAAAAATATTGATGATCAGTATTTTATGCTATCTTCAACGATGATTGAACCCAATGGCAACAATCCGTGCTGCGTAGTAGTCGATTATGGAGATAGTGTTGAAAGATTTCAAGAGGAGCAATTATTATTAAACTGCACTTCCTTGTATCGTGGTAATTGGTCGGGCAGTACCTGGCCTCCCAATTTAATTCCGGTCATCTTATGGGATTTAGTCGGCGGAATGAGTCTTGAATACAGCCCCGGAATGTATTCCGATCCGGAATTTTCAAAAAAATTATGGGAAATCGGTGTGCGCCATTTTGAAGGTGTCGGAGATAGTTTGGTCTATCATTTTGGCTCTAAATCAACCAAAAGATTGCGCAAAAATAGAGGCAGAACCATTTTTCTTTTAAAATGGAAAATGTCCGCTCATTTTTTTATGAATCGATTCCTGAAAATCGGACAAAAACAATCAATGCCGCTTCCTGATGTTAAAGTATCTTTTAATCAAAGATTTATAAATAATTTGAAAGTGTTTTTCGCAATTTTTAAAGTGTAATGAACATAGGATTTGACGCAAAACGTGCTTTTAACAACCGTCGCGGATTAGGGAATTATAGTCGCGATACCATTCGTATTTTGTCGGAGCAAGTTCCGGAAAATCGGTATTTTCTGTTTACTCCGCACGCGAACGGAAGCCTCTTTGGCCCGCCAACGGAGCATTGTAAGGTGGTGTTGCCCACTTCTTGTGTCGATAAAACATTTCCCGCATGGTGGCGCACTGCACGCATTTGTTCAGATATTGCCCAACAAAAGATTGACGTTTTTCACGGCCTTAGCCACGAGTTGCCGCTCGGAATTGAAAAATTAAATGTGCGTAAAATTGTGACGATGCATGATTTGATTTTTATGAAGTTTCCTGCTTTGTATCCGTTGATTGATAGATATTTATATAAAAAAAAGTATTTACACAGCTGCAGAATTGCAGATACGGTCATTGCCATTAGCGAGCAAACCAAGCGAGATTTAATAGAGTTGGCAGGCGTTCCCGAAGATAAAATTGCAGTGGTTTATCAGGGCTGCAATGGTATTTTCCAAAATAAAGTGGAGGCGGTCGTGAAGGAACGGATTCGTGAAAAATATTGTCTGCCGCAGACTTTCATGCTTCAAGTCGGGGCGATAGAAAAACGTAAAAATCAGGAAGTTATCCTTCAAGCCATGCACGTGGGAAAGATTGACTGTCCGTTGGTTTTGGTGGGTGCAGCGACGGCTTATCTCGATGATTTGCAAAAATTGATTGTGCGGTATGGTTTGGGAAATAGGGCCTTTGTGCTGTCCGATGTACCTACCCAAGATTTGCCGGCATTATATCAAAGTGCGGCGTTGTTTCTTTATCCGTCACTATTTGAAGGTTTTGGAATCCCGATTTTGGAAGCGTTATGGAGTGGTATTCCTGTTATTGCCGCTACGGGCAGTTGTTTGGAAGAGAGTGGGGGACCTTATTCACGATACGTTGCCCCGCACGATGCTCCGCAATGGGCAGAAGAAATTTTGAAAGTGTTGAATGATAATGATTTGAGGTCGCAAATGACGCAAAATAATTCCGCTCATCTGTTACAGTTTACAGATGAAAAAATTGCTGAAAATTTGATGCGAATTTATTGCAATTAGCTGCAATATAACTATTTGACTCTTATTTTACTTTGATGTCCTGCATCATTTGGTCAGGTGTTTTGGAAAATCCCTGTACTTCAAGATAGGCGGCAATACCTTGCGCTAAGTCCGATTGGGGAAAACGATGCACCAATTCGCGGTACTCGTTTTCGGCATCGCTGTATCGTTTTAAGTTCTCGTAAATATTCCCTTTGTAATAGTAGCAGTAATCCAAATTCACGTAGTCAGGGTATTTTTCTATGACCTGATTGAAAATGTCGATTGCACGAAAAGCGAAGCGATTTTGTGTTTCGCTTGGCGGTGTTAATGCAGCCACCTTCAGTTCAAAGATGCCGGCATAAAACAAAAAATCTGCGGCTAAAGTGTCGTCAGGTTGCGTTTGTACGTGTTGGGTTGCTAAGTTTACATATTGATTCATCAATACCGTATCGGCTTTTCCAATATTGAGTAATGAGTCGGCTTGATGATACAAAGCTCTGATTTGTAGTGAGTTATAAACTTTAGGTTGAGGTTCTTGGACTTCCTTCGCAGCAGTTTCCTGTTTTTGATGGCAAGCATTGATTATCAACGCACAGGTGGCAAAAAACAGCAGTTTTTTCATCTTATTGATTTTTAGTCTTATAATCAGGTTTTGTTTTGCCGGAAGCAATATCCGTCAATTTACGTTTTAAAATCATTTTCTTTAAGGAGGTCAATTTGTCGGTGAAAACCATTCCTTCGATGTGGTCATATTCGTGTTGAATAATGCGAGCCGGTACGCCGGAAAAGTGGTCGGTATGTTTCACTAAATTTTCGTCCCAATATTCGATATCGATGTCCGGTTGGCGCATAACATCTTCGTGAATGTCGGGCAGACTTAAGCAGCCTTCATTGAATGGAAATTCATCGCCGCTTCTGTTGGTAATGGTCGGATTGATGAAAGCAATTTTGCGACTTTCTTCATTAGGATAGTACTCTTTATAAGCCGTTGAGTCAATGACAAATAGTCGAAGCGACTTTCCTATTTGAGGTGCTGCCAAGCCGACACCGTTGGCACGATACATGGTTTCATACATGTCTTCAATCAGTTGTTTCAAGTTCTCATCTGTGAGCGAAACTTCTACTGCTTTCCGTCTTAAAACGGGATGTCCATAAACATAAATTGGTAAAATCATTGTGGTTCGTTATTTCTATTATTTTCTATATCAAGTTGTTGTAAATAGGTCTGTAAAATGATGACGGCGCTGATTTTGTCAATTAGCGCTTTGTTTTGTCGATCTTTTTTCTTTAAACCTGCATCAATCATGGTTTGAAAAGCCATTTTGGAAGTGTAACGTTCGTCCATGCGAACAATATTCAAATTGGGAAAATTTTTGCGCACACGATTGACAAAAGGTTCAATAAAACGGGACGAATCGGAAGGGGTGTAATCCATTTTGCGGGGTTCTCCAATGACGATGGTATCCACATTCTCCGTTTCAATATAGTGTTTCAAAAACTCAAAAGCCTTCGATACATGTATGGTATCCAATGCGTTAGCGCAAATTCGCAGTTCATCTGTCACTGCAAATCCAACCTTTTTTTGACCATAATCTATCGCAATAATCCGTGCCATAAAATTTTTTGCAAAAGTACACAAAATTAGGACATTATTTTTCTCAAAACGAAATTTCTATAGTTATTGCAGTTATTAAAATAATGAATGGTCATTTATTCAAACGTGTCATTTTTTAAATAGTAACTTTGGATCAATGGAGAGAAAATCTTCGGCTTTAATGCCGGCATCTCCGACAATGAAAGTTGCAAAAGGATTGTAATGTCTCCGTATTTCTTCTAATCCGGCATTGTTGCTTTTGAGATTACTTTTTACTTCAATGCAAATTATTTTATCATTTTGTTTCAATATATAATCCACCTCTTTATCTCCATCACGCCAATAGTAAACGCTGTAATTATTTACGAATGATTGACTTACAAGAAATGCCCCGATAGCTGATTCGTAAATATGTCCCCAATATTTTCTATCGGCTAATGCGGTTTGATAGTCGTAATCGCTAAACACAGTTTTTAGAGCGTTGTTGTAAACTTGAAATTTTGGAATACTGGCCCTCCGGCGTGCTCTATCGAAAGCATATTTTTGAAGTCCGACTAATAATCCACTATCACTAAGAAGATTAAGATAATCAATTAATGTCGTGGTATTTCCTGCATCTTGCAATTGCCCGATAATTTTTGTCAAAGAAATAATTTTTGCAGAATAGGAAGCCCCTAATTCAAATGTTTGGCGAAGAAGTGCGGGTTTTCGAATCGGTGCGTCTTGCAAAATGTCTTTGTGAATTGTCGCGTCAATAATGGAAGAATGAATGTAATCGCGCCATCTTTCTTCATCTTGAATCAAAAAAGCGGCTCCCGGATAACTTCCAAAATAGATAAATTGCTCAAGAGTAAAGCCAAAGGCATCGCGCATTTCGGAATAGTTCCAATGCGACATTTTGATCAATTCAAAGCGTCCCATTAATGAATCTGATAGTCCCTTTTCAAGCAATATACGCGAAGAACCTAATAATAACACTTTAATGTTTACATCATTAAATGTATCTGCATCCCATTCTTTTTTTACTGCTTCACTCCAGTTGACCACTTTTTGAATTTCATCAATGATTAAGATGAAATCTTGGCTGCCCTCTAATCTCATTTTTGCGCGTGCACTTTCCCAACAATCTGATATCCAGTATGTTTGTGTAGCAGGGACATTGTCCGCCGAAAAAAATAAAAAGGGTGCTGTTATTTCTTTTAATACTTGTTTTACCACGGTAGTTTTTCCTACTTGACGCGGTCCAATAATCACTTGGATTAGTTTTCTCTCTTCTTCTATTCTACTCTTAATATTCTGAAAATAAGCTCTTTGATACATAATATTTAAAATTACTCAATACAATTAGTAAAATTACTCAATGCAAAGTGCAAAAATACAATTATTCTTTTACAAAAAACAAAAATGAAAATAATTAATCGTATTTTTGCAGCTTAATTTCAAATAATGACAGAAGAAAACAAATATTGTTATCCTTATCCGCGGCCGGCAGTCACAACCGATTGCGTAATTTTCGGATGGTGTGGCACTGATTGGAAAGTGCTGCTTGTGGAGCGCGCAGGTGAACCTTATAAGGGAAAGTGGGCGTTCCCCGGCGGCTTCCTGAATATGGACGAAACAGCCGAAACCGGCGCTCTTCGGGAATTACAAGAAGAAACGGGACTGCAACCCGCCTTCGTGGAACAGCTGCAAACGTTTACCGCCGTACATCGCGACCCCCGCGGACGGGTGATCACCATCGCCTTCTACGCTTTGGTAAAAGTAACCAATGTAGCAGCCGGTGATGATGCCGCTCAAGCCAAATGGTTCTCCCTGAATCAGTTACCACCTTTGGCTTTCGACCATAACGATATCTTACAAGTCGCTTTTCAACGATTATCCGAAAAATTGTCTTCTTCTCATTCATCAAATCATCATGAATTTATCAATACATTTACTCACAATGAGTTACGTAAATTGTATGATTCCATCCAATTGTATCGGTCTAAATAATTATCTCTTAATATGGAAAAAGAAATGAACCAACAGAAAGAACGTATTGCCCCGGCAATGATTAATCAATTAGCTGAAAATGAAATATTTGTATTCGGAAGTAATTTGACCGGTGCGCATGGAGGCGGTGCCGCACGAATTGCCTACAAACAATTTGGCGCAATCTGGGGGCAGGGCGTCGGTTTGCAAGGAAAAAGTTATGGAATTCCCACCATGCATGGTGGCGTGGATCGCATTCAACCTTATGTTGATGAATTTATCATCTTTGCACAATCGCATCCTGAAATGAAATTTTTGGTAACGCGCATCGGTTGCGGTATTGCGGGCTTTACCGATGAAGAAATTGCCCCTCTTTTTAAATCGGCCATCGAGGTCGAAAATATCAGCTCACCCGAAAGTTTTTGGGAAGTTTTAAATCGCAAATAATTAAATAACAGATAATTCATTCAGTGTCTATCGAATAATCCTATCCTTATTCTGAAGGATAAAACTTTCCCAATTATTCGCCTTTGCGCCGGCATCGTTTCCAAAAGAAATTCCGGTTTGTAAATGATGACACACCGCAGCTGCCAACGCATCGGTCGCATCCAAGCAATGACTCTCATTATCGAAAGTGTACATGTTTTGCAACATCGCTGCCACTTGCTCTTTCGAGGCACTTCCGTTGCCGGTGATGGCCTGTTTGATTTTTCTGGGCGAATATTCAAAAACCTCCAACCCCGCATGCAAACACGCCGCAATGACGACCCCTTGTGCGCGCCCCAATTTCAACATCGACTGCGGATTCTTTCCGAAAAACGGAGCTTCAATTGCCAAAACGGTCGGTTGATAGGTTTCCAAAATTTCGGTCGTGCTCTCAAAAATTCTCTTCAACTTGGCATTTTGTCCTTTTAATCGCGTCATTTTAACCACGTTCAACTCCACAATATCCGATTTCCGCAAATGCACTTTCAACAATGCATATCCCATTACGGTTGTCCCCGGATCTACCCCTAAAATTAGAAATTCATTCTCTTCCATAAATAACCTGATTTAATCTGAATAACTGATTGATTCACTCTTCGTTATGGTCATAGTCTTTGTCATGGTCTTTAGTCATAGTCTTCGTTATGGTCATAGTCATTAGTCATAGTCATCGTCTTCAGCCATCGTCATTCAGTTGTTGAAAACTCGATGCTTCCATCGGAATAATTAATGATGGCGTTGTATTTTCGTAGAAAGTCGCCGCCAATAATTCCTTGAATACGATGAAAACCGGTCTGTTCATACATTTCGCCAACTTGCTGTAAGTCAATGAGTCGGACGGTATAGTTGGGAATAGACAACCGTCCGATCTTTAGATTCTGTATTTCAACAATCACCGTTTCAAAATCGTTTCCGCCGATGCCGACATTTTTTTCATCTTTACCGATAACTAATTTGTCGGGTTGGACACTTTCAATGAAAGTTCGATCGAAGCACGAGTGATTAGCGCCCGTATCTATCAGCAAATAAACGAATTGCTTTTGTATTTTCCCTTTAATGATTAAATGAAATCCTTCGGGGTCCAATTCCCAAAGCAAACCTTTGATGTGGTATTTTTTGATCATTTTATAAATGTATCGCTTCTCCGTAAGCGGCGGCCGCGGCTTCCATAATGGCTTCCGATAGGGTAGGGTGCGGATAAACGGAATGAATGATTTCCGATCCGGTAACGCCTTTGTTTCGTGCAACTACCACACCGCCAATCATTTCCGTTACATTCTCTCCAATCAGGTGACAACCCAAAATTTCGTTGGTGTTTTTGTCGAAAATGATTTTGACCATTCCGTCTCTGTTGCCGGAGGCGGTTGCTTTGCCTGAGGCTGTAAACGGGAATTTGCCAATGAGAATTTCTTTCCCTTGTTCGAGGGCTTTTTTCTCCGTTAACCCTACCGAGGCAATTTCGGGGGTTGTATAGGTGCAGCCGGGGATATTGGCGTAATCCAATTTTTCGGGATTGAGTCCTGCAATATGTTCTACGCATATCGTTGCTTCGTGGCTCGCTACGTGCGCTAATGCCGGTCCGTGTACAATGTCGCCTATCGCATAGATGCCTTCTTTATTGGTACGATAGAAATCGTCAACCACCACTTTCGTGCGTTCTACTTCAATGCCATATTCCTCTAAGCCGATTCCTTCGAGATTGGTAATAACGCCCACTGCCGATAGCACCACTTCCGCTTCAATTTCTATGGTTTTCCCTTTGTTGTCGTTTACGGTCCCCACGCACAAATCTTTGCTTGTGTCCACACCGGCAACCGATGAAGAGGTCATAACCTTAATGCCTGCTTTGCGGAAGGCTCTTTCCAACTGTTTGGAGATTTCTTCGTCTTCCACGGGAACCAAGTTGGGCAGAAATTCCACAATCGTTACTTTTGTTCCCAATGAAGCGTAGAAATGTGCAAATTCGCTTCCGATGGCACCTGAGCCCATTACCACCATTGAGGCGGGAAGTTTCGGTAAGGTAAGTGCCTGACGATAACCGATGATTTTTTTTCCGTCTTGCGGAATGTGTGGCAACTCTTTCGAGCGTGCGCCTGTCGCCAAAATAATATGGTCGGCTTCGTACAATTCGGTCGTTCCATCGGCTTTTGTAACCTCTACTTTTTTGTCTTTCACGATTTTTCCGAAGCCGTTGATGACATCAATATTGTTCTTTTTTAATAAAAATTGAACTCCTTTGCTCATCGTTTCGGCAACGGTGCGACTTCTTTGAACGATAGCTTCAAAATTGGGAACAGCCGGTGTGTCGAGTGTAATT
>CAYYHC010000037.1:0-14573 GCA_964471715.1 uncultured Lentimicrobiaceae bacterium | reverse complement strand
ATAAGGCTTTGGAAAGAAATTCTATGCTATTATGAGTTTTACCGGACAGCAATAAAAAAATAAACAGGTTTTATGAATAGTATAATCATCTCAATATCGAATATGATGAAAAACCATTTTCTATCTATCATTATGGGGTTTATAATTATGACAGGCAGCCTATACAGTCGCGCAGAAGTGGTGATTACTCTGAGCGGCAACAGCGTATGTGAGGGCAATACCGCCACTCTTACCGCCAACGTCTCCGGCACTACCCCCGACCAATATTTATGGTACAGCGGTCAATATCTGTTGGGCACGACCACTGCAAACGAATTTACTACCTGCAAAATACTCGCTCCTGTTGCCATAACGGTAAAAGTAGTAACCGGTTCCGATACTGTTGCGGGTACGCCCTCTACTATTGTAATGAATGAGTTGCCCCCCGTCACTATCAGCGGCACACCGGCTTTCTGCACAGGCAGCAATACCATTATTTCCGTACCGGCCGAGGATGGCAACACTTACGCATGGACGAGTTCAAATGGTTTTACAGCAAACACGGCCTCGGTCACCATTAACCAAATGGATAACTATACCGTAATAGTAACAGATATGAACCTTTGCAGCAATAGCAGTACAATCCAAGTAACGGAAAATGTACTGCCTATAGTCTCTGTCAGCGATACTTCCATCTGTGAAGGACAAACGATAGAACTGATTGCACCCACTATTGACGATGCGATTCATTACGAATTGGCAAGCGGTATCTTCCCTATTCAGAACGAAAATTCGGCATTTAACCATACCTCCTGCAAAATATTCGCACCCACACATTTTACATGGCGCGTTACGGATGCTAACGGCTGTGTGGGCGAAAATACTTTCACGGTTAACCCTATTTCCAGTAAAGACATCACACTCACGTGTCCGGAAGATATGAACCTGTTTCTCGCTTATGGTGCCTGCGATACCCTATTGAATATCGGCACCGCCACTGCGGTTCATAGTAACGAATTTGCCACCACCATAAGCAATAATTTAATCGACAACCGCTTTGACGTGGGCACCATTTCGGTAGAATGGGTTGCCGAAGATGGTATCTGCTCTGCAGATACGTGTGTGCAAACAATCACAATTGCTTATCCGCCTTGTATTTCGGTAACAGATGTAGATGGCAACAGCTATCCTGCGGTACGCATCGGTTGCATTTGCTGGATGGCAGAAAACCTGCGAACTACCCGATACAGTGATATGAGTAGCATCGCCAAGATTTACGATTATGAAAATGCCTCACGTTTGGCACATTTCAGACATTTATACACGTGGTATTCAGCCATACGAGTTGCAGAAAATGATGATGAAGCCATTCCTATTTTTGATGTAAATAACAGAGTAAGAGGTGCTTGTCCTGAACATTGGGCACTTCCCTCTGCCGATGAATACAACGATATGATATATCATTCCAATGGTTCCGAGTATGCAAAATCAGCCGATTTGCAATATTGGTTGACGGCGCAAATGGGAACAAAACCCGGCAGTGGGTTTAATGCGCGCGGAGGCGGTATCTATTCCTCGGTTACCGATCGCTACGAACACATTCTATCGACTGCCAATTTCTGGACTGCGTCCACCCCGGCGAGCGTAACGCATTCCGCTTTATCCTGCGAGTTCGGGAATTGCCAAACCGAGACTATTATCAGCTACAACAAAAGTTTCGGCTTTAGCGTCCGCTGCATAAAAGTTGAATAGTCCTCTTTTCTTTGGCACAAAAAAGAATCCCGAAATTTGCCGATTTTAGCAAAATTCGGGATTCTTTCATTTAATTACAACACCTTAAAAATCAACCTCTTTTCCGTAGTAAATGCAAGTCAAAAGTTCCGCCATAGCCGCGGGATTAATATCACGAGGATTAGAACCGGTGCAAGCATCCCCGACCGCCAATTCGGCAATTGCATTGACTTTGGTTTTAAACTCATCTTCAGAAATTCCAAACTCTTTCAACGTTTTCGGAATACTCAACTGTTTATTGTAATCGTTGATTTTCCTGCATAAAGCCTCTATCAATTCGGTATCATCCTTGCCGGAAAGTCCCACAAAGCGTGCAATTTCGGCGTAACGTTGTGCGGCGTCTGCGTTTTTCGCATTGTATTGAATGACATAGGGCAAGTAAATGGCGTTGGCGCACCCGTGCGGAATATGACCGGTAGCAAAAGCCGCACCCGTTTTGTGTGCCATACTATGCACAATTCCTAATAAGGCGTTGGAGAATGCCATTCCTGCCAAACATTGAGCATAGTGCATCTCTTCACGTGCATGCATGTCGCCGTTGTAAGATGCCGGCAAATAACGAAATACCATGTCAATGGCTTTCAATGCCAACGGGTCTGTAAATGGAGAATGGAGTGTAGAAACGTATGCTTCAATTGCGTGAGTAAGAGCATCCATTCCTGTATGAGCCGTCAATTTCGAAGGCATGGTCTCTGCCAATTCGGGGTCCACAACGGCAATATCTGGCGTGATATTGAAATCCGCCAACGGGTATTTGATTCCTTTTGCATAGTCGGTAATGACCGAAAATGCCGTTACTTCGGTAGCAGTGCCGGAAGTGGACGGAATGGCTAAAAATTTGGCTTTTTGCCTCAATTCCGGAAAGTTGAAAGGAATGCAAAGCTGCTCAAAAGTGGTTTCCGGATACTCATAAAATGCCCACATCGCCTTCGCAGCATCAATGGGGGAACCTCCTCCCATCGAAATAATCCAATCGGGCTCAAATTCGCGCATGACAGCAGCTCCCTTCATCACCGTTTCAACGGATGGGTCCGGTTCAACGTTTTCAATTAACTTCACCTCAATGCCGGCTTCCTTTAAATAGGCTTGTGCTTTATCTAAAAATCCAAATCTTTTCATCGAACCGCCACCAATAATCATCACTGCTTTTTTCCCTTTTAAAGTCTTCAAAACTTCTAATGATCCTTTTCCATAATAAAGATCGCGGGGTAAGGTAAATCTTTTCATCGTTTTAATTTTTTTATTGTTTATTCTTTCTATTACTTTAATCGATAATTTATTATCAATATCATTCGTGTAGATATACACTTGGGAGTTTCTTTTTGTTCAATTTATATAAATTATTTCTAACTCATTATCAATTAGTTAGAAATCAATAGATATAATTTTATCTATTTAAGGAATATTTTTATGTTTTTTGGAGTACTTTTTTGAATTTCTGTCATTATTACCCTCATCCGAATCGTGTCGTTGGTACGCAACTTATGGTAATGCGGAGTGAAGTTATTGATTTAAAAAGGAGGCCAATTTATTGGAAAGATAGGCAAATGAACTCGCCAAATTTTCGTTTTTTATTATCACGGAAGCCGGAATTTCAAGATGAGTGGGAGCGAAATTCCAGATACCTCTAATACCGGCACTGATCAACAAATCGCAAACGCCTTGTGCTGCCTCTTTGGGTACGGTAATGATGGCTATTTTTATGTTCATTCGTTTAATAAAGTCGTTCAATTTGTCAATAGAAAAAATATTTTTGCCATTAATTTTCAGTCCCGCCAAGTCAGGGTTAATGTCAAAACCGGCGGCAATATTGAGACCATAATTACTAAAACCGTCATACGAAAGCAAGGTACGTCCCAACTGCCCCACGCCCACCAAGACTGCATCATCGGTGTTGTTGTAGCGCAGAAATGCGGCAATATCTTTCAATAATATTGCAATGTCAAACCCCACCCGCGGTTTCCCCGAAACCGAACTGACAGCAGCCAAATCTTTCCTAACCTGTATGGAACTAAACCGTAAATGCTGGGAAATTGTGGTAGATGATATGTGAGTTTTCCCTTCCTCCACTAAACATTTTAAATAGGAGTGGTAAAGAGGTAATCTTTTTAAAGTAGATTTAGACGTGACGTTTTCTTCCGATTTATTTATTTTCATCAATAATGATATTTTCATTTCACGTTGCAAAAGTAGTATTTTATTATGAAATGAACACGATTCATAAAAAATTATCGCTCTCATTATTAAACGCTTATCAATCAATTTTCCATTTCTAAAAAATTTTTTCAATAGCACACCACTCATTGAATTTTTTATATCTTTGCAGCATTGTTAAACAAAATTGTTTAACAATGCTGTTATTAATATATAAATTTGATTATCTGTTATTTATAGAAAAGCTTGAATGAAAGAGAAACCACAAATTAATCAGGAATTGCTGCTAAAAATTGCCGAAAGAGAGTTTTTGCAGAAAGGTTACCAAGGGGCGCGCACTGTTGACATTGCGAAAGCCGCCGGCGTTACTCACACCATGCTGCACTATTATTTCGGAACGAAAGAGCAACTCTTCAATAGAATATTAACCGAAAAGGTAGCTATCGTAGCTCAATCCGTACTTGTTTTTGCGAAAAATGAAGAACTTCCTCTTTTAGAACGAATTGCATTAATGATTGAAATGCACTTTGACATACTAACTCAAAATTGCGACCTTCCCCGCTTTTTTTTGAACTTTCTTGCTGAAAATCCACAAGTAATCATGCAATTAACGGATCAAATTGAAACACTGAAATCGGATTTTTTACTTTCTTTTCAACACGATTTAGATCAAGCCTGCCGGCAAAAAATCATTAAACAAACCAATGCGACGGATTTGATATTTGATATTTTGTCTGTGAACGCCTTTACATTTATTGCACTACCCGCCGCAACGGAATTTTTCGGTGATAAAACTTTGTTTCTTTCCCAACGCCGCAAACGAAATGTTGAATTGGTTATTAATAATTTAAAAGCATGAAAAAAATCATTATCATTATTATATTGGGAAATTGCATTTTCCATTGTTTCTGTCAAAACACTCTTGAGGATTGTCAAAAATGGGCGATGGAAAATTACCCTGCTATTCAGCAATATAGTTTAATTTCGCAATCTACCGAGTACTCGGTAAGCAACGCCAAGCGGCAGTGGCTCCCACAAATCAGCCTCTCCGCACAAGCCACCTACCAAAGCGATGTATCATCTTTCCCGGATAATATGATGGCTCTCTATCAAGCGGTGGGCATTGACATTCATGGTTTGAATAAAGACCAATACAAATTGACTTTGGACGTGTCGCAAACCATCTGGGACGGCGGCATCAATAGCGCCAAACAAACCATGGCAGAAACGGAAGGGAAAGTGCAGGAATTAAAGGTCAAGACGGAAATATATGCCATTAATGCACGAATTAACGCTATTTTCTTTGGTATTTTGCTGTTAGACGAACAGAGGCGACAGAACGAACTATTGCAACAAATGCTTGAAAGTAACATTGAACGGGTAAAAGGTGCCATCGACGGCGGAGTAGCCATGCTTTGCGACCAACAAATGCTCGAAGCAGAATTGTTGCAAGCGCGTCAGGGCAATACCAAAATTGCAGCCTCCCGCGAAGCCTACCTCAATATGCTCGGCGTACTCACCGGTCATAACATCGATAGTTTGGCTTTACCCGCCGAACCCTTTTCGTCATTTTCCGAAAACCATCGCCCAGAATTGGAATTGCTGAATTGGCAAAAAAGCAATTTGGAGGCTCAAATCAAAGTTATCAATGCCTCCGTTCATCCTTACATCGGTGCTTTTGCGCAAGGCTTTTACGGTAATCCCGGAATGAATCTTTTTAGAGATATGACTGAGAATAAATGGACATTAAACGGAATTGTGGGCATTAAACTACAATGGAATATCAGTAATTTCTACACGCGGCAAGGAAATCTGCAAAAGGTGGAACTTGCTCGCCAACAGATTGAAGTTCAGCGAAATACTTTTTTGTTTAACTCTAATCTAAAAACGATGGAACAGCAAAATTCCATCCGACAGATGCGCGAAATCATGAAACAAGACAGAGAAATCATTGCGTTGTTGCAATCCGTTCGTGAAGCCTACGAAGCCAAATTGGAAAACGGCGTCGCCAACGTCAATGATCTGCTTCGACAAATTACTTCCGAAAATCAGGCTCGTATCCGTGAATCGGAACATCGCATCGAGTTGTTGAAATATCTTTACGATTTAAAAATCGAAACCGGAAATTAATAAAATTGAAAATATAATAACATAATGAAAATGAAGAGATTATCATTAATAATAATGGGTGCGGCACTAATGACGGCATGCCATAATGATGAAAAATTTGATGCTGCCGGTAGTTTTGAAGCAACGGAAATTACGGTCGCAAGTGAAGTGTCGGGGCGCATTCTGTCGTTAAACATTAATGAAGGCGAAAGCGTACAACAAGGACAATCGGTCGGTGCGATTGACTCCATGCCATTTTATTTGACGAAATTGCAACTTCAAAAAAACGGAGAAGCGGTCACCAGCAACCGTCCCAATATTGAGGTTCAGATTGCTGCTTTGGAAGAGCAGGTCAAAACGCTGGAATTTGAAAAGTTGCGAATTGAGAAGTTATTAAAATCGAATGCGGCGAATGCCAAACAGTTAGATGATATAAACGCTTCCATCGCCACGCTCAACAAGCAAATCGCTGCGCAGCGAAGCATTTTACAAAAGAGCGCACAAAGCATTGATGCACAGAGTTCTGCCGTTGACGTTCAAATTGCCTTAGCGAATGAGAATCTGCAAAAATGCCGATTACAAGCTCCTGCTTCAGGAACGATACTGAACAAATATGTCGAAGCAGGTGAATTTGCCGTAGCGGGGAAACCGCTATATCGAATTGCCGACTTAGAAACGGTATATCTGCGCGCGTACGCCACCTCATCGCAAATTGCCGATTTAAAGTTGGGACAAAAGGTCAAAGTCGTAGCTCAATTCGGCGATGACAAGAAACGGGAATACGAAGGCATCATTTCTTATATCTCTGCCGACAGTGAGTTCACCCCCAAAAGCATTCCCACCAACGATGAACGTGCCGACTTGGTTTATGCCATCAAAGTACGCGTTCAAAATGACGGGTTCATTAAGATTGGAACGTATGGGATAGTGAAGTTTTAGAGCACACTTTTCATGGTATAATTTAAACATCAACAACATGCCCTCGCAAACCAATTCCTCACCTCAACCCGCCCTCGAAATACAACATCTCGTAAAACGATTTGGAAGTATTACCGCCATTGACGACATTTCCTTAGCCATCAAAAAAGGGGAAATTTTCGGATTGATTGGTCCGGACGGTGCCGGCAAAACCACTCTGTTTCGTTTAATGACTACCCTACTAACCCCCGACAAAGGAACCTGCCTGCTTGAGGGATTGGATACCGTGAAAGATTATTACAAAATTCGTCACCGAATCGGCTATATGCCGGGACGTTTTTCACTTTACGGCGACTTGACAGTGGAAGAAAATCTGAATTTTTTTGCTTCCCTGTTTAATGTAACGCCCGAACAGAATCGTCATTTAATCAATGATATATATTGTCAAATTGAGCCGTTTAAAACAAGATACGCGCGCCAATTGTCGGGAGGAATGAAACAAAAATTGGCACTCTGCTGCGCGCTCATTCATGCGCCATCGGTTTTGTTCTTGGACGAACCCACCACCGGAATCGACCCCGTTTCGCGCAAAGAACTATGGCAAATGCTGCAACGATTGAAATCACAAGGAATTACCATCGTAGCTTCCACCCCTTATATGGATGAAGCACGGCAATGTCAACGGATTGCTTTCATTCAAAAAGGAAAAATTCTAACCCTCCAATCACCCACAGAAATTGTAAAATCTTATTCCGACACCCTCTTTTCCGTTTCTGCGCAACAAATGCACGCACTTCTTACGGAAGTCAGGAATTTTAACGGTGTAAAATGCTGTTATTCTTTCGGAGATAGTCACCATTTTACAGTCGACTCCGACTTTTCAATGAATGATTTTAAAAATTATTTGTCACGAAAAGATTTTCAACAAATTGAAATTCAACAGATTGAACCGAGTATTGAGGATTGTTACATTAATTTATCACAACAATGAGCGAAAATATTATCGATATTCATCATCTCACCAAACGTTTCGGCGATTTTACCGCTGTGGATAACATCTCTTTTGCGGTAAAAAAAGGCGAAATATTCGGTTTTTTAGGAGCGAATGGCGCGGGCAAAACGACGGCAATGCGGATTTTATGCGGATTGAGCAAACCCACAGAAGGCACCGGAACCGTCATGGGGTTTGATGTCAATAAACAATCGGAGGAGATTAAGCGACATATCGGATACATGAGTCAGCGGTTTTCGCTTTATGAAGATTTGAAAGTGTGGGAGAACATCCGCTTGTACGCCGGCATTTACGGTGTGCCGGAGAAAGAAATTGCGCCGCGTACCGAACAACTATTGCAAGAGTTGAACTTCACCAACGAGCGCAACCGGATGGTGAAATCTCTTCCGTTGGGTTGGAAACAAAAATTGGCATTTGCCGTCGCGGTTTTTCATCAACCGCAAATTGTTTTTTTGGACGAACCCACCGGCGGTGTGGACCCGATGGCGCGTCGCGGATTTTGGGAAATGATTTGTCAGGCTGCCGACAACGGCATTACCATCTTTGTAACCACACATTATATGGACGAAGCCGAATACTGCAACCGCGTCAGCATTATGGTCGATGGACGCATTGACGCATTGGACTCCCCGAAAAACCTAAAACTGCAATATAACGCCAACAATATGGAAGAAGTCTTTCATCAGTTGGCACGCAAAGCGAAACGAACCGAAATATGAAACAATTTACCGCTTTTATAAAAAAAGAATTTCATCACATTCTGCGCGACAAACGCACCATGCTGATTTTGTTGGTACTGCCCATTGCACTTATTATACTGTTGGGCTTTGCGATGTCAACAGAAATTCGGAACGTGAATGTGGCGTATATGTCCGACCAACCGGACGAATCGGTGCGCCGTATTGTCAATCGTGTGGATGCGAGTCCTTATTTCATTGTAAAGCAACGCGTTTTCTCTATTGATGAAGGTACTGATCTTATGCGTAAAAATAAGGTGGATGTCATCATTCGTTTTCAAAATGAGAAGGGATTGCAAATCGTGGTAGATGCGGGCAACCCCAACATTGGCACGACGGAAGCCATGTTTCTGCAAGGAATTATTGTACAGGAGCTTCAATCGGAACAACAATTCTCATCGCTGCAAAACAGTCCCTACTCCCCCAACCTGCGCTTGCTGTACAATCCGCAAATGAAAAGCAGTTTTAATTTCGTACCCGGAATTATGGGCTTGATACTCATTCTCATTTCTGCCATGATGACGAGCGTTTCCATTGTTCGCGAAAAAGAAACCGGCACGATGGAGGTTTTGCTAACCTCGCCGATACGTCCCATTTTCATCATCATTGCCAAAATGGTTCCCTATTTTGTCGTTTCTTGCGTAAATTTGGCTACTATTCTGCTCTTGGCAAAGTTTGTCCTGATGGTTCCATTGTCCGGAAACATCGGATTGATTTGTCTCTTTTCGTTGCTGTATATTTTCATGTCGCTCGGGTTAGGCTTGCTCATTTCAACTATTTCGTCTTCTCAAACCGTCGCCATTTTGCTGTCGGCAGTGGTCTTGATGATTCCAATCATGATGCTTTCCGGCATGTTGTTTCCGATTGAAAGTATGCCCGCCTTCTTCCGCGGCTTTTCATGTATCATTCCCGCCCGCTGGTATATTGATGCCATGCGAAAGTTGATGATTGAGGGTGTTTCATTCCGATACGTACAAAACGATTTATACATATTGCTCTGTATGACAGTGTTTTTCATTGGTATTGCCTTGGCAAAATTTAAAAAAAGATTGGAGTAACTATGATGCTGAAATACCTGATAGAAAAAGAGTTTAAACAATTCATCCGTAATCCGTTTTTATCGAAAATGGTCATTGCTTTTCCGATTGCCATCATTGCCATATTGCCGTTTGTCATTACGATGGATGTGAAGAATGTGAATGTCTGTGTGGTAGATGCCGACCAAACCTCTTTGTCGAAGCGGTTGACCGGAAAAATTTCCGCATCCACCTATTTCATTTTAACGAATACCGCCACCACTTATGATGCCGGATTGGCTTACATCAAAAACGGACAGACCGACATTGTGTTGAATCTGCCAAAAGGTTTTGAAAAGAAATTGTTGTCGGGGCAGGGTGCGGACGTATTAATTGCCGCCAATGCCACAAATTCCACAAAAGGCTCATTAGGAGGAAGTTACTTAACATCCATTGTCAACGAGTTTACCAACGAAATTGCGAATGAGCAAGGTATTACCGCCGCCGTTCCCAAAGTGGAAGTTCTAAATTTGTTCAATCGTCAAATGAAGTATCGCACGTTCATGTTGCCCGCATTGATGGGAATGCTCATCATTTTGTTGGGATGTGCCATTCCGGCATTGGCGATTGTCACCGAAAAAGAAAACGGCACCCTCGAACAAATCAATGTTACACCGGTGGGGCGTATGCAGTTCATTATTGCAAAGTTGATACCTTACATTGTAATGGGAATTGTGGCACTTTCGCTTGCTTTTCTTTTCGCGTGGCTCATTTACGATTTTGTCCCGATAGGCAGTTTTGTCACCATTTATGCGGCATCGTTGTTGATGATTATCGCCATGGCGGGTGCCGGCATTGTCATTTCCAATTACTCGGAAACGCTGCAGCAAGCCATTTTCTTGATGTTTTTTGTAATGATCATCGCCATTTTGATGAGCGGGCTTTACACGCCCACCACCTCCATGCCGCAGTGGGCAAGAATCCTGTCCAACCTTCTGCCGCCGAAGCATTTTATGAGTATTATGCGGAGTGTCTATCTAAAAGGAAGCTGGTTTGCAGATTTATGGCAAGAATTTGCCGCTTTATGCGGATTTGTGGTCTTTTTCTGTGTTTGGGCAATTCTAAGTTATCGAAAACAGAATTAGGGAAATCATGAGAGCGAAGGCATCCCCTCAAACTTAATAATTAATGCCTTATACTTTTCGTTAATCGGAATGGAACATTCCTTCTCACGGTCAAAACCGGCAATCACACTTTTACACGTACTTTTCACCATTCCGTTTTTTAAACTTTTGAGTCGCTGCATCATGTGGATACTCTTATGGCCAAAATGATAAATGGTGGTTTCACAAACAATGTCATCATGAATCTTAATCGGTAATTTAAAATCCAATTCAGTGTGTACCAACACCATATCCATTTTCATCCAATCAATTTCTTCACCAAAAACAAATTCAAAATATTGGCTGCGTCCGTAATCGAAAAAATTGCACTGTGTGCCGTTATTGACGTGTGCAAACGGATCCAAATCGCTCATTTTGATCTGAATCGGTGCAGAAAACTTGTAAATAAAGTCATTTTCTTCCTGTTGCATAGCTTAAAATAACGTAGGTTCCCAATTGGAATATCCTTTTATTTTTTTATTAACGTAAGATTCACTGTTCAAAAATTCCAATTTTTTTTCCACTCCCCAATAAAAGCCGCCCATCTTTCCGGACGAACAAATTACTCTATGGCAAGGAATTAAATAAACAATCGGATTTTTGCGAACGGCATTTCCGACAGGTCTTGAAGACTTCGGACGTCCGATATTTTGTGCTATTTCGCCATAAGAGGCTATTTTCCCAACCGGGATTTTAAGCAATTGTTCCCACACTTTCAATTGAAACTCCGTACCGCGAATATATAAATGAATGGGTGCAAGGTCTTTCCAATCTTTTGTAAAAATATGGCGAATATTTTTGTGTTCTTTCGTAGATTGTTTTTGTAAAATGGCATTCGGATAACGGCGGCTAATCTCTTCCAAAGTGAGGGCTTCATCGTTTCCCAATCCTAAAAAACAGATTCCTTTAGGGGTAGATGCAACCCACATTTTGCCAAACGGTGTTACTACATAACTGTAACAGATGGTAATTCTGTTTTTCTTTCTTCCATACTCGGAACGTGGCATCGCCTCAATCGTAATAATATCGCTGTGAACACTTCCGGTATTGAGTAAAATAGATTTCATACTATAAATTATTGTGTAGAAATGAGTTTTTCGACAAAAGCTTTTTTTCTATAATTTCCTCTTTAAATTCCTCTATCGGAATGGGAACCACGCCACTGAACTCGCATACAATTCCTCCCGACAGATTAGCAATTTGAGCCGTAGTTTGAGGATTCAAACCCGCAATAAGACACAACGTAGCCACGGCAATCACCGTATCGCCCGCTCCGGACACATCGCTGATTTTTCTTAAATAGGCTGCCTGAGTATAGAAATTATCATGAATCCTGTCATAAATGGCAACTCCTTTTTCCGATAAAGTCGTAAAAAGATATTGTATCTCGTTTTTATCGGCGAACTCTTTCATTATCTGGTGAATAGAATCCATTGAAAACTCTTTTTCATCATAATGCAATCCCTCTTTCAACTCTTTTAAATTGGGTTTAAAAAGCGTACTTCCCTGATAGAAATTAAAGTTGTTCTTTTTGGGATCCACGGTTACAGGAATACCGTTCGCCTGCGCCCACGACATGATGGTTCTGATGACCGTTTCGGATAAAACGCCCTTGTCGTAATCTTCAAAAATAATGGCATCTACAGAATGATTATCCAATGCGTTTTTAACGGATTTTAATAGTGTTTCCGCGTCTTTTTCGCTTAATGGATACAAATCCTCTTCATCAATACGAAGCATCTGCAATTTATTACCAATAACGCGGTATTTAATACCGGTTTTTCGGGTTTCGGAGCTATTCATCGCTGCCACCGAAAGCTCTTTTTCTTTCATTAAATCAAAAAACAACTCTCCTTTTTCATCGTTTCCAATAATAGAACAAAGAAGAGGATTGGCACCCAATGCGTGCAGATTTAACGCTACGTTGGCAGCGCCGCCCAAACGATAATATCGCTTTTTAATATCCACTATCGGAACCGGTGCTTCGGGTGATATTCGACTCACACTGCCCGTAAGATAGGCATCTATCATCACATCTCCAACCACAAGAATCGTGCTGTTTCTAAATTTTCCGCAAAGATATTCGAGCATCTATTTTTTGATTTGTTGTGATAATGAAGCCAATGAAATATTTCCTTCTCCCATTGCGCGAAGCTGCCCCATCATGCTGTTTAATTTATCGTTCTCATTGGTGCGGCGACGTTTGGAAACAAATTTATCATTCAAAAATTGTACCCGGCTTAGAATTTCTTCCTTTTCTATCTTCTTGAAATTTAATAAATTAAGTATAGAATTAAAATCTATCTTCGGATGTTGGAACATCATCTTTACCATCGCCAACGCAATCGCAAAATCAATGTTTTCTTTTTTCAAGAAAGCAAAAAGTTCATATATACGAGCCGTATCAAAAGGAACTTTTTGGTATTTTCCGTGCAAATTTTTGAATCTTTGTCCCAAGAAAATGCTTAAGTATTTAGGACAAACGTCCAATTCTTCGGTAATTTTTTTAATTAACGGGAAGAAATTGTGGGTAAATAGGTAATTATGACAATTTTCGGGAACGCCCCACTCTACCAATTTTTCATATCTGCCTCTCACTTCATCGGGAATATTTGTTCTGATATTTTCAATATAATCGGAAGAAATCGGAATCGGTGCCGAATCGGTATCGGGATACATACGGTCTGCTCCCGGCAATACTCTTTCAAAAATGGTAGTTCCATCGCAGAAGGATTTGCGGGTTTCTTGCGGAACGCCGTCAAATGTCATCAAAGCTCGTTCATTAATCACATCCAATGCCGTCGCCACATCGCCTTCGGGCGCCCAAAAGATGATTTGAGCATCATTTTCGCCGGCATTTAATAAATGACGAACTTTTTCAAAAACACTCTCACTTACAACGTCTTCCAAATCTTCATTTGTCGCCATATTTGGTTTTTCAATACATGCAATGACCTTTAGCCGACCCACAAATTCATCATAAAACGGTTTTCCGGGTTGTGTATAATGCGACAACAATCCGGCGAATTGAGGAAGATTGACAGCATATAATTTTGCATTATTCTTAATGGCATCCGTGATAGGCGTATAATAGAAATTAAAATCCTTGGGATTCATTTCAATGGAAGTCATTTTCCAATTCTCTTTTTTGATGCGGCTGTTGAGTTCTTTTTTAATTGCCAACAAAGCCCATTGACGGAAACATTCCACGTGAGTCAATTCGGGTATCCATTTTGTATGTGAAACTCCTTTTATTTCGATGCGGGTACCGCCGGTGCAACTCACATTCACATCTTCGCGGCCTGCGCCGATGCCGGTGCGCACCTTACCCAAACTACGATTCAGAAAACGAATGTAGTTGCCGGCTTCTTCCACCTCATCGGGATTAACCATTTCCGGGTAGGTAACCGTTTCAATAAGCGGCATACCCAAGCGGTCGGTACGATAAACACGACGGTGACCAATATCGGAAACCTCACGACACGCGTCCTCTTCCAAACTCATTTGGATTAAACGTATTGTTTTGTTTTTCAATGGCATAGAACCTTCAATACCAATAATGCAGGTTCTTTGGAATCCGGTAGGAATAGAGCCATCCAAATATTGTTTACGGGTAATGTGAACTTCTCCGACGATGCTCATTTTGGAAGCTAAAGCGGCTTCAACGGCAATATCCAAAGCCTCTTTGTCAATC
>CAYYHC010000036.1:0-14580 GCA_964471715.1 uncultured Lentimicrobiaceae bacterium | reverse complement strand
GAAGCTATTGCTGCTAAAAACCTGGCTAACTGCAAATTGTATGCCCCTTTCAGTGGTGTTATCGGTACTCGTTCAGTTGAAAATGGAATGAATGTTTTGCCCGGGAATGCCGCATTTACACTTCTTAAAATTGACAATATCAATGTAAAAGTGCCGATTCCCGAAAATGTCATCTCCTCCATCCGCATCGGACAACCGGTCACCATTTCCATCCCGGCTGTCAATAATAAAACTTATGAAGGCAAAATTAATAGCAAAGGTGTGGTCGCCAACCCAATGTCGCATAATTATGACATTTTTGTCTCTCTCTCTAATTATCAAAATGAATTAATGCCCGGTATGGTATGTAATGTGCGGATTATTAATACCGATAGTACTACTATGATTCTTTTGCCCAATAATGCGGTAAAAATTTCCAACGACGACAAACATTATGTATGGACTGTCAGAAATGGAATAGCACGCAAAAAACATGTCATCACAGGCGGTTTGGCACAAACAGGTATCATTATTGATTCCGGTTTGGAAATTGGCGATTCGGTCATTGTGGCCGGTGAACAAAAAGTAAGCGACGGAACTAAAATAACGGTACGGAAATGAAAGAAAAATCATTTATTAGAAGGGCAGTCGAATTTTCTGTAGAACACAAGTCAATTATTATAATGATAGTTGTCTTTATGGTTGCGTTTGGTGTTTTAGCTCTCATCCGAATGCCGAAGCAAGAATTTCCGGTTTTTTCAATCCGTCAAGGGTTGGTAGTTGGCATTTACCCCGGCGCAAGTTCCGATCAGGTTGAAGAACAACTTACTGCTCCATTAGAAGAATATTTGTTCAGCTATAAAGAAATTAATAAAGAAGAAACCTATTCTATTACCAAAGATGGAATGGTGATTGTCTTTGTACAATTGGAAAATCAGGTAAAGTCCGATGACGAGTTCTGGTCTAAATTCCGTCACGGTATCAACGAGTTTAAAAAAACGGTTCCGAGCGGCGTTGCTGCAATTATGGCAAGTAACGATTTCGGAAATACTTCCGCATTATTAATTTCCATTGAATCCAATGAAAAAACCTATCGTGAAATGGAAGGCTATCTGTCTGATTTGGAAAACCGTCTCCGACGGATTCCTTCCGTTTCTAATCTTCGCAGATATGGTGTACAAAATGAACAGATCAGCGTCTATCTCGATAAGGAAAAATTGATTGAATACGGTATCAATCCTACTACATTATATAGTACACTCTATGCCCAGAACTTTACCACTATCAGCGGCGATTTTGAAACTGATGATTGCTTGGCACCCATTCATATTTCGGAAACCTATCGTTCCGAAAACGACATTGCCGAACAAATTGTATATGTAGATCCAACCGGCAGCATTATTCGATTGAAAGATGTTGCCCGTATTGTGCGCGAGTATCCGAATCCTGATAGTTATATTTGCAACGGCAGCAAAAAATGTGTGTTACTTTCTATTGAAATGCACGACGGAAATAACATTGTGGAATACGGAAAAGAGGTTAAAGCCGTTTTAGATGAATTTGAATCGGAATTACCCGATGAGGTCTCCGTTTTTAGAGTTACCGACCAATCGGAAGTGGTTTCACATTCCGTCAATATGTTCTTGCGAGAAATGTTGATAGCCATTATTACCGTCATCATAGTGATCTTGCTACTACAGCCTATACGCGTGGCGGCCATTGCCGCAATGACCATTCCTATTACCATGTTTATTTCTATAGGAATATTATATTTGCTTGGTTATGAAATAAATACGGTTACTTTGGCAGGTTTGCTCGTCGTCTTGGGTATCATTGTCGATGACTCAATTGTGGTGATTGACAATTACGTGGAAAAATTGGATCATGGCATGTCCCGACTGGAAGCATCTTTGTCGAGCGGAACCGAATTGTTCAAATCCATCCTTTCTGCAACCTTGGCTATTACTATCACTTTTTATCCGCTTTTGTTCACTTGTACCGGTATGTTTCGCGAATTTTTGGGTCCTTTCCCGGGTACAATAACCGTTACGCTTTTTACCTCATTACTCATTGCCATGCTGTTTATTCCGTTTGTGCAGTATGCTTTTATTAAAAAAGGGTTCCATGAATCCAATCAATTTAAACCTAAAAAATTCAATATCCCCGATAAAATTCAACGAGCTTACGACTTCATCATCCACTTGGCATTCAGATTCCCCAAAATAACCGTTCTGATTGCCGTCTTGGCTGTCGCAACCGGTGCTTTGGTATTCTTAAATCTTCCACAAAAAATGATGCCCGCAACAGAAAGAAATCAATTTGTTGTGGAAATATATTTGCCCTCCGGCTCTTCACTCACCAAAACGGAAAAAGTGTGTGATTCCGTTGCCGACATTTTGCGAAATGATAAAAGAGTTACAAATGTAACTTCTTTCATCGGATGCTCGTCACCAAGATTCCATACCTGTTATGCTCCGAAAATTCCATCCAAGCAGTATGCACAACTGATTGTAACCACCACAACCGAAAAAATGACCAATATTTTATTGAATGAATATGAAGATAAGTGTATCAATATGATTCCGGAGGCATTTATTCGCTTTAAACAATTAGACTATGTGGTCTCCGCTTTCCCGATTGAAGTACAATTAAAAGGAGATGACCCCGACAGCTTGAATATTGCGGAAGACAATATTATTAGAGAGTTACGTAAAAGAGATGATTTGTTGATGGTGAAATCCAATAATGATGAAATATTATCAGGTGTATATGTCGATATTAATAATCAGGAAGCCAATCGATTAGGAATTACGAAGCCCACTGTAATGACCAATTTGGCATTTGCTTACGGTAACGGACTGCCGATTACCACTCTTTGGGAAAAAGATTATCCCGTAAAAGTGGTTTTGAAAACCGAGACGGATTCGGTACGTCAATTTGATGATATTTATGATGAATACATTGCGGGCATAACAGGAAATGCGGTGCCTTTACGCCAAATAGCGACCATTAAAGATGATTACTCGCAAGGTCAGATTTTTAGACGAAACGGCGTGCTCTGTAACACGATTTCGGCAGATGTAAAACGTGGCGTAAATATTACCAAAACCAATAAGGAAATAGAAAAACAGATTACCGAAAACGTAAAACTTCCCCAAGGCGTGGAATTATCGTGGGGCGGGGGACGTAAACAAGACGATGCGCTGATGCCACAAATTTACACGGGATTGGTATTCTCCGTTTTTATCATTTTTATCATTTTAATCTTCCACTTTCGAAATATTCAATTGGCATTACTGATTCTGTCGGCGTCCACACTTTCCATATTCGGTGCCGCCATCGGCATTCAAATAATGGGAATGGAATACACGCTGACATCGGTACTGGGATTGGTAGCACTGATAGGGATTATAGTCCGAAATGGCATTATAATGTATGATTATGCCGAAAATCAGCGAATTAAAAACGGTAAAACAGCTTATGAAGCCGCATTGGAAGCCGGAAAACGTAGAATGCGCCCGATTTTCCTTACCTCTGCCGCTGCCTCCATGGGGGTCGTTCCAATGATTATCAGTGACAGCGCATTATGGTCGCCAATGGCAGTCGTAATCTGTTTCGGAACTTGGATTTCAATGCTCTTCGTCGTCACCGTTTTACCTGTGATTTATTGGCTTTCATTTCAACATGCCGATAATAAAAAACGTAAAAAAGAATTAATTGCCGAGTAATTATGAAAAGAATAATCATTATAGGAACATTGTTATTCTGCCTCTATCTTCCAATTAGTGGGCAAACTGTCTATTCATTAGATAGTTGTAAAACAATGGCACTTCAGAATAATCTCGCATTACAGAATAAAAAACTATCCATCAATGCCGCCGAACAGGTAAAAAAAGCAGCTTTTACAAAATATTTTCCCTCAATCTCGGCAAACGGAATGGGATTTGCAACCACCAATTCCATTATTGATATGAATTTCGACTTGGGAGAATTACAGATTTCCTATTTCTCACCCGTTCTCTTGTCTATTCCGTTGCCCACTGTTCCTATTCAGGCAATGAATGGCGGACTGAACGGTTCTGTCATTGCAACGCAGCCGCTATTTGCGGGATTGAGAATCGTGCGCGGGAACCAATTGGCCAACGTTGGGATTGAAGCCGCTCAGTTACAATATAAAATGTCTGAAAATGAAATACTTGATAAAGTTGAATATTACTATTGGCAGATTGTGGCTTTGCAAGAAAAGCTGAAAACCATTCAAACGATTCAACAACAATTGAATCGCATTTCCGAGGATGTCGATGCTGCCGTCAGTGCGGGTGTCACCAATCGTAACGATAAATTGACAGTGGAACTTAAACAGCAGGAATTGATCAGTGGGAAGCTGAAAGTGGAAAATGGAATCAAGGTCTGTAAAATGATTTTGCGGCAATATGCTCAAATTTCCGAAAGCGAATTTAATATCGCTACCGATTCCATTATCATGCCGGAAGCGCCGATAGTTTGCTATTCGGAATCGCAATATGCAGTTAATCAGCGTGTTGAAAAACAATTATTGGACTTGAATGTGAAAGCTGCCAATTTGCAAACCAAGATGGAAATGGGTAAATATCTCCCTGAAGTTGCGGTAGGCGCGGGCTACACGGGTTATGCAATGGATGTGAATGCGAACAACACGGCAAAAAATGGCTTTGGGATGGTCTTCGGAACAGTTTCCATTCCAATCACCGGCTGGTGGGAAGGCGCACATGCCATCAAAAAACAAAAAATTAATGAGCAAATTGCCATTAATGAACGCGATAATAATTTGCAACTATTGACCGTCCAGATTGAGCAAACATGGAATGAATTGCAGGAAGCCTATCAACAACTATTGATTTCGCAACATTCTATTAACTTATCGAAAGAAAATTTGAAAATCCAACAAGATTACTATCAAGCCGGCACTTGCACTTTATCCGATTTACTCAAAGCACAATCCATGTTGCAACAGAGTATGGATGATTATACCAATGCTTTTGTTACTTATCAAATCAAAAAAGGTATTTATTTGCACGCTACAGGTCGCTAAAATAGGATAAAATGAAAAAAATATCGTTATTATTTCTGATTTTTGTATCAACATTATCACTTTTTTCTCAAAATAAAGCCGATAAAATTATCGGGATTTATAATGTTACAGAGCCTAATACCAAAGAGGTCAGCAAGGTACAAATTTATAAAACCACCGGTGGAACTTACGCAGGTAAAGTTATATGGTTGAAAAATCCAAACTTTAAAAATGGGAAACCCAAAACCGATGTTTACAATCCTGACCCGAAACTTCGCAATACGCCTGCCAATCAAATAATACTGATGCGCGGGTTTCAATACGACAGTAAAAATGATGAGTGGAGTGGGGGTACGATTTATAATCCGGGAAACGGCAAAACTTACAAATGCTATATGAAATTTGAATCCAATGGCAAACTAAAAGTACGAGGTTATATTGGAGTTTCACTTTTTGGAGAGACAATGTATTGGTATAAAGAATAAAATGAGTGTTTGGTTGGTTCCGAGGGTCAGATTTGCTTAAAAAACGTTAAATTGCTTATTATTAGATAGTTAGTTTAATTACTTATTAATGAATATGTTATATCTCAAGCAGGGTGCCCCCCCCAAGTAAATTAATAGCGTATAGTGCTTCTTTAATTAAAATTAAATAACTGTATATCAATATTATATAAAAGATTTAGCGAAAAAAAACAAAAATACTGACCACTAATAAAAAAATGTAGTATTTTTGCGCATTAATTTTAAAACTAATACTATGGCAGAAATTATTGATGAAGTAAAAGGAATTATTGCAGAAAAATTAAGTTACGACAAAGAAGAAATCACATTAGATAAGAGTTTTAATGATTTGGGAGCAGATTCATTGGATACTGTTGAATTAATAATGGAATTTGAAAAGAAATTCGACATTGAAATTCCGGACGATGCTTCCGAAAAAATTCATACTGTAGGAGACGTTGTAGAATACATTGAAAATAGCAGAAAATAAACTGTTTATTTCATATAAATGGAATTTAGAAGGGTCGTAGTTACCGGATTAGGAGCATTAACACCAATTGGCAATAATGTTGGAAGTTATTGGTCTAATTTATTGAAAGGCGTCAACGGAGTCAATCTTATTACGCACTTTGATACGTCTAAGTTTAAAACCCGGTTTGCTTGTGAATTAAAAAATTACAATGCATCTGATTATTTTGAACCGAAGGAGGCTCGAAAATTGGATGCTTGTACGCAATATGCCCTTGCCGCCGTTCAAGAAGCGATTAAGGATAGTTTGTTGGATCTTAATCAGATTGACAAAGATAGGGCGGGGGTTATTGTAGGAACAGGCATTGGAGGAATTTCGACTATCGCTGCTTCTCTGAAAGAATATGTCGAGAATGATCTGACTCCTCGTTTCAGTCCTTTCTTTATTCCGATGGCTTTGAGCAATTTAATGGCAGGTAATATCTCCATTTATTTGGATTTTCGTGGACCGAATTATGTGACAACATCCGCTTGCGCTTCCTCAGCAAATGCAATTGCGGATGCTTTTCATTATATTCAATTAGGGAAAGTAGATGTTGTGGTTTCGGGTGGTGCGGAGGCGGGAATCATGGACGTTTCCATCGGCGGTTTTAACGCCATGCGCGCCCTTTCTACCCGCAATGATGATTATGAAACGGCTTCCCGTCCTTTTTCCGTCGGTCGTGACGGTTTTGTGATGGGGGAAGGCTCCGGTATTCTTATCCTTGAAGAATATGAACATGCCAAAGCCAGAAATGCCAAAATCTATGCCGAAATCGTCGGCGTCGGTATTACTTCCGATGCCATGCACATTACTACCCCGCATCCCGAAGGCAGAGGGGCCATGCTGGCAATGAAAAACGCAATCGTTGAAGCCGGATTGTCGCCCAATGACATCGGTCATATTAATACTCACGGGACTTCAACTCCATTAGGCGATATCTCGGAATGTATCGCCATTCGCAACTTGTTTGGCGAACACGCTGAAGAAATGATTTTTAATTCCATCAAATCAATGACAGGACATCTACTCGGTGCCGCATCTGCCATTGAAAGTATTGCAACCATATTGGCTCTCAAAGAAGGGATTGTTCCACCTACGATTAATCTTTCCGAAAAAGATCCGGAAATTCCAAATTGGAATTTCTGTGCAGGGAAAGCAGAAAAACGCAAAATCAATTATGCACTTTGTAACTCTTTCGGATTCGGAGGACACAATGCATCCATCTTATTTAAAAGGTTTAGTAATTAATTCGTTGTGCTCCAATATTTCAAAAAAACAAAACCATCTCACGATCAGTTAATTGCAAAATATTTAAAGGACATATTAGGAATCCGTCCTCGAAATTTGGTGCTCTATAGCTTGGCATTGATTCATCGCTCCGCTTCAAGCAATACCCCCGTCGGAAAATTAAACAATGAACGTCTGGAATATCTGGGCGATGCCATTGTGGGTGCCGTTATTGCAGAATATCTTTTTAAAAAATATCCGCTTAAACCCGAAGGTGAATTGACGGAAATGAGATCCAAATTGGTGAATCGTGAACGCCTCTCCGCTTTGGCTAAAAAAATAAGACTGAATGAGTTGATTATTATGGAATCTCATTCACATTCCAAATCTGTGGAAGGCGATGCTTTTGAGGCTTTTGTCGGCGCTCTTTTCCTCGACAAAGGATACGAAAAAGCGAAACACATTATTTTGAATAAAATATTTTTGGCAAATTTGGATATCGATGCCATCTTTTTGGAAGAATCCAATTATAAAAGTAAAATTATTAATTGGGGGCAGAAACAGCGTAAAAAAATTACGTTTCATCACTCCGAAGTGCAAGAAGACAAATTCCATAAACTCTATAAAGCAGAGTTACTTATTGACAATAAAACCTTTGCGGAAGGAGTGGACTTTACAATCAAAAAAGCCGAAAAATTGGCTTCCGAAAATGCTTGCCATAAAATCTTTATGAAATAGCTATCTGTGAACCGACAGGAGAGTTGAAAAAATCTATTGCATTCTTTATTCGATACTATCATGTTTGCGGAAAGTGTGCTGCGCGGCTTCGATTGACCAAAATTACACCGGACAGAATAGCGCCGGCAGCTACGACTTTTTGCCATGTGACGACATCCATCCCAATGTAAATACTTACAATAGTTGCAATTAGCGGTTGTAAATAGGAATACAGACTTACCACGGTAGGACGCAAATGCTTTTGCCCGATGGGAATTAGAAAATAGGCAATAAAAGTCGAAAAAAGAATCAAATATCCCAATTCTGCGTAATAATTTGATGGAAATGAAGTGTAATTCAAAGTGCTGATTTCTTTAAAACAAAAAGGAACAGAAACCACTACCGCAAAGAAAAACATCCATTTCATAAATGTAACCACACTATATTTGGCAATTAGGGGACGAAAAATTCCTAAATACAATGCAAAACTCAACGCATTGATTATTAGTAAAATAATGCCTAATGGTTGCGTTTTATCGGCACCTCCTCCTAATGATGTACTATTGAGAATCAATACTAAAACACCTACAAAACTCAAGGCTACACCAAATGCTTTTTTGAAAGTGATGGGTTCTTTAAGTATAGCGGCTGCCACAAACATAGTAAAAACCGGCGCCAAAATGCAGATGAGGGAACAATCCAATGGTGTGGTGATGGTAATTCCTTTTAAAAAAGTGAGTTGCGTAATAATCAAACCTAATAATGAGGCAAAGAAAATGCGAATCATATCCTTTTTTTCAACCTTTTCTTTGGGTAAAAAAAGTGAGACCATCCAAAACAGAGAGGCTGCCCCGATGGCACGCAGACAAAACAACCCGTATGGTGAAATAAAGCCCGAATTGGCGATGTCTTTGCAGATAATAATGTTGAATCCGAAAATAAGATAAGCTGTAAAAACAGCAATATGACCGGCTAATTGATTGCTAATCTTCATTTTATGTTTATTGTCATCTCGTAAAAAACTATTTATAAAATGCGCACAAAGGTACGCTTAATACTTGAATTGCCGATATCGATGATTGTTCTCTTTTTAAATCATTCGGATTACCTCAAAAGTTTTTGAATAGAATTTGCTTTAATTACAATAATTTCAAAAAGTTAAGGTTTGATATATTGCGAATTTATGTAATTTTGCAACTCAAAATTTTGAACATGGAGAACAAGAAAAGAATCCAAAGAATGGCTTTTCAATGGAGTTTAATAATTCTGTTGATTATTCCGTTAAACACTTATGCTCAACGCTTTAAATCATTTTCTAATGACCCGACTTTAATCCCGGGCGAAATGCGTACTTTTGCGGAAACCGTTCCCAAGGAAAGACAAAAAGAGGCTGAACAACTCCTCATCGAATTTGATGCTTTTTGGAATAGTCCGCAAATGACGGAATCTTTTCAAAATAATTTTATTGAAATGTCCAATTTGATGTTGCGTAAAAATTTGAGATTCTTTCCCCATTTTAAATCTTATATTCAAGCTTTTAATGCTTTTATTAACAGCGATTTATCAGATCACGATAGAGATTGGATGCGCTTTATTCAATACCATGTGAACAACGATATCAGTAGATTTGACAAATTAATGATTAATTATGCCAATATATTCACTTCCAATATTTTAAATACTACTCCCAATGTGCGATGGACCGCTTATGGCATCATAGAAGATATGGGAATGGAAGAGGAACCCTATTTTTCGTTCAAAGATATTGACCTGGTGGGGGCTTCTTCGCGCGACAGTGTGGAGATTATCGGCACTACCGGTCGTTACTATCCTGCCTCCGTGCGTTGGGACGGAAGCAAAGGTTCTGTTTTTTGGTATCGGGCCGGTTTGAGCGGGCAGGTAAAAGCGGTTTTTACAAAATACGATGTGGATATGCGGCAGCCCAAGGTTAAAGTCGAAAACGCAAAATTATATTATCCTGACCTGTTCGGCCAACCTGTTGACGGTGTTTTGGAAGACAAAACCGGATTGGACACTGATGAAGAAAAAGTCAGCTACCCGCGTTTTAGAAGTTACAGCAACGCATTGACAATAAAGAATATATACAAAAATGTGGATTATGTGGGCGGCTTCGAATTGCGCGGTGCTTCCATTCGCGGTCACGCCGGCGAAAACCAATTGGCACAATTGATTATTAATAAAGACAAGAAAAAAATCGCTGCCGTATATTCCAATAGTTATCTTTTTAAAGAATCTACTGTGCGTGCCAATGATGCCCGAACGGTGATTTACATCGAAGAAGATTCCATTTTTCACCCTTCTGCCGATTTTTACTACAACGAAGAAACCTCACAATTGCTCATCTCCCGCCCCAAGTACGGAGTGGGAAGAAGCCCGTTTTTTGATACGTACCACAAAATGGATATTACCGTGGAAACACTATCGTGGGATCTCTCAACCGACAAAATAGAATTTAAACCCTTGACCGGTTCTACCAATCAGAGTTCGGCCTCTTTTGAATCCCAGAACTTTTATAACGCTTCCACAATGAGCCGTTTACAAGGTGCCAACGATGAAAATCCACTCTACACTTTATGGAATATTTTCCGCTCTTTTGACTATCAACCGGTAAGTTATGAGACCATTGTCAAGGCATTTAACCACCCGCCCGAAGATGTAAAAGCCCTATTGATACAATTTGCCGCCGAAGGATTTGTGGAATATGATGTGAACAACAATACCATCAGTTACAGACCGAAAATTGCACAATATTTGAACAATGATGTCGGCAAAAAAGATTTCGACAATATTGTCCTTGAATCGAAAAATCATTACGCCTCTTTGGATCTCAAAACCAATGATTTGGATGTCTCCGGCTGTGAATTTTTTGTCTTGAGCGATGCACAAATTGTAAATGTTTATCCTGTAAATGAACATGTTACGGTTAAAAAAAACAGGAATATGGAATTTGCCGGAAGAATCGTTGCCGGTTTGTTCGATTTTGTCAGTCATAAATGTCAATTCAATTATGAACAATTTACCGTACAAATGGATGACATTGATTCTTTAATTATGTATGTTGAAGATAAAACCGGTACGCAAAATATGTATGGTGAGTACCCTTTGACAAAGGTCATGAGTCCGATTGAAGATTTGGGCGGTACACTTTATATCGATATGCCGAAAAATAAATCGGGCAGAATCGACAATCCAAAGTACCCTATGTTCACCAGTTATGAAGGAGGTAAAGTTTATTATGACCATCCGTTTACTTTCAATCGTCATTATGATCGAACTAAATTTTACTATTTGGTTGATATATTTACAATTACAAATTTGGATAACTTTGACACCGATTCCATTCAATTTGAAGGGCAGTTGGTATCCGGCGGTATTTTCCCTGACATTCGTCAGCCGTTGAAGGTACGTCCCGATTTTTCTTTGGGATTTATTCATGAAACGGGTGCCGGCGGTTTGCCTATTTATGGTGGAAAAGGACAGTATTTTAAAACTATTGATTTAAGTAACAGAGGGTTGCGTGGTAAAGGAGATATTCAGTATTTAACCTCTTTTACCAAATCCGACAGCTTGGTATTTTTCTTGGATGCCACCACCGGCAAAGCCAACTCACACGTGGTAAAAGAACAGTTGGCCGGTGTGGAATATCCGCCCGCGAATGTGGAGAAGGCGGCTTTGCGCTGGAAACCTTACGAAGATGCCATGTATGTTTATACGCAAGAAACTCCGATGCACCTCTTCAATGAGGCAACATTGGTGGGTAATTCAAAATTAACCCCGAGTGGGATGTTTGGTACGGGAACCGTGAATTTTAAACGCGCAGATATAACATCACAACTTTTTAGTTTTAAACATCATGAGTTGTTGTCGGATTCCGCCGATTTGAGAATTTACGATTTATATCAAACCAACGAGTTCGTTTTTTCTACCGATAACTACAAGTCCCACATCGACTTTCAGACGCGGCAAGGACATTTCGTTTCTAACGGTGAAGCCTCTGAAGTCATTTTTGCACGAAACGAATTTAAAACCAATGCCTCCTCTTTCGATTGGATTCCTATTGATGACGACATCTTAAGTTTTAAATGGGATGACCCGTATAAAGATGTCAATATCAACGCTACGGATGCTTTTGATTTAGTGGATATGGAGAGTAAAGGCAACGAATTGACGGCAACCAATTCTCAAAAACGCGGATTGCAGTTTACGGCTGTCAGAGCGGAATTTAATTTCCGTTCCAACATTATTAATGCTCATGGTGTTCGCTATATCAACGCCGGTGATGCTTCCATCATTCCCGATAGTGGAAATGTGACAATATTGGAACGTGCTCAAATAAAGACACTTCAGAAGGCTCGCATTGTTGCCGGACGTGAAAATAAATATCATCAACTTTACAATGCTACCGTGAACGTCATCAACGCTGCCGATTTTAAAGGTAATGGCGATTATGATTATATTGATGAAAACAAAGAGGTTCAAGTGATTCATTTTGATACCGTTTGGTATTATCAGGTCACGCAGGGCGATGCTAAAATTCCGTTGGATAGAGATTTTAAATTGAGTCCGCACTTTGGTTTTGATGGGCGCGCGGAATTAAACAGTGAACATGAATTTATTACTTTTATTGGCGGTGTGGAGTTGATTCACGATTGTGACACCGTCAAACATGCCCGAATGCGTTTGAATGATCAAATTAATCCTAACGACATTTTGATAGAAATAGGGGAGCATGCCGAAGATGTCACCGATAGAAAAATTGTGGTAGCGATTGCATCAACCAATGCTACAGGGCGTATTTACACCTGTTTTGGTGCAGCCAAAGACCAATTTAATGATTCGGAATACATTTCAGCTACCGGTTTCATAACCTTTGACCATAAAACACAAGAATTTAAAGCCGCATCATTAGAAAAATTGCGTGACCCGGAGTTACCCGGAAATATCATTACGTTAAGTAAAACCGATTGTATCTCAAGAGGTTCCGGTGTGATTGATATGGGCGCAAAATTGGGACGTGTCGATTTTAATACCGTTGGTTCCATCGTTAATTATATGAAAGCCGATTCGGCAGATATGAATTTAACCACTTCCATCGACTTCTATTTTAATGATAATGCAATGAAAATAATGAATAAACATATTGATGAATCGGTGGAACTTGATTTTATTGATTCTTGGGAAAATAAAGATTATGAATTGGCATTAAAAAACATTTTGTCAAATGCCGAATATGAAGATTATGCTTCCGAAGTTGCAATGAATGGACAAGTACAAAAATTACCCGAAAAGTTGAAAGTTCAATTTCTTTTTTCAAACATTGGTTTTACGTGGGATAAAGTTGCCAAAGCGTTTATCTCACAAGATAAATTACCGCTTATCATTTGCCATTCAAAAGAGATTAATAAAGAAGTTCCGGGTGAAATAGTTGTTGAAAAAAGAGGTTCTCGCAATCGTTTATACATTTATTTTGAAGTTGATAATGATTTCTTTTTCTTCCAATTTGAAAATAACAGCATGTATGGAAGTTCTTCCGATGAAAAATTCAATGATGCCATTGCAGAAGTAAAGGTAAAGAAGAGAATGTTGCCGTCGGGAGATGGGAAACCTTCATTTACATATAAATTGGCAAGTCGTTCTCAAAAAGCAAAGTTTATGAAGAAATTTTATAAGGTGCCCGAAGAGAATAATTCCGAAGAATGATGAATTTTGGGCTTAATGCGAGCAATTCGGGCAACATTTTATGTCGTTTTTTGTTTTAGCATTTAGATGAAGTGCGTAATTATTTTTATGTATCTTTGCGCCCGTTTTTTGATGACAATAATGAATGAATTTTATAATGAAACATAATAACAATATAAATCGAGTCATGAGGCATTTTGCTGCTTTTAGTTTTTTGATATCATTTGCGATAGTGAGTGTTATGGCGCAATGTGATGTGCAAATTACCCCTTCAACCGATATCGTTTGTACGGGAAGTGAAGTAACTTTAACCGCAGAAGTGGGAGGCTCAACGCCCGGTGCTTGCGGACAAACCGTTAATATGAGCACAACTCCTATTACGGTTACATGTGGAACCTCCATCTGTTTTTATGATTCGGGTGGTTCTTCAGGTCAATATTCAAGTTCATCCGACATTACGCAGGTTTTTACCTCTAACAATGGAAGTCCTATTACCATTACTTTTAATACCGTCAATGTGGAAAATAGTTTTGACGAAATTTATGTCTATAATGGAAACGGGACAGTCGAGTTGCTTAATTCAGGGAATTTATATAACACTCTTGCCGGAATGTCGTTTACTGCCCAATCAGGCATTATGACCATCAGGTTCACTTCCGACGGAAGTGTTAGTTATGCCGGTTGGGAAGCCGTTATCTCATGCGATGTTTGCAGCCAATATACTTATACTTGGAGCAACGGAACCGTAGGCGCAGCGAATACTGTATCTCCCAATCAAACAACTACTTATACTGTTACTGCATCTTCTGCAGACTGCTGTACTGCCACTGCAACCTATACGGTGGAAGTGACCAATTGCGTTAATACTTGTCACGATTTTGAAACGGCAGTCA
>CAYYHC010000035.1:0-14848 GCA_964471715.1 uncultured Lentimicrobiaceae bacterium | reverse complement strand
CGATGGACTTAAAACGCGGAATCGACACTGCTGTTAAAGCTGTTGTTGAGAATTTGAAAAAACTTTCCAGCGAAATCGGCGACAGCAACCAAAAAATTGCGCAAGTAGCCACTATTTCCGCCAATAATGACGCATCTGTGGGCGCAATGATTGCAGAAGCAATGCAAAAAGTTAAAAAAGAAGGCGTTATCACTATCGAAGAAGCCAAAGGAACCGACACTCACGTAAAAATCGTTGAAGGTATGCAATTCGACAGAGGTTATATTTCTCCTTACTTCGTTACTAATGCCGAAAAAATGGAAGCCGTTTACGAAAATCCTTACATATTGATTTATGACAAAAAAGTCAGCAATATGAAAGAATTTTTACCTATTTTGGAAAAATCCGTTCAAAGCGGACGTCCATTATTGGTAATTGCCGAAGACGTTGAAAGTGAAGCATTGGCAACATTGGTTGTAAACAGACTTCGCGGCGGTTTGAAAATCGTTGCCGTTAAAGCTCCGGGCTTCGGTGACAGACGAAAAGAGATGTTGGAAGATATCGCTATCCTTACCGGTGGTTACGTTATTTCTGAAGAAAAAGGGTTCAAATTGGAAGACGCCACTTTGGAAATGTTGGGAACAGCTGAAAAAATTACGGTTGACAAAGAAAATACAACTATCGTCAGCGGTAAAGGCGACAAACAAGCTATTGACGCACGTGTTGCTCAAATTAAATCACAAATCGAAAAGACTACTTCCGATTATGACCGCGAAAAATTACAAGAACGCTTGGCTAAATTAGCCGGTGGCGTTGCCATTATTTATGTTGGTGCTGCTTCAGAAGTTGAAATGAAAGAAAAGAAAGACCGTTTTGATGACGCATTACACGCTACCCGCGCTGCCATCGAAGAAGGGATTATCCCCGGCGGCGGAGTTGCCTATATCCGTACTATCAACGCTTTAGATAAAGTCAAAGTAAACCACGAAGACGAAAAAATCGGTATCGAAATCGTTCGTAGAGCTTTGGAAGAACCATTAAGACAAATCGTTGCCAACGCAGGTAAAGAAGGTTCCGTTGTCGTAAATGCCGTTAAGGAAGCTAAGGGGAATGTAGGTTTCAATGCCCGTACCGAAACTTACGAAGACCTTATCAAAGCCGGTGTCATTGACCCGACTAAAGTAGCACGTGTAGCTATTGAAAATGCCGGCTCTATCGCAGGTATGCTACTCACGACCGAATGCGTTTTATCGGAAATTAAAGAAGAAAATCCTCCAATGCCGATGGGCGGAGGCGGTATGCCCGGCGGTATGCCCGGAATGTACTAATCTATCATTCTAATAACTAAAAGGAGGAACTCATTATTCCTCCTTTTTTTAAATAAAATAACTCACTTTAACGTAATAATTGTATCTTTGCCACGTTTTAAAACAAAATCCAATAATGAAACGAACCAAATTATTATTCTCAATATTCACAATTCTACTTGCAACCATCGCCACCTCTTGCGATAAAAACTGCATCTGCAAATATTATAAAAATGATAAATTTTATGATATCAAAGAGTGGGACAACGACAATATCACCAAAGAAGATTGTGAAGGAATGAACGAAACAAAAGACATTAGCGTTCCATTACAAGATAATATTAATTATGAAATCGTAAAATACGAAGTCGTTTGTAAACAAAAATAATCACCATCAAATACAAAATAATGAAGAAAATATTAAGCCTGACGGCTGTTGCCGCACTTGCAATCGGAATGTTTTCCGCATGCGAAAAAAGCGATTGTTTATGCAAGTATTATGATGCAAGCAATACGGAAGTAGCCCGTGAATCTTGGGACGGTGAAGATGTAAATTCATCGGAATGCGAAAATTTAGAAAGTAATAAAAGTGTTGAAGTAGATGACCAGGTCATTGCTGCCTCAACCGTTAGCTGTTCTCAAGAATGGTAAATTGCGACACTTTTAATTCTGCATTAAATGTACAGGAAGGAATCGAACAACCTTCCGTCGTCAATCCTTATTGGCAAAAAAAACAAAAAAAGAAGCTGTCGGTCAATGATTTTGTGGCAGGTATTACGAATGGCAACAGAGTCATATTAAGTCGGGCGATTACATTAATAGAAAGCGTCAATCCCGCGCACCAAGCTATCGCACAAGAAGTTATAGAAAAATGTCTTCCCTTTTCGGGACGCTCCATCCGCATCGGAATTACCGGTGTTCCGGGCGTGGGCAAAAGTACTTTCATTGAATCTTTTGGAAAATATGTGACTTCACAAGGAAAACAATTGGCAGTTTTAGCCATCGACCCAAGCAGCGAACGTTCCAAAGGCAGTATTTTAGGCGATAAAACACGGATGGAGGAACTTTCCACCGACCCGCACGCTTTCATCCGCCCCTCCCCCTCCGGCTTAACATTGGGCGGCGTGGCTCGCAAAACTCGCGAATCCATCATTTTATGTGAAGCCGCCGGATTTGATGTCATCATCGTGGAAACTGTCGGTGTTGGGCAATCCGAAACCGCCGTGAAATCAATGGTCGATTTTTTCCTCCTGCTGATGCTCGCCGGTGCCGGCGACGAACTGCAAGGTATCAAACGAGGCATTATGGAAATGGCTGATGCTTTGGTAATTAACAAAGCCGACGGCGACAATATTCATCCATCGGAATTGGCAAAAACACGCTATCAATCTGCATTAAAACTATTTCCCAAGCAAGAAAACGGTTGGGAAGTCCCCGTTACCACCTGCTCCGCTATCAAAAATCATTCTATCGACACAATATGGCAAATCATAACCAATTTTGAGAATCAAACAAAAAGTAACGGCTTTTTTGATAAGAACCGGAACGAACAGCACGTTAAGATTTTTTATGATTGGATGAATATGACACTCACCAATAATTTCTTTAATAGAAATGAAATTCAAGAAGAAATCGATAAAGTATTACCTCTCATTCTTTCGGGCAACATCACACCCTATCAAGCCGGGAGTAAAATTCTCAATCTTTCTGTTCAATCCGAAAACTAAACTCACAGCCACAATATTGTTGATTATAGAAACCATTTTCTTTCAACAAGATACGGCGACGTTCCGTTAATCCTCCCTTTCGCCAATTTTTTTCATAAAATGTTAAACCGGGGAACAAAGCTGCGGCTTCATTTCCTGCTTCGGCAATTTGCGCCAAATCTTTCCAACGGGAAGATGCCAATGTGGTTGCAAAAATTGTGAATCCCCACGCATGGCATACGCGCGCGGTCTCATTCATTCTCATCTTAAAACACTCCAAACAACGTTTTCCGCGCTCCGGCTCTTGCTCCAACCCCACCACCGACTGCAGCCACTCCTCATGAAGATAGTCGCCATCGATAATTTCTATTCCCAATTTTTGAGCATAACGCATGCACTCCGTTTTACGAATTTCATACTCTTCCAACGGGTAAATATTTGGATTATAATAAAATAACGTGGGTTGCCATTCATTTACCATCATCCATTCGAGAATGGCAGCCGAACAAGGCGCACAACAACAATGCAATAATATTTTTCTTTTTTCAGACATCATTCTCATTTTAAATTATTCACCAATACTTCGTACATTTCAAACAATCGTGCCACGCAGTTTGATTCTGTGAAATCAATTGCCGGGAAACCGTCAAAAAAAAAACCGTCACTTTGTTTTAGGAGCACACACAAATCCTTATCGATAGATTTCTGTTCAATCAGTCCTTTCGCCGCCGAAATACAAGCATAGATAAAATTGGTATTAATATCCTTTACCCGTTCTTCAAAACAGATAAATTTAGTAGGCTCGGCGATGCCAAACACGTTCTGTAATAATTGAATCCAAAAGCGTGCGGTTTCGCCCTTTTCATAGCCTTTACCTTTCCAATCGTTGGCAAATTGCTGAGCAGCAGTGCGTTGTTGAGTATCTTTCATCATAATTATTAGTTTAATGAGTTAAATAAAAAAATAATATTGTGTTTTAAATTTGCAGCGCAAAGATACATTAATAATTATTAGCAGACTATAACAACGGTGGAAATACTAAAAAAATACTAAAAATAAATGAAGAATTTTGCAAAAGAGAAAATTTGGATAAAAAAAAATAATGCACCTTTTTGAAGAAAAAAAGTTATACCTTTGCGGACAATTCTAATGAAATACGGAAAAAAGTTTATTGAGAGAAAATCACTATTTAAACAACTAACTATAAATAGATTACAATAAGACAAACAATTATTTATCAATAAAAAACATAAAAGTATGTATCAAAAATTTCAATCATTCCTGCAAAACGAATTAACCGAAATTGAAAATGCAGGATTGTACAAAAATGAGCGTATTATTGTATCACCGCAAGGCGGCGAAATTACATTACAAAACGGTAAAAAAGCTCTTAATTTCTGTGCTAACAACTATTTAGGATTGGCTAATAATCCGAGATTAATCGCAGCAGCCAAAGAAGCTTTGGATACGCACGGCTATGGAATGGCTTCAGTACGTTTCATTTGTGGATGCTCCGACCTTCATAAAGAATTGGAAAAGAAGATTGCCGAATTTTTCGGAACGGAAGATACCATTTTATATGCTGCATGCTTTGATGCCAACGGTGGTGTTTTTGAACCTCTTTTAAGCGAACAAGATGCCATTATTTCAGATGCCCTCAACCACGCATCCATCATTGATGGCGTAAGACTTTGTAAGGCAGTTCGTTATCGCTATGCGAATGCGGATATGGCAGATTTGGAAAAACAATTACAAGCGGCTCAAGCACAACGCTTCCGCTTAATTGTTACTGACGGTGTCTTTTCTATGGACGGCAACGTCGCTCCTTTGGATAAAATTGTAGAGTTAGCCAACAAATACGATGCAATGGTGATGGTTGACGAATCACACTCTGCCGGTGTTGTCGGCAAAACAGGTCGTGGCGTTACTGAACAATTTAACCTAAGAGGTAAGGTTGAAATTTTAACCGGAACACTTGGAAAAGCTTTCGGCGGCGCAATTGGCGGATTTACAACCGGTAAAAAAGAAATTATCGATATGCTTCGTCAACGCTCTCGCCCATACTTATTCTCCAATTCTATTCCTCCAATGGTAGCCGCTGCCGGTTGCAAAATGGTCGAATTAATGTCCGAAACCAACGAATTACAAGATAAACTTCACGAAAATACAGCCTATTTCGTAAAGAAAATGACCGACGCAGGATTCGATATTAAACCTACACAATCTGCCATCTGCGCAGTAATGTTGTACGATGCCAAATTATCTCAAACCGTGGCATCCAAATTACAAGACGAAGGCATTTTCGTTACCGGATTCTACTATCCTGTCGTTCCTAAAGATTTGGCCCGCATCCGCGTTCAAATTTCTGCAGCTCACAGTCGTGAACATTTAGATAAATGTATTGCTGCTTTTACAAAAGTAGGTAAAGAATTATCCATCATTAAATAAACAGTGAGTAATAAGTTATGTCAACAAAAAAACAAATCATTGAAAGAGAAAGCGTTGTCGTAAAATTTGTCGGCGATTCAGGCGACGGCATGCAACTCTCAGGGACTTTGTTCTCTGACACCGCCGCATTGGCAGGCAACGACATCGCAACATTTCCGGATTATCCAGCCGAAATCAGAGCACCACACAATACCATCGCCGGTGTTTCCGGATACCAGGTTCACATTGGTAAAGAAACCCGAATCATCGGTGACAAATGCGATGTATTGGTAGCCATGAACCCCGCTTCACTCAAAGCCAACTTGAAATGGGTCAAAATGGGCGGAACCATCCTAACCGATGTGGACGCTTATGACGCTACCGCGTTGGAAAAAGCCGGCTGCACTACCAACCCCTTAGAAGACGGTTCATTAAGTTCCTATTTCGTAGTTTCTCCGAACATTACCACTATGGCAAAAGAAACTGCAATGCAACTGGGAATGGATATGAAAGATGCCGCCAGAACCAAAAACATGTTCTGCTTAGGTATGATTTACTACATCTTCAACTTCGACTTGGAAACCCCATTCAAATTATTGGACAAACGTTTCAAAACTAAAAAAGAAGTTGCCGATATTAATAAAAAAGTAATGGAAAAAGGCTTCAACTTCGCCGAAACAATAGAAGTTTTTGAATCTACCTACCACGTTACCACAGTTGAACTTCCTAAAGGTAAATATCGTAATATTACCGGTAACATTGCCACCGCTTGGGGACTATTGGCAGCCTCTGAACGCTCCGGCAGAAAATTGTTCCTCGGCTCTTACCCTATTACCCCCGCCACCGATATTTTAATAGAATTGGCAAAACATAAATCATTGGGAGCTAAAGTTTTCCAAGCCGAAGACGAAATCGCAGGTATCTGCTCAACCATCGGTGCCTCTTTCGCCGGCGCTCTCGCCTGCACCTCAACCTCCGGTCCCGGTCTTTCCCTCAAAACCGAAGCCCTCGGTTTGGCGGTAATAACCGAATTGCCCATCGTAGTCGTTGATGTACAACGTGGCGGTCCTTCAACCGGTCTTCCTACCAAATCCGAACAATCAGATTTGAATATGGCTCTCTTCGGAAGAAACGGCGAAGCTCCTTGTATTGTTATCGCTGCCTCCTCTCCAAGCGACTGCTTCTATCAAGCTTTCAATGCCGCTAAATTGGCTATGGAAACGATGACTCCATGCATCTTGCTGAGCGACGGTTACATCGGTCAAGGCAGTGAATTATTCCGTATCCCGAAAGTTGCTGATCTTCCGGCTATTAACCCTCCTATCGCTAAAGCCAATGATGCCAATTACAAACCTTATCGCCGTGATGCCGAAACATTGGTTCGCCAATGGGCAATCCCCGGAACAGAAGGTCTCAGACACCGTATCGGCGGATTGGAAAAATCTGACATCGATGGTAGCGTATGCACTGAACCAATGAACCACACTAAAATGGTCAACAACAGACGCGACAAAGTTCAAAGATTGGCTGACAGACTCCCGAAACAAGAAGTGTTCGGCGACGAAAGCGGTGATGTTTTGGTAGTTAGCTGGGGTGGTACTAAAGGACAAGTACAAACCGCAGTGAAAGAAATTCGCAAAAAAGGTAAAAAAGTAAGCCACGCTCACTTCACCAACATCATGCCTCTGCCAAGCAATACGGAAGAAATCTTGAAAAACTTCAAGAAAATATTAGTATGCGAACTCAATTCAGGTCAGTTTGTCAACTACTTACGAATGACCTACCCCCATTTGCAATACCAACAATACAACAAAATTCAAGGGTTGCCATTTACGGTTGAAGAATTGATTAACGCCATTAATAACATTCAATAATAGGAGGAAATACAATGAGTTACAAAACAATAGAAAGAACAACAGAACAATTGTCAAAAGAAGATTTCGCCAGCGACCAAATGGTAAAATGGTGCCCCGGTTGCGGAAATCATGCCATCTTGGCTGCCGTTGAAAACGTATTTCCACAAATTGGATACAAAAAAGAAAACTTTTGCGTAGTATCAGGTATCGGCTGCTCATCACGTTTCCCGTACTACATGAATACTTATGGATTCCATAGCATTCACGGACGTGCCAACGCCATTGCTACCGGTGTTCGCCTGTTCAACCGCGGTTTAAGCGTTTGGGTTCCCACCGGAGACGGCGATTCATTGGCTATCGGCGGAAACCACTTCATTCACGTCATCCGAAGAAATATTGACCTCAACATCATGCTCTTCAACAATGAAATTTACGGATTAACAAAAGGTCAATACTCCCCCACTTCCCCAATGGGTAAAATTACCAAATCTTCACCGCAAGGAACCATCGAACATCCTTTCACAGTGGGTGAATTGGTATTGGGCGCACAAGGCACTTTCTTCGCAAGAGTCATCGATACCAATCCTAAATTCATCAGTCAGGTAATGTTGGAAGCCGCTAAACACGACGGAACTTCCGTAGTCGAAATTTTGCAAAATTGCGTGATTTTCAACAACGGAGCTCACAAATACGTTACAGATAAGGAAGTTAGAGATAACAACCAACTTTATCTCGAAGATGGCAAACCGATGCTTTTCGGAAAAGACAAAGAAAAAGGTTTAATCTTAGGAAATAATGGTTTACAAGTTGTCAAATTGGGCGAAAACGGAATCACTGAAAAAGATATTCTCGTACACGATATGAAATGTCAAAACCCCGGCATTCACCTCATGTTGGCAAAAATGAAACCGCCTTATTATCCTATCGCATTAGGCGTGATTCGCTCTGTAGAAGCGCCTACTTACGACCAATTGTTGGAAGAACAAATCAAAACCGCACAAGAAAATCCTTGCACCGTTAAATGTGTGGATGACCTCTTAAACAGCGGTGACACTTGGGAAATCTAATTCCCAATTCAACATTAAAAAGCGTATCGATCATAGATACGCTTTTTTTTGCTTTATCGAATATTCCCCCTTTTATAAACCACTGAACACAATTTGGTAATATCAATGCAAAAATCAAAGACTCCCGATCTCAATTGAGAGGTGTGAGAGATGTCAGATTTTTCATTTATCGACTGACAAAAATTTTTGCTTAATATTCTCTCACCAACAAGAAAATGATACTGATCCATTGTCGTTCGGCGACAAAATAATACCAAAGCATATAAAACAAAAAAACACTCACAAAATCTATTGTAAGTGTCTTCTTTTTGGTGGGAGCTATAGGATTCGAACCTATGACCCTCTGCTTGTAAGGCAGATGCTCTGAACCAGCTGAGCTAAGCTCCCTTTCTCGTTGTTTGAGGCTGCAAAAATACACGTTTTTTAATTACAAAATACACTTTTGACGATTTTTTTTAAAAAATTTTTATTCATTTGATTGTCAAATAAATACATCTACTTTGGAAGCAATTTTATAAACGGAATCATCATTTCCTCTAACGAAATGCCCCCATGTTGGAAGGTATTTTTGTAATAATTGACGTAATAATTATAATTCGTGGGATAAGCAAGGAAGGAATTCCCTGTCGTAAAAATGAAAGAAGAGGTCAAATTTTCTTTCGGGAGAAAGATGTTTTCGGGATTTTTTACCTCAAAAATGTCCTTGGAGGTACAATCCAAATTGCGTCCCACCTTATATCGCAAATTCGTATTCGTATTTTTATCCCCCACAATCTTGACAGGTTTCTCAATTTTTATAGTTCCATGATCGGTTGTGATGAAAATTGGAATTTTCTTTTCCGACAGATACTTAATCATCTCCAACATTATTGAATTAGCAAACCACGTAGCAGTAACGCTCCGATACGACTTTTCGTCATTAGCCAACTCTCTAATCAAATCGACATCGGTACGTGCGTGCGAAAGCATATCTACAAAATTGAAAACCACAACGTTAAGTTGATTCTTCATTAAATTGGAAAAGCCCTCTAAGGTCTTTTTCCCAAAATCCATATTCAGCACTTTGGCAAACGAGGTCTTTATATTCTTGCCGTATCGTTTCAAATATTCTTCCAAAAGAGGATGCTCATACTGATTCTTTCCACCTTCATCATTCTCATTCAGCCAATATTGCGGGTATTTTTTGGCAATTTCCGACGGCATCAAGCCGGAAAACAACGCATTTCTTGCATAATGTGTGGCGGTCGGCAAAATACTGTAACAAATGGTTTCCTCTTCCACCCGATAATAAGGATGAATGTATGATTGAATCGTTTTCCATTGGTCAAAACGCAAATTATCGATTACAAACAAAAACGTAGTTTTATCATCGTTCAAATTCGGGAACAATTTTTCTTTCAAAACGGTGTGCGAAAGCAGCGGTTTTTCTGCCGATTTGCCCACCAACCAATCCTGATAATTGCGAATAACAAATTTCGAAAATTGCGTATTTGCCTCCTCTTTTTGGTCGGCTAAAATGTTGGAAATACTACTATCTTCAATCTTATCCAACTCTAACTCCCAATATACCAATTCTTTGTACAATAGTTCCCATTCCTGTAACGACATACTGTCCGAAATTTTTGTAGAAATATCGCGAAACGCTTGCTGATATGCCATCGTGCTTTTTTCGTTCACAATTTTGTCATTTTCTATGTTTTTTTTCAAGCACAGCAAAATCTGGTTGGGATTTACCGGTTTAATAAGGTAATCGGCAATATTGGAACCGATGGCATCTTCCATAATATGTTCCTCCTCACTTTTGGTAATCATCACCACAGGCGTATGCGGATGGGTCGTTTTAATATGTTTCAGCGTCTCAATTCCGCTCAATCCGGGCATATTTTCATCCAAAAAAATGATGTCGATATTTTCCTGATTTAAAATGTCGATGGCTTCATTTCCGCTCACCGCCGGAATCACCTTATAACCACGATTTTCCAAAAAAAGAATATGCGGTTTCAATAAATCTATCTCGTCATCTGCCCAAAGAATTGTTGCACTCATAATAAAAATGTTTTAGTGATTTGAAAGCTAACATTTATTAAACGTAAAAGTTTTGGAATAAGTATGAATTATTATTTTTATTTGGAGAACTAAGGCATCCAAATACAATCCACCATTTATAATTTGCCGCATAGCACTAACCAAAAAACAATTAACATTTGTGCGACAATACAAACCATTGAAACCGCAAAACAATACTTAAAAATATGGACATTTGGTGTGCTTGGTAAATAATAATGAAATGATATTTACGTTAGAATAAAAGTGTACTGTCGTGACCTAAATTTAAAGTATGAAAATTAAACTTATTGTCTCTCTTATTATTATAACGTGCTGTTCATTAAGTGCTTATCCTCAAAAATCGAAATCACCCAAAAGTAAATCGCCGGTTGTGACCGAGCAGGAACGTCAACTGTCCGTTCATTTTGCCGATGGATTGAAGGAATTTTATTCACAAAATTACGCATTGGCAGACAAAGAATTTAGGTATGTACTTGCTGAAAACGACAAACATTCCGCCGCTTATTTTATGTTGGCGAAGATAAATGCAGAACAAAAAGAGTATTCTTTGGCAGAAATTAATCTGCAAAAGGCACTTTCATTGGACAAAAAAAACGTTTGGTACATGATTGCTTTGGCGGAAGTATTGGATATGAAGCAAAATTATGAAGAGTCCTCTCAAATGTGGTCAAAAGTGTGCGATTTAAAACCCGAAAGTGAGTACTACATTTACTATTATTCTCAAGCATGCCTGAATGCGAAGAAGTACAATGAGGTGATTAAGGCTTATTCCCTATTAGAAAAATTGGTGGGTGTCAACAATGAGATTACTCGCGCCAAAGTTGAAATATGGTTGCATCTTGATGATGTAAAAAGTGCTGTCAAAGAGTATGATATGCTGATAGCTAACAATCCTTATGAGGAAGATTACTATATTCAGGCATCCAACATTTATGTTGCGAATAATATGCCCGAGAAGGCGCTTCCGTACTTTGAAAAAGTTTTGGAAATCAATCCTAATAATGCTGAAATTCAACTTATTATGGCAAATTATTACAATAGTAAGGGTGATAAAAAATCAGCATACAACGCATTCGTTAAGGTTTTCAAAAGTCCTACCGTTTCCATTGATAAGAAATTGCCGGTTTTGCGTTCTTATTTGATGACATTGCCCACCGCCATGCCCACCGCTGAGCAATATGAACTTTCGCGCATTTTGACCGAGGTACATCCCGAAGCGGTCGAGGGTTGGGCTGCCATGGGATCGCTCTATTTAAAAGAGCAAAAATACGAAGTCGCCGCCAATTATCTTGAAAAAGCTATCGAAATTGACGTCGCTCAATATGCCCTTTGGCAAGATTATCTCTATTGTTTGGCTCAAGTGAAAAATTATACAAAAATCATTGATTACGCGAATGATATCGCTGAATTGTTTCCCACCAATTCAATGATGAACTACACCTTGGGTGTGGCTTATCTTAATACGCAAAATCCTCAAACGGCATTGAAATATTTTGAAACAGCCCTAAAAAATTCATTCGATAATGGCGAAAAATCCCGAATCTATAAGATGATGGGAAATGCCTATCACGAGTTGCAAAACGAAACCAAAGCCCAAGAGTATTGGCAAAAGGCTCAATAATCAACAAAAAATGCTATTGGTGTTTGATGAATGTGGGTGAGTTAACCGATGAAGCACCCCGATATTTATCGCGATATGTACTATAACTCATTGGCACATCGTTATTTCCGGTTTCTTCTGCCAATTCTATTTCAACCACAAAACCAATGTGGGTTCCAAAGTCGTATTCGTTTACTACTTTTCCTGCAAAACAGGCCACACTGTTTTCTCGAACCACAGGTGTACCGTTAAACATGGTGTGTTCCACTTGTCCGATTTTGTCAACCGTTTTGCCGCTTTTGTATCCAAACAACCGAATGAATTCGATAGGTGTGTTTTCCGACAAAGCCGAAAAAGCGACACGTTTGGAGGCTTGAATTAACGAAGTCGTAAAGTTGTTTTTATGTGAAACCACCATTACTTGAGCGGGCGTTGCGGTGATTTGCATAATGGCATTACAGATGTAGCCGCTGCGTTGATTTTCAAAGCTGCTGCTTGCAACATATAATCCGTACTGCATTTTAAAAAAACTATTCGGTTCAATCATGGGAAGGGATTTTTGATGAATAAATTAATTTTGTTGAAAAAAAAATCGTGCTTAACAGTACGATTTTTTTATAATTATTGATAGGAAAATGTTTCAAAATAAATTATTGAATATATTTGTCAATAACGGTGCAAACATCTTTAAAAACCTCTTCGGGTTCATTCATACCATTGATTCTAAAGATTTTATCTTTTTGATAATATGATTCTAACGGTTTGGTTTGCGCAAAATAGTTATTAATTCTATTTTTAATTACCTCGGGGGTATCGTCGCTTCTTCCTTCCAATTTGGCACGCTCCAACATTCTTTTTTCAATTTCGCGTTGGTTGACAGCCAAATAAATGACGAGGTCAATCGTAATTTTTTTGTCATAGCCGACGCCATCCAACAATTGGGCTTGTTTGATAGTCCGCGGAACTCCATCCAAAATATAACCTTTGGCATCGGAAAAATGGTTAAGATAGTCGTTGAGCATATCCAACGTTAAAGTATCGGGGCAAAGCTCGCCTTTATCAATATATGATTGAGCTTGAATACCTAAAGCGTTATGCAATGAGATCTCTTTTCTGAAAAGTTCACCGGTAGAGACATGTTTTAAATTGTATTTTTCCGCAATCATTTTCGCTTGCGTTCCTTTGCCGGAGCCTGGCGTCCCCAATAGAACAATGTTGAATTTTTTGGTTTCCATAATAATTAAATTAGATTAACAAACTTGGTAAATATCTGGAAGATTTCTGCCTAAGCCATTGTAGTCCAAGCCTCTACCCACAATAAATTTGTCAGGAATTTCAAGACCTACGAAATCAATCGGATAGATCTTTTTATAAGCATTGGGTTTGTAAGTCATAGTAGCAATCTTTACATCTTTAACATTTTCAACTTTCAACATGTTCACTATATGCTCATAAGTATTTCCGGTATCTACAATGTCTTCGATAATCAAAACGCGTTGGTCTTTCAGATTTTCTACCAAACCAATCACATTTTTGACGTGCGCTTGCGATTTTGTGCCATCATACGAGCTGACACGAATGCACGAAACACGACAAGAAACGGTTAATTTTTTTAATAAATCGGCACCAAAAATAATAGAACCATTCAATACAAGAATAACGATTGGAATGTCGTTTTTGTATTCTTCATTTATCTCTTTTGCTACCCTTTCAACAGCAGCATCGATTTGATCTGCTGATATGTATTTGACAAATTGTTTGTCGTCAATTGTAATTTTGCTCATAAAAATTTCATTTTTATTAGCCGGCAAAAATACATTTTTTTTGAACATGATTATCTTTTTTATTGAAAAATAATTTAAAATAGATAATAACCGGCTGTTTAACGCAATAAAAGGCGTTTTTTACGGTTACAAATAATTCAAAAAAAAAATGTAATTTTGCCGATTCATTAAAAGGAATAAAATGAAAATTGAAAATCGTACTGAAAACATCCGTGCCACGGATTGTGATGTATATAAAATGGTTAGCGATTGCAGGTCGCTGGAACGAATGATGCCGGAACAGGTTAAGGACTGGCGCGTAAGTGAAGACCATTGCGAATTTACCATTGCAGGAATAGCATCTGTTCAAATTGATGTCGTTGAAAAAGAGGAATTTTCGACAGTTGTGTATCGCCTTTCCAATGATAAAAATATTCCGGTAATGATGAGTTTTTTGATCGAAGGAATGGGCGGATTTTGCAATCTTACCGTTAGTATTGACGCAGAAGTTCCGCTTTTTTTGCAATCCGTCATCAAAAATCCGTTACAAAAAGTGGCCAATTCCATTGGTGAAAAGATAAAAAGTCATTTTGAAAATCAGTAATTATGGAATATACGATACGTACCGAGGATTTGGTGAAAGTATATCGGTCAAGAACGGTAGTGAATAACGTTTCTATCTCTCTCAAACAGGGTGAAATTGTGGGTTTGTTGGGCCCTAACGGCGCCGGCAAAACAACCTCTTTTTATATGATAGTCGGATTGATACATCCGGCTTCCGGCAATATTTTTCTAAATGATGAGAATATTACGAAATTGGCCATGTACAAGCGCGCTCAAATGGGAATTTCCTACTTGCCGCAGGAGGCTTCCGTGTTTCGTGATATGACGGTCGAGAATAATATCAAAGCCATTTTGCAGTTTAACGGTACCAGCCGCGCCGAACAAAAAGAGAAATTGGAAGATTTGATTTCAGAGTTTAATTTGGGTAAAGTTCGCCACAATAATGGTAAAAACTTGTCCGGCGGTGAGCGCCGAAGAACCCGCTCGAAACGATGATTGCCGCGATGCTCTTC
>CAYYHC010000034.1:0-15176 GCA_964471715.1 uncultured Lentimicrobiaceae bacterium | reverse complement strand
TAAATTCAATGGGGCGTGAAACGGGTTGTACTTCTTTAGGATCTATCAAATAGATAGGGCAATGTGCGGGGGCGTCATAAATGAGGTAAGCGGCAGGGTAAACGTTGAGAGATGTTCCAATAACTATCAAAATATCAGCTGATTGTATTTCTTTGGTTGCTTTGGCGAGGAGGGGAACATCTTCACCGAACCAAACAATGAACGGGCGTAGGTTGTGACCGTCGGCGGCTTTTTCGCCATAGTGCAAATCGCGATAGCCGATGTCCTGAATAGAGCCTTTCCCATTTTCGCTGCACACTTTGGTTAATTCGCCGTGCAGGTGAATCACTTTGGTAGAACCGCCTCTTTCGTGCAGATTGTCAATATTTTGAGTAACGACAGTGACGTCATAAAATTGCTCCAACTCCCCAATAATTTTGTGTGCTTCGTTGGGTTGTGCTTTTTCCAATTGACGGCGCCGTTCATTATAAAATTGTACCATCAGTTGCGGATTGCGTCCCCAAGCGTCAATCGTTGCGACCTCTTCCACGTTATAATTTTCCCAAAGTCCGTCGCTGTCGCGAAAAGTCTTAATTCCGCTTTCTGCACTCACCCCGGCGCCCGAAAGAACAACTAACTTTTTCATTATCAACAATTTTATTAAAATATAATATTTGCAAATTCCATTTTCTAACCATCGGCAAAGATACAAAAGTTTAGGTTTAAGCAACAAAAAAAGCTACCCGAAAGTAGCTTTTTTTATTCAATAAGAGTCGGAAACTATAATTTTTCGCCATTTACCAATTTGAAAGTATCGGTAGCGATGACCAATTCTTCGTTGGTAGCAATTACGATCAACTTCACTTTAGACTCAGGTGTAGAAATGATGGCATCATCTCCTATTATCTTTTCATTCAACTCTTTATCTAACTTTGTTCCTAAAAATTCAAGTCCTTGACAAATGGCTTCACGTTGGAAGAAAGCATTTTCGCCGATGCCGCCGGTGAACAAAATAGCATCCACACCGCCCATTGCAGCCGCATAAGCACCGATGTATTTTCTTACTCTGTAAGCAAAGATGTCGAAAGCGTAAGTAGAACGTTCGTCACCGCTCTCTTTTCCTGCGCGGATGTCACGCATATCGACGCTTTTGCCGGAAATTCCTAAAAGACCGGATTTCTTATTAATCAAAGTATTCATTTCTTTGAAGCTTAAGTTCTCTTTTTCTGCGATATACAGAAGTGTACCGGCATCCAAATCGCCGCAGCGCGTACCCATCACCAAACCTTCTACAGGTGTAAATCCCATTGAGGTATCGACAGATTTTCCGTTTTTAACCGCACAAATTGAGGCACCGTTTCCTAAGTGACAACTTATAATTTTGGAGTTATTGTAATCCAAACCTGCCAATTCGGCCGCTTTAGGAGCCACATATTTATGGCTTGTTCCGTGGAAACCATATCTGCGGATTCTTAATTTTTCGTAATATTCGTAAGGAATGGCATATAAAAATGCTTCTGCCGGCATAGTTTGATGAAAAGAGGTATCAAAAACGGCTGTTTGCGGAATATTCGGCAAAAGTTCCATCATTACATTAATTCCGACCAAACTTGCGGGATTATGAAGAGGTGCCAAAGCGCAAAGTTTTTCAATTTCGGCAACCTCTTTTGCACCTATCAAGCAGCTTGTTTTGAAATATTCACCGCCGTGAGCCACGCGATGTCCTACCGCACCAATTTCATTTAAAGAACTAATAACGCCCAACTTAGGATCAATCAACGTATTCAGTACCAAGTTGATACCTTCGGCGTGGTCTTTAATGGGTTTTTGAACATAATATTTTTCTTTTCCTATCGGTTTATGTGTGAACTCACTCATTTCCAAACCAATACGTTCAACTAAACCTTTTGCTTTCAATTCGGCATTGTTTGCCATGTCAATCAATTGATACTTAATTGACGAACTTCCACAGTTTAAAACTAAAACTTTCATATTTTAATATTATTTTATTTAGAGAATTTCTTACGAGCGACAAAGGTACATGAAATTTCCCTATATGGTGCACATTTCAGATAATTTTTTGAGATTTTTATTTGGTGACGCGTCTCGCTTTTGTATATGAATTATACCGAAAGTTTGAGTAGCGAAGATACAAAACAATAATTTCGTATTAATCGGATAAAGAGTTGTATGATACGATTTATCTTGTCTTTGATGAAAATCTATCAAACGATTATGATATACAGCCCCAATCGTACATTTCGTTCGTTTTGGTTTCAAAATACGGAGCATAATGGTCTTTATTTTATTGATATTAATCGAATCGATAAAATAATTGAAATAGATGAATACTATAATGGAAAATTTTATAAACATAGCAAAGAATCCTACATATAATATTATAGCAAACAAAAATCATTGAAATAGAACACTTCCTAATAAGTTATATATTCATAATAGTCAGCTAAAGTGTGGTAAATGATGGTTACGCCACTTACTCTTTTATAAACTGTTCGGTCGATTATTATGAAAAACTATTTATTAAAGCCTTTATTCTTTCTGTTATAAAATGCGGAAAAATGGAAATATATTATTGCAATAGGTTGCAAAAGACCCTCAAAATGTTCCATAATATCGCCAAACAGACAAAAAAATGAAAAAAAAATTGATTGTGAGTTGAATAATGAAAAATATTTGTATATTTGCCGACTTAATAAAAAGAACAAGGAAAAAACAGGCTTTTTATTCGTAGAAGTTATAAGGTGTTGAAAAACAATTGAATAGAGACGATATAGGGTAGGGGGTGAAAGGGCAAGTGAATTGAGAATTGCGGGTAAAAAGTTCAAAAAAGTGCGACGGAAGTAATTTTAGTAATAACTTAATATAAATAATTGTCGATGAAAAGGCTAAAAATCACACAAGTAAGAAGTGCAATTGATCGTTCGGAACGTCAAAAAAGATCACTTCAAGCATTAGGTCTGAGAAAAATGCATCAAACCGTAGAACACAATGGAACTCCCCAAATTTTAGGGATTGTTGAGAAAGTCAAACATTTAGTTACCGTTGAAGAGATTTAATTAATTGAGTAATAAACATTTATATAATAAACAGATATGAATTTACATAGTTTGAAACCGGCAGAGAATGCTACGAAAAAAACGAAAAGAATAGGACGCGGACAAGGTTCAGGAAAAGGTGGAACATCAACGAGAGGTAATAAAGGTGCTCAAGCGAGATCAGGTTACAGCCGCAAAATCGGTTTTGAAGGTGGTCAAATGCCTATTTATAGAATTTTACCGAAACGCGGTTTTAAAAATATCAATAGAGTAGAATATAACGCAATTAATATCAGTACATTACAATATATTTTTGAAAAAACTCAAATCTCTGAAATTACTCCTGAAGTTTTGATTTCCAATGGTTTGGTAAAGAAAAAAGATTTGATTAAGGTGTTGGGTAAAGGCGAATTAACCTGCAAATTGAACGTTACTGCACACGCATTTTCAAAAACTGCTAAAGAAGCAATTGAAAAGAATGGCGGAAATGTTCAAATTATTGGTGCAACTGCCCAAGAAGAAAATAAACAGAATAACGAAGTTGAATAGAACGGTGCGGAATATTTACAGCAACCTTTAATCATATCGTATGAAAAGATTTATCGAAACAATAAAAAACATTTTTAAAATTGAAGATTTGCGCAAGCGTATTCTTTTTACGTTAGGTGTTATCCTTATTTATCGTTTGGGTACGCATATCGTATTACCGGGTATTCACCCGGGTATGCTTTCAGAATTCTCGCGACAATCCAGCGAAGGTTTACTTGGATTGTTGGATTTATTCTCAGGCGGCGCTTTCTCTAATGCCTCCATTTTCGCATTGGGAATTATGCCGTATATCTCGGCTTCTATCGTTATTCAATTAATGACCTTGGCTGTTCCTTATTTCCAAAGACTTCAAAAAGAAGGCGAAAGCGGCAGAAAACAAATTAATAAAATCACTCGTTATCTTACTATTTTAGTAGTTGCTATCCAAGCACCGGCTTATATCGCTAACCTTGAAGGTCAATACGGTATTGGCGCAATTTCTACTACTATGTTGAATACTAAGATTTTAGGTTTATCTGCGTTTGCTTTGTCTTCCTATATCTTATTAATCGCCGGTACATTATTCCTAATGTGGCTCGGTGAAAAAATTACTGATAAAGGAATCGGAAACGGTATTTCCATCATCATTATGATTGGTATCATCGCTCGTTTCCCGCATTCACTCTATTTCGAGTTTATGTCGCGCGTTACTGAAATGAACGGAGGCCCTATCGTATTCCTTATCGAAATTCTTGTATTGATGTTGGTCATCTGCTTATCCGTACTCCTTGTACAAGGAACCAGAAGAATTCCTATTCAATATGCTAAAAGAATCGTTGGAAACAAACAATACGGCGGAACTCGTAATTTCTTGCCTATGAAAGTGAATGCTGCCGGTGTTATGCCGATCATCTTCGCTCAAGCATTGATGTTCCTTCCTCTTACTTTCGTCAATATGGCTGAAACTACCCCCGGCGGATTTTGGTACAGCTTTATCGACTACAACGGATGGGGTTACAACATCGTGTTCTTTATTATGATTATTCTTTTTACCTATTTCTATACCGCTATCACTATCAATCCTAATCAAATTGCTGAAGATTTGAAGAAAAACGGCGGATTTATTCCGGGAACAAAACCGGGAAAACAAACAGCTCAATTTATTGATGATATTATGTCTAAAATTACACTACCGGGTTCATTCTTCTTGGCAGTTGTCGCAATTTTGCCGGCTATCGTTGGCAGCGTGTTCGGCGTAAACCAACAATTTGCACAATTCTTCGGAGGTACTTCCCTTTTAATTATGGTAGGTGTTGTTTTGGATACACTTCAACAAATTGAAAGTCATCTTTTGATGAGACATTATGATGGATTAACTAAATCAGGCAGAATTAAAGGTCGTACAGGCGGCGCATACTAATGGGAATTATAGATAGAATACATCTTAAATCTGATTCTGAAATAGAATTAATCAAACAAAGTTCTTTGCTTGTTGGAAAAACTTTGGGCGAAGTCGCTAAGTTGATCAAACCCGGTGTCCCTCTTATCTATATAGATAATGTAGCAGAAGAGTTTATTCGCGATAATCACGGAATACCCTCTTTCAAAGGTTACAACGGATACCCCGGTTCTCTTTGTCTTTCCGTTAATGATGTAATTGTTCACGGAATTCCAAACAACAGCGTACTTCAAGAAGGTGACATCGTGTCGGTGGATTGTGGCGCATACCTGAACGGCTATCATGGCGACTACTGCTATACTTTCGCAGTGGGAGACATTTCCGAAGAAAAACGATTATTGGTGGAACGTACCAAAGAATCACTTCTTTATGCGATTAAGTTTGCCGTCAAAGGAAACACCATCGGTGATGTGGGTCACGCAGTGGAAAGTTACGTAAAACCATTTCATTATGGAGTCGTAAGAGAACTTTGCGGACATGGAATCGGAAAGAAGATGCACGAGAAACCCGACGTTCCCAATTATGGAAAACCGGGGACCGGACCTAAAATTCAAGAAGGTATGGTTTTTTGCGTTGAACCGATGATCAATATGGGAACTCACCAAATTCGTGTAGATGCCGACCAATGGACTACCCGCACCGCAGACGGAAAACCTGCCGCGCACTTTGAACATCAATTGGCAATCACCTCCAAGGGCACCGAAGTTTTATCCACCTACCGGTTTGTAGAAGAAGTATTAAATCAAAATAAATAGTAACATAAACAAAAAACAATGGCAAAACAATCTTCCATAGAACAAGACGGCATCGTTATCGAGTCACTCGGTAACACCATGTTCCGTGTTCAGTTGGAAAATGGGCACGTAATTATCGCACATATATCGGGCAAAATGCGTATGCACTACATCAAAATATTACCCGGCGATAAAGTGCAGATAGAAATGTCACCCTACGATTTGAGCAAAGGACGAATCACATTTAGACACAAATAAATAGTAAATACATAAAAATTAGAACTATGAAAGTTAGAGCATCCGTAAAAAAAAGAAGCGACGACTGCATTATCGTAAAAAGGCAAGGGGTCGTTTATGTAATCAACAAGAAAAATCCTAAATTCAAACAACGTCAAGGATAATATATAATTTTAAAATATAAATAGAATATGGCAAGAATTGCGGGTATAGATTTACCTAAAAACAAAAGAGGAGAGATAGGATTAACCTACATCTATGGCATCGGCAGAAGTACCGCCCAACAAATATTGGATAAAGCCGGTATCAGTTATGATAAGAAGGTAAGTGATTGGAACGATGACGAATTAGCAGCATTGCGTGGACTCATCGGCGAAATTAAAGTAGAAGGTGCATTACGCTCAGAAGTGCAAATGAACATTAAACGATTGATGGATATTGGTTGTTATAGAGGAATTCGTCATCGTATTGGTTTGCCATTGCGTGGGCAAAGTACTAAAAACAATGCTCGTACCCGTAAGGGACGTAAAAAAACTGTTGCAAATAAGAAAAAAGCAACCAAGTAGTTTGACGAATGACCCGATATTGCTTCACAGTCAATGCTTTGGGTCGTCGATTATTAAGAATAAAGTAATATAGAATAATATGGCAAAAAGCACAAAAACAACCAAGAAGAAAGTTGTAAGAATAGATGCACTCGGAAAAGCGTTTGTGTATGCATCTTTTAATAATGTAATTGTATCTTTAACCAATAATGATGGACAAGTTATTTCATGGTCTTCTGCCGGTAAAATGGGATTCAGAGGGTCAAAGAAAAACACACCTTATGCTGCACAAATGGCAGCTCAAGATTGTGCAAAAGTAGCTTACGATTTAGGATTAAGACGTGTAAAAGTTTACGTAAAAGGTCCCGGCGGCGGTAGAGAATCTGCTATCAGAACCATCAACGCTTCAGGCATCAACGTGGAAGAAATCGTTGACGTAACTCCACTTCCACACAACGGTTGTCGTCCTCCAAAACGTAGAAGAGTTTAATTAATTATCGAGTTAAAAGAATTAGTATTAAATAATATAATAGATATAAATTATGGCAAGATACACGGGACCTCGTACCAAAATTGCAAGAAAATTTAAAGAACCGATTTACGGACCGGATAAATATTTAGATAGAAAAAACTATCCTCCGGGACAACATGGACAATCCAGAAAACGTAGCAAGTTGTCGGAATATGGAGCTCAGTTACAAGAAAAACAAAAAGCCAAATATACTTATGGAATGTTGGAACGCCAATTTAAAAAATTGTTCCAAAAAGCAGCCAGCAAAAAAGGTGTTACCGGTCAAAATTTGATTAAATTAATTGAATCCAGATTGGACAATGTGATTTTCCGTTTGGGAATCGCACCCACCCGCGCCGCTGCCCGCCAATTGGTAACCCATCGTCATATTTTGGTAAACGGTAAAATCACTAATATCCCTTCTATGTTGCTCGTTCCCGGTGACATCGTCGCCGTACGCGAACGCTCTCAAGCTCTCGAAGTCATTACCAACTCATTAAACGGTCGCTCTAACCCTTACGCTTGGTTGGAATGGGACGCTAATATGATGTCCGGTAAATTTATGAACTATCCTGAAAGAGAAGAAGTTCCTGAAAATATCAACGAACAAGCAATCGTCGAATTATACTCTAAATAATAGATGATTTTTCGTCAATGTTAAACATAAAAATAATATAAAATGGCAATATTAAGCTTTCAAAAACCTGATAAAGTGATAATGAATGAATCGGATGAATTTCATGGAATATTCGAATTTCGTCCCCTTCAACAAGGCTTCGGCATGACTATCGGTAATGCCCTCCGCCGCGTTTTGTTATCTTCTTTGGAAGGATTCGCAATTACCTCTATTAAGATTGAAGGCGTTTCTCAAGAGTTCGCCTCTATCCCCGGTGTGATGGAGGATGTTACCGATATGATACTCAACTTGAAGAAAATTCGTTTTAAAAATAAAATCGAAAATAATAATTCTGAAACAGCCACGATTATCATCTCCGGTCAAGATTCTTTTGTAGCCGGCGATATGAACCGTTTCCTTAATTTCTTCCAAGTACTTAACCCTAACGAAGTGATCTGTAATATGGAACCCAACGTGAAGTTGGTAATGGATATTACGATTGACAAAGGCCGCGGTTATGTATCCGCAGACGAAAACAAAAGTTTGCACGAAGGAATAGATGTTATTACCATCGATTCTATTCATACGCCGATTAAAAATGTAAAATATACCATTGAAAATTATCGTGTTGAACAAAAAACGGATTTTGAAAAATTAGTATTCGAAATTATTACCGATGGTTCTATTCATCCTAAAGAAGCCTTAAAAGAAGCTGCTAAAATATTAATCCAACATTTTATTCTTTTCTCCGATGAAAAAATATTAATGGATACTCCTATTAATGCAGGCGTTGAAGGCGAATTCGATGAAGATACATTGAAACTTAGACAACTGCTCAAAACTAAATTGATTGATATGGACCTCTCCGTCCGTGCCTTAAACTGCTTACAATCCGCTTGCCTGGAAACGCTTGGTGACGTGGTGGCTATTCACAAAGGCGACCTCCTTAAATTCCGAAACTTCGGCAAAAAATCATTGTCCGAATTGGAAGATATGGTCAAATCAAAAGGTTTGGAGTTTGGAATGAATGTAGCAAAATATAAATTAGATAAGGATTAAGAGATATGAGACACGCAAAAAGAATTAATCATTTAGGCAGAACAGCGTCGCATAGAGTAGCTATGCTATCAAACATGGCTTCATCTTTGATAATGCACAAAAGAATCTCTACGACACTTGCCAAAGCAAAAGAACTGAGAAAATATATCGAACCGCTTGTAACAAAAAGCAAAAATGATACGACCCATTCAAGACGTATGGTTTTTTCTTACTTGCAAGATAAAACATCTGTAACAGAGTTGTTTAGAGAAATTTCTCCTAAAATAGCCACGCGCCCCGGCGGATACTTGCGTATCCTTAAAACCGGTTTCAGACAAGGTGATAACGCTGAAATGTGCATGATAGAATTCGTTGATTATAACGAAACCTATACTTCAACTAACGAAGTTAAGAAAACTGCCAAAACAAGAAGAAGTCGCAGTAAAGCAAAAGCCGAAACCACGACCGAAGCTCCGACAACTGAAAAAGTTGCAACACCCGCTGAATAATAGCGCTCTTTATTTATAAAAAAAATAGTTGATGAACTCAACTATTTTTTTTTATAATATCATATTATATCATAGCAATGAGAAAAATTGGCCTTTCATTCCTGATTCTATTTTATGCACTCTCTGTTTTTAGTCAAGGAGATAGAGTATTGGATAAACAAGGCAATTTGCTGTATCAGTACCATCGCTCCGCTGTGCCCGATCCAGAAAACCCCGGCTCACTAATCGTGACCTTCGTCTTTGGCAATGGAAACAGACCTAACGCCATCTCTTTGCGCCAAGAAAAAATGTATGCCAATGTGCAATGGTTGGATACCGCTAACGCCGCAACCGGAACTGAGGAAATTGTGGCGTCTATTACTGCAAACCTCAAACCAAACGAAAGCGTGACTTGGAAATATGTCTTTATTCCCCAAAAGAAAAATTCTAAAACCATCCATCTTGAATGCGCTGCGTTACTCATTATGAATGAACGCTTTGAAATCAAAAAAATACCAATTGAAAGAGTCGATTACATGAGATAAAAATTTATTATTTTATTCGTATTGTTGGCAATTACTATTAATTTTTTTTTATCTTTGCAACTTCTTTATGAAAAATATGTTTAACCAATTTTTTTTATTATGAAAAAAACACTTTTTACTTTTTTGACATTGTTTTTATCTGTTACAATGTTTGCACAAGCTCCTCAAAAACAGAATGTTGATATTACTAAGCAATGTGTTTCGGTTCGTCACGATGCACGTAATATCGCCGGAAAAGAAAGCCAATTCATGTCGGCAACTCCATTTTTGAAAGCGGGATTACCCTCTTCTCAATTTATAGGTCAAACCAATTATGAATTAGTTTCTAACGGTTCAATGCGTAATTGCTTAACTGCTTTCGATGATGGTACTGTTGCCGCTGTTTGGACAATGAGTTCTACCGTAGGTTCTACTCGCGGAACAGGCTATAATTATTTTGACGGTTCTCAATGGGGTCCTATTCCTGACCGTGCTACTGATCGTTTGGAGAGCGTTACTACCGGGTGGGGCGTTCATGCTGCCCTCGGAAATGGCGAAGTTGTCGTTTCTCACACTTCAGTTAATGGTTTGCAAATCGGAATCAGAGATGTCAAAGGAACCGGTACTTGGAACTTCCAAACATTGGTAGGTCCTGAATTAGTACCGACCGTTAGCGGACAGGCAAGTAACGCTTTGCTTTGGCCTACTATTGCTACCGTTGGTGATACTATTCACATTTTTGCTTGCACAGAAAGCGATACCGTTGCCCTCTACCAAGGAATGCAAACACCTGTTGTTTATTATCGTTCTTGCGACCGTGGACAAACTTGGGATATTAATGCCCAAATTATTGGTAATCTTACCGCAACCGAACTTGAAAGAGTTGGTGGCGATGACTATTCTTTAGTAGCTAAAAACGGCGTCCTCGCTCTCGGCCTTGCCGGTCCTTTCGGAGATGTTTACTTTATGAAATCAGTTGATGGTGGTGCTAATTGGACTAAAACAATGGTTTATCCTTCCCCAATCCCTTCAGATTTTGATTGGACTGCCGGAACTTTCGATACCACTTACATTAATGATGGCGCTTTAGCTATCGATATCGATGACAACGGAATGGTTCACATGGCTTTCGGTACAAGAAAAGGACTTCGCGATGCAGAAAATGCTGAAGATGAATATTCATTGTTCCAATATTGCCCCGTGATGATTTACTGGAATGAAAGTATGGGACAATTAGCACCTATTACTTGGCAAAATGTAGCTTCTTTAACCAACATTATCACCGTTTCCGATTTGAATAATGATGGTGCTTTCGGCTTGCGTATGGCAGGACTTTCCGAATATCGTAACGTGGGCGATGTTTCTCACCCACAATTAATAGCTTCGGACGGTAATGTTTACCTATTCTATGATGCGGTTTTGGAAGATCCTTTCTATAGTATCGATGCCCAAAAGAATTATCGCGGAATCTTCGCTATTCAATCTACCGATAATGGTGCTACCTGGAATCAGGATAATGTTAGCTGGTTATCATATAATCCTGATTTATTATATGTTACCGATTTTGCTTCTTGGAATGATTCTACTATCAATTACCTCGATGCAGAATCCGAAAACGCTTTCCCAATCGTTTCTCGCAACATTGTTAACGGAAAAATCAATGTAATGTGGTTTAGCGACCCATTGCCGGATGTTGATGACGCAAATCCTTATACATCTAACACAGTTAATGTTTTCCACATGGCTATCGATGCTGACAGCGTGGGAACATACTGCAATGTAAACGAAATTTATGACGGTTTATGGAACATTATCGGTATCTCCGAAAATAATGAACCATTATACCAAATGAGAACTTATCCAAACCCTGCCACCGACCAATTAAATATCGCTTTAAATTCTACTGAAAATATCGCTGCTACTTTGTCTATCACCAACTTAATGGGACAAGTTGTTTATAGCGAAAATGCGATGGTTCAAACCGGTAGCAATCTTTATACTTTGAATGTGGATAATTTGGTTAGCGGACTTTATTTCGTTACTTTCCAAACTGCTAATGGAAAATCTACTCAAAAATTTGTCGTTAAATAATTAAATACCAATATGTTAAGTAAGGGACGGTTCAGTGCCGTCCCTTTTTTCTATTGTAAATAAATAATACTATGATCAAATCAATGACCGGTTTCGGGAAAATGGTGCTCCCTTCAACTTCGAATAATATAGTAGTGGAAATCAGAACTTTAAATAGTAAACAATTGGATCTGAATACACGCATCGCTCCACTATTTAGAGAAAAAGAAAATGAAATTCGCTCTCTCATTTCTCAAAAATTGGAGCGCGGAAAAATCGATTTTTCCCTCTATCTCGAAACAAACGGCACTACCGTCGAACCTTCAATTACCATTAATCAATCTTTGGTACAAACCTATTTTAATGAACTAACCGAGCTCTCCAATAAGATCAATAATCCGGTCAATAGCGATTTATTTTTGCAAGTGCTGCGAATGCCCGACGTGATGGTCGCCGCAAAAGAAGAATTAACCGACGAGTTATGGAATGCGGTTAAAACACTTGTGGAAGATGCTTGCAACAAAACCGATGAATTTCGTATCGGGGAAGGTCAGATTCTGGCGAACGATTTTATTAAACGTGTCAAATTAATTGATGCTTTTATTGATAAAATTACCCCTTTTGAAACACAACGCGTAACTATCCAAAAAAATAAATTCCTTTCTACTTTTGCCGATTTGAAACTGAAAGATCAATATGACCCGAATCGCTTGGAACAAGAAATGATATTTTTTGTGGAAAAATTGGACATTACCGAAGAAAAAGTACGCCTTCGTAAACATTGTAATTACTTTTTGGAAACCATGAACGAGCAGGAATCAAAAGGTAAAAAATTGGGTTTCATTGTTCAGGAAATGGGACGCGAAGTCAATACCATAGGCTCAAAATGTAACGATTTTAATATTCAGCAAATTGTTGTTCAAATGAAAGATGAAGTTGAAAAATTGAAAGAACAATTGGCGAATATTTTGTAAATAATAATAATTTAAAAAAAAGATTTATGTCGAACATATTATCATTGGTCGGAAGACCCAACGTTGGAAAATCTACTCTTTTTAACCGCTTGACGCAAACACGCGAAGCTATCGTCGATTCGTTGGCGGGCGTTACAAGAGATAGAAATTATGGAAAATCGGATTGGTCCGGCTATGAGTTTTCGGTTATTGATACCGGCGGCTATGTAGTGGGATCGGGCGATATTTTTGAAGCCGAAATTAGAAAGCAAGCCGCTTTAGCGATTGAAGAATCTGATGTCATCTTATTCCTCGTGGATGGGCGCGAAGGACTGACTCCTTTAGATGAAGAAATCGCATCAATGTTGAGACGTTCCAAAAAACCTTTTTATTTAGTTGTAAATAAGATTGATAGTCCAACCAATTATCTCGATTATACCGAATTTTATTCATTGGGAATTGAGCATATATTCCCCGTTTCGGCCGTTTCGGGAAGCGGAACCGGCGACTTACTCGATGTCGTCGTAACCCACTTTTCCAAAAATGCAGAAGCCCCTATCAACGATGAATTACCCAAAATTACGGTCGTCGGTAAACCTAATGTCGGAAAATCATCTATCATTAATACTTTTTTGGGCGAAGACCGAAACATCGTTACACCCATCGCCGGAACTACCCGCGATTCCATCTTTACCCGATACACCGGCTTCGGCTTCGATTTCTATTTGGTCGATACCGCCGGACTGCGGAAAAAGAAAAAAGTTGAAGAAAATTTGGAATTCTACTCCGTTATGCGTGCCGTTCGCGCCATCGAAAACAGCGACGTTTGCGTTCTGATGTGTGACGCCTCCACCGGATTTGATGCCCAAGATATTAATATTTTTAGTCTCGCTGCCCGAAATCGTAAAGGCATCGTTGTTGTACTCAATAAATGGGACCTCGTTGAAAAAGATAACAAAACACATAAACAATACGAAGAATTGGTGCGCCAACGTCTTGAACCATTCGATGATGTGCCCATAATCTTTACTTCCGTTATTAATAAACAACGTATTTATAAAGTACTCGAAACCGCTGTTCAAGTTCACAAAAATCGTCAAAGACGCGTTTCTACGTCAGAACTTAACGATTATCTTCTTCCACTCATTCAAAAAACACCCCCTCCCATCTATCGCGACAAATTGGTGAAAATAAAATTTGTAACTCAATTGCCTACGCCATTCCCCTCTTTTGCATTTTTTTGCAATCTTCCTCAGTATGTTAAAGATAGCTATAAACGCTATCTCGAAAATAGAATCCGTGAACAATGGGACTTCTCCGGCGTTCCAATTGAGATTTATTTTAGAAAAAAATAAAATGAAATTCCGTTCGGCTTTGCCTATCCCCAACTATCCATTTCAAATCGATTATAATGATCAATTGATGTTGCTCGGCTCATGCTTTTCCGAACATATCGCAGAGTTCTTTTCCGTGAATCGCTTTCACACTATCGCAAACCCTTTTGGGATACTTTTTAACCCGCTTTCTATCTCGCTGTCATTGAATTTATTATCTAAAAAAACGGAATTATCAGACCACTATTTTCAATTTTTCGATGAAAAATGGATTAGCTTCGCACACCACGGAAAATTTTCAAATCCCGATAAAGATAAATTTATTACCCATATCCAAAACAGCTTGTCGGTCGGCCAATCGGCTTTGCAACAAGCTACTATACTGTTTATTACATTTGGAACTTCTTTTTATTATTATCATAAAGAAAAAGAAATAATAGTGGCCAATTGCCATAAAGTCCCCCAATCCGCTTTTGAAAAAAAAATGGCTTCCGTAGATGAAATTGTCAACTCGTTTAATGCCTTTTTTGAGTGGAAAAATGCAAATAATTCCCATTTAAAAGTAATTTTTACCGTCAGTCCCGTGCGACATTTGGGCGACGGCTTTCACGAAAATACGCTTAGCAAGTCCATTCTTCATTTGGCAGTCGATGCCTTAACGAAAAAATGGAATTGTTACTATTTTCCTTCGTATGAGATATTTGAAGATGACTTGCGTGATTATCGTTTTTATGACAAAGACCTTTGTCACCCCGCTCAACAAGGAATTGATTACGTGAAAGAAATTCTGTCGCAAAGTTTTTTCTCCGAAACGACTTTGCAACAATTAAAAATAGTTGAAAAAGAAAATAAAATGCTTAATCATAGACGTTTGTCGAATGACTATGCTTAAATGATATATTTATGAGAAAAAAAGTTGATTTTTTGGTTATCGGTTCGGGCGTTGCCGGTTTGTGTTTTGCACTGAAAGCCGCCAATTATGGGAAAGTATGTATCATTACGAAAGCAAAAACGGATGATACCTCTACTAAGTATGCCCAAGGTGGCGTAGCTGCCGTCATGTATCACCCCGATACTTACGAAAAACATATTCAGGACACCATG
>CAYYHC010000033.1:0-15209 GCA_964471715.1 uncultured Lentimicrobiaceae bacterium | reverse complement strand
GTAGCACATTCAGCCTGGCAATACACCGGAACTCCCGGTGAGGGAATATAGGTATAAGTAGGTCCTTCCGCCAAAAGTTGTGTACCGGCATTGTCGGCATACCAACGATAAGTTCCTGCACTGCCACTTGCCGTCAACGTGATCTGGTCACCGCAGTCCGCAACCGCTTGCGATGACGTAACAGTAGGTGCCGGTAACGGATTAGGACATGAGGTAAGAAATACATTCGGCTCGCAAGAGGTAGGACTTGCAAGACTGCCGTAAGGAATAACCCACCAATAGTAAGTCGTTCCCTGAATAAGCCCCGTTTTATAATAACTTGTTGAACCGGTAGTAGCGATCGGTGATGCCGGACGCGCATCAGTAGTGCTCAAGTAGAGACGATAACCGGTAGCTCCGGATACAGCATTCCATTGAAAAGTTACCGCACTGCCTATTCCCGTAGCATTATCGGCAGGACTGGTAAGCGAAGCACAATTCAACATAGAAATATAACAGCTAATGGTTAAAGCGAAACCACTATATTGCATGGAGCCATCAGAGGTGAATCTCACGGTTAACGCACCGGTAGCATCCGTAGAGGTAATATTGGAAACAGATATCGAACCGCTTGTATTCCCTCCGCCACGATATAATTGTGTTCCTCCTGTTCCCACACCATTGTAAATATAAAGGTAGTCACAACAACTTTCCGTAGTACCGGAACCATTTAATCTGACTTTAGCTCCTGCCGTTCCAGGATAGATGACAGTATAACCACTACAATAACTTGAATAAGAGCTAGTTCCCCCATTATCATAAATTGTTCCGCTACAAGTCGTAATTGAATTGCTACCGGAATAGGGAACCGTATAGGTTTGTGCAAATAGTGCATAACCATCCAAAAAAAGATAAAACCCTAAAAATAAAACCAAACTCTTTAATAAGTGGTTTGTTTTCACTTTCGAATTGTAGATCTGTTTCATAAGCGTACGTTTTTATTATTATGTTTAATATTCAAAATCAAAAAAACAAAAAATCCCCGCTAAAAACCACCTGACTTAACACAACTTCACGTAATCCTTTTCCTTAATTAATCAATAAATGCAACAATCCCCCCTCTTTTCAACAAATAAGCAGCAATTATACAAAATAAATTGATACAAAAATCACTTTTTGCAAAAAAAATAAAAATTATTTTGCATACTAACTAATTTATGATAATTAAATGACAAATGACCTTTCATCACAGCCTTTTTAACGATTATCATTATTAGTAAAACTGTGCATTTTCAACCATTTTCAATCATTTTTTTAAATAAGTATTGTCTTGAGAGAAACCATGTAAAATTAATTCTGAAATGAAATCCATTCCATAAAATATTTTGACAAAACGGACGTTTAAAAAAAAGTATTAATCTAACATACAGCCTATGGAAAAAACGGATACCATTTTTAAAGGAAAGAAAAGTACAAAAAAAGCATCTCCCCGAAAATTTATCATCAACAATCTTTTGAATTATTCAAAATCGTTATCGGTAGGGGCATTCTCACTTGGAAATTCTTTTATCGTTATCAACAATTAATGCTGTTCAAACAGAATCATCATAAAATGCTCTACACGATAGAGCATTTTTGTTTATAACGAATTCAAACTAATAAAAAAAAAGAAAACAAAATTGTTTTCCTTTTAATTAATCCCTTCAATAAATTGATTTTCGATTGTTTAACGCATTAATACTCATCTTCGTGAAAGAAGAAGTCATCTTTAGTTGGATAATCAGGCCATAGATCTTCTATGGTGTCGTAAATTTCGCCTTCATCTTCCAACTCACGTAAATTTTCAATAATTTCCATTGGAGCACCCGAACGCATCGCATAATCGATTAATTCATCTCTCGTCGCCGGCCATGGGGCATCTTCCAATTTCGAAGCTAATTCTAATGTCCAATACATACGACTTATTTTTTAAAATTCGTTTTAATTTAAGGGTGCAAAGATAATATTATTTCATTAGGTTGTTCACTACCAATAAAAATTTTATCATACTGATTCCCAATAAGTTTCAGTTATATTTTCAATCTGTAACATTTTCCTTGTCAAAATAAAGAAAAAATCGGACAGACGATTTACATATTTATATAATGACGTTACTGCCGGCGGTTTCGGCAATTTTTGTTCGTTAAAAGCGATATTTAGCATACGACAAATGCTACGTTCAGCGCGTCGGCAAACCGTACGCGCGAGATGCAAATAAGCCACGGATTTTGAGCCTCTTGGCAAAATAAACCCTTTAAATGGAGGTAATTGCTCTTGTAGTTGGTCTATACAGGATTCCATCTCCTCCGTCCACGCTTGTAGGGCATTGTCATTCCAATATCGTTCCCAAAATTCGACATCGGTCGCCAACATTCCGCCAATCGTAAATAATCGGTTTTGAATTTTTCCCAAAAATTGAATGATTTCTGCACAATCAGAGGCTTTTTCCACACATTTTATCTCCTCAATGGCAATGCCTACCACTGTATTGAGTTCATCAATAGTACCATAACTTTCAATAATGAGGTCACTTTTGGAAATTCTGCGTCCGTTTACCAAGGAAGTAGTTCCTTCATCACCCGTTTTAGTATATATTTTTGCCATAAGATTATTTGTTTTATTTCTGCAAAAAAGGATTTGAATATTTTTCGTTATTGAGAAAAGAATCGTCGGTCAATGTCTGTAAAAAAGCTTTTAAATCAGATATTTCCGATGGGGTTAGCCACGCACCGCCCTCATTAATTTTGTGCATCAAAGGGTGTACATAAGGAGAGTTCACCAAGCCGGAGTTATAAAACGCGATTACTTCATCTATCGTTTTAAACCTACCATCGTGCATGTAAGGTGCAGTAACCATAATATTTCGCAACGTGGGTGCACGATAAGCACCTCTGTCGCGCACATTTCCCGTGACCGAAAATCGGTCGCGCGTATCCGCATTGTTATAAAATAGATTAGTAGTAAATAAGGGGCTTCCATCACTTCCGTGACAGTGAAAACAGTCGGCACCTTCTTCGGTAGTAAACAAAATATAGCCTCGTAATTCCTGATTGCTCAGTTGCTCTTCTCCACGAAGATACCTGTCAAATTTTGAATTGGAAGAGACCAGCGTTCTAATAAATTGTGCGATAGATTTTTCAATTCTGTCAATGGTAATTTCGTCTGTTCCGAATGCCTTTTTGAACATTTCGGGATAGAATCCGGCACTTTTGATGGCTGCGACCGCGCGTTCCGGTGTGGAGTTCATTTCGTGCGGCGCCGTAATTCCCATTGTAACAACATCTTCCAAATTCCTGCGATTAACATTCGGATTATCATTGTAAATCATGCCATTCCAAAAATAGCCTTCATTGTTAAAAACCAAATTCACTAACGGCATAGTATAATGTGGCGTAGCGATCCCCGAAAGTCCGTGCGTAGTTCCATTGGGAAAGCGTGGATTATTGATGCCGACTTCAAAGCCGTTGGCTTGCACGTGACACGTCGCGCAACACATCATAGAATCGGGATTATTGCCGACATAACCGCACAAACGCGTATCATAGAACAAGTAGCGCCCCAACTCTATCCCTTCAATCGTCAACGGATTATCATCGGGAATATTCAATGATGAAGGGAAATAACGGGGAATTACCAATTCATAAGGCGTTGCGGAAACAATAATCGGCGTTTCTGAAATATCCTCTTTGTGACAAGAAGTCAATAAAAAAAGCCCAATCATTCCCAACAAGAGCTCTCTTTGAACAAATAAATATTTAATTGTCTTCATGATAGGTGATTGAGATATTTTTCAAAAACGAGCGCAAAGATAGCATAAAAAATATCATTACGCGATAATTATCAATATTATTGTAAAAAAAATGATAAAGTTTTTTTTTTTAAATGACGAAACGCAATTTGAGTTTAAAGAAAAAAATGTACTTTTGCAGTCAAATAAAAAAACAATGAAAAAATATATTGCAGAATTAATTGGGACAATGGTATTGGTTCTAATGGGTTGTGGTAGCGCAGTCATTGCCGGCATGGGAATTGGGTTAGTAGGCATTTCATTCTCATTTGGACTTTCATTATTAATTATGGTATATGCCATCGGTCCTATTTCGGGATGTCATGTTAATCCCGCCATCACTTTTGCCATGTGGGTGAGCAAAAAAATATCCGGTAAAGATGCTCTTTTCTATGTGGTTGCGCAAGTGGTCGGAGCATTCATCGGAATTGGTATTTTAGCCTTTATGGTGGGACACAAAGAAGGATTAGCCGTGAACAGCGTTGACCCGTACGGGTTCGGTTACACAATTCCACAAGCTGTTGTTTGTGAGACAATTATGACATTTTTGCTTACGTTCGTCGTTTTCGCTACTACCGAAAAAAAATCCTCAAAAGGATTTGCCGGCATTGCGATTGGTTTAACATTGGCACTTATTCATCTGGTAACGATCCCTATTACAAACACTTCCGTTAATCCCGCCCGCGCACTTGCACCGGCAGTTTTAGATGGTGGCGCAGGGATGACCAACCTTTGGATTTTCATACTTGCCCCATTAGTAGGAGCAGGATTGGCTGCCCTGTGTTGGATGCTACTCAACGCTAAAGAAAAAGTTCCTTTTGACGACGACAAAACCTCTGAAAAGATCAATCAATAATTTGGACAATAATGGAACTCCCATACATACTAAATATAGATACCTCCACAGACATTTGTTCTGCAGCCTTAACCAAGGGAAATGAAGTAATTGCATATCTTGAAAGTTGCGACGGAAAGTCACACGCCAAAACGCTCCTACCCTACATTCAGGAGTTGTTGGACGAAGCCCACCTCAAACCGCAGGACTTGAACGCCGTGGCGTTGAGTATGGGACCCGGTTCATATACCGGTTTGCGCATCGGCACTTCCACCGCCAAAGGAATTTGCTATACTATGGATATTCCTTTAATCGCCATTCCTACTTTGCAAATTATTGCAGTTTCGGCTGTTACAGAAAGTCAAGTCCTCCCCGACAGTCTGATTTGTCCGTTGTTGGATGCACGAAGAATGGAAGTGTTTACCGCTGTTTATCAAACTGACTTACAAGAAGTCACACCGGTTTCATCACAAATTATAGATGAAAATAGTTTTAACGACATTTTAAGCGAAAAAGAGGTAATTTTTTGCGGAAATGGAGTTGAAAAATGTCGCAATTTGTTAGAAAAAAATACTCATGCACACTTCAATACCGATCCTATTTCTGCCAAAAACATGTCAAAAATAGCCTATCAAAAGTTTGAGAATCGGCAATTTGAAGATGTGGCTTATTTTGAGCCGTTCTATTTGAAAGAGTACGTTGCTGCAAAATCACACGTGAAAGGGTTACAATAGACTAATGACCTGAGAAAATAAAGATTATAATGAAGACAAAGACTAATATCATCGTGCTGACCGATTTTTCCGAGCGAGGGGAATCGGCAGTATTGCATGCTGCCTCTTTGACGACAGTTTTTCAATCTTCATTAACCATCGTCACCGCTTTTTCATTTTCCGCGCAAAGTCAAATGCCCGTTTCACAATTGGTGAAAGATGCGTTGCAAACAAAGATGGAAAAATACATCACATCCGACAAGATTGTTTGGTTATCAGAGCCTTACAATGTACAACGGCTTCATAATTATGCGGACAAGACGAATACGATTATGTATGTAATTGGAGTATCGCGGAAGAAGGAGGAGACTTTTTTCAATCGGAAACGTGCGATACGTTTCATAAAGACGTGCAGACTGCCGGTAATGACGGTGGGCAAGACGCCGCCGACGGAGAATGCGTGGCAAGAGGTAATGATGCCCATCGATATTGACAGGCAATCGAAAGAGAAGGCATTGTGGGCGGGCTATTTCCATCGCTTCGGAGGAGCAACCGTTCACGTTTTGCATACCATCTTTAAAGATGATTTTCTCAAACAGAAATTAGCTGAAAACATCGCTTTTATCGATAAATTGTATCAAAATCTTGAGATCAAGTACGAACTTCATCAAATCACACCAAGTATTGATGACATGGATGCTTACTCATTGAAATATGCGTCACAAATCAATGCCACGCTTACGGTTATTATGATGACTAAATATCAGACATTAATAGATTTAATTGCCGGAACGAAAGAGAAAGGGATCATCGGCAACCGATATGAACTACCGGTTTTGTGCATTAACGAACGTGATGATTTATATGTCTTATGTACATAAAAAAAGAAACCCAACAAAAATTGTAGGGTTTCTTCAGTCATTATGAAAACAAAAATTACAGGGTGTTGATGCGTTTCATCAACCCTGATTTTAAATTTGCAGCTTTATTCTTGTGAATAATACCTTTTTTAGCTAATTTGTCAATTAAAGATACCACCGGTGATAATTTCTTTTCAGCATCGCCTTTCACTGTTATCATTTTAATATCTCTAAGTGCATTACGCATCGTTTTTGCATAATAACGATTTTGTAATCTTTTGCTGTTGTTCGCTCTAATTCTTTTAATTGCTGACTTGTGATTTGCCATTTCTCTATATTTTCTATTATTTTTACTTTTTAAAATTCAGGCTGCAAAAGTACAACTTTTTTTTGAATGTGTAGTATCTTTTCAAAAAAAAATAAAAAAATTATCTATCTGCCAATTTATAAGGAAAATAGCCGCAAACAGCACATTTTTTTGTTCATCGTTTATGCCTCATTTTTACAAAAAATTGTCTGCTTCAAGTAAAAAAAAGAATGCATATTTCGTAATGCGGAATACGAAATTAATCATGCGGAATGCGTATAATAAATACAAGGTATTGAAAAAAAGTGTATTTTTGCGGGTCAAAAAATTTTAATGAATTATAAACAGAAAGTTATGACTGATTGCGAATTAAAGTACAAAGTTGCTGACATTAAGTTGGCCGATTGGGGACGAAAAGAGATTGAAGTTTCCGAAAAAGAGATGCCGGGTTTGATGGCATTAAGAGAAAAATATGGTGAAACGAAGCCGTTAAAAGGCGTTAGAATTATGGGTTCATTGCACATGACCATTCAAACTGCCATATTGATAGAAACATTGGTAAAATTGGGTGCCGATGTAAGATGGTGCAGTTGCAACATTTTCTCCACGCAAGACCATGCTGCTGCAGCGATTGCCGCTACGGGGGTGCCGGTATTTGCATGGAAAGGCGAAACTTTGGAAGAATATTGGTGGTGCACCAGCCAAGCGTTATCATTCCCCGGAGGTAAAGGCCCTCAAATGATAGTTGATGATGGTGGTGATGCTACTTTATTGATACACAAAGGTTATCATGCAGAAAACGATCCTTCGATTTTAGATAAGACACCGGAATCTCACGAAGAAAGTGTTATTTTGAATACCTTAAAAGGAATTTTGGGACAAGATCCTCAACGTTGGCACAAAACAGTGGCTGAATGGCGTGGCGTTTCCGAAGAAACCACTACCGGAGTTCACCGTCTGTATCAAATGATGGAAAGAGGCGAACTGCTCGTACCGGCAATCAATGTGAACGATTCCGTTACCAAATCGAAATTCGATAACTTGTACGGTTGCCGCGAATCATTGGCTGATGGTATCAAACGTGCTACCGATGTAATGATTGCAGGAAAAGTGGTGGTTGTATGCGGTTACGGCGACGTTGGTAAAGGTTGTTCCAAATCAATGCGTTCTTATGGCGCCAGAGTAATTGTGACCGAAATTGACCCTATTTGCGCTTTACAGGCTGCAATGGAAGGGTTTGAAGTAAAAACGGTGGAAGAGACCCTCGGTGAAGGTAATATTTACGTAACCACAACCGGCAATTGCGATGTAATCACTGCCGAACACCTTACCAAAATGGCTGACCAAGCAATTGTTTGTAACATTGGTCACTTTGATAATGAAATTCAGGTTACGGAATTTGAAAAAATCCCGAACATCAAGAAAAGAAGTATTAAACCGCAAGTGGATGAATATATTTTCCCTGACGGACACTCAATTTTCATTTTGGCGGAAGGTCGTTTGGTTAACTTGGGTTGTGCTACCGGTCACCCATCATTTGTAATGAGCAATTCGTTTACCAATCAAACATTGGCACAAATCGAATTGTGGACAAATCCTTACAAAGTGGGAGTTTATCGCTTACCGAAACACTTAGATGAAGAAGTGGCTCGTTTACACCTCGCCAAAATCGGCGTTGTACTGACGAAATTGACAAAAAAACAAGCTGATTACATTGGTGTCAGTCAAGATGGTCCGTTCAAAGCAGACCACTATCGCTACTAATCATCTTCTACATTTACAGAACTCCGATTAACTTTGTTAGTCGGAGTTTTTTTGTTGTTCTGATTCTTCCATTTTTATGTTCATTTTCTTTGGTTATGAAAGAGAACAAACAAAAAAAGTAGATCCTCAATAACCTCTCCATTCTACATATTTACCAACAGGAATCAGTATTCATTTGTGCCTACTCACGGCATCAATTATACTATAAAAAAAGAGAGCTACAATCTTGTAACTCTCTTTTTGTTGCTCCCCCTTTAGGACTTGAACCTAAGACCCTCTGATTAACAGTCAGATGCTCTAACCAACTGAGCTAAGGAGGAGTGCTATTTTGAGGACGCAAAAATACAAAAAATTTATTTCGTTATACCCTTTTTTGGAAAAAAATTTGTCGTCTTCAAAATAGTCATATATTTTATTATATATTAGTCATTTACAAACTATCTACCGGATGATTTTAAAGGTAATTCAGTGCCTTCGGGGTACATATCGACGCGAAGATAGTGGTTAGTTTTGAAGTATTTTTGCATAAATTGAGCAACAGTCTTCGCAGAAACCATATTCAAGTTTTCTTCAAAAGTGTTGATTTCATTCAAATCATCACCATAAAGGAGTTGAGTATGGATATATTCTTGCCAGAATTTATTGGTTTGTTTATCACTTTCGTTGTTTCTGGTCATTTGTTCTTTTACTTTTGCCAAAGTTGCTTTTTTAGGACCTTTTTTTGCGAAGTTCTCCAATATTTTGAATACGGCACTTGACAATTTATCGGTATTTTTTGGATCACAGCTGAACATTACCAATGTAGTATATTTAGATTCCGGAATTTTTTGTGATGCCATTTGCATCATTGGAGAGTAAACGCCGGACATTTTTTCACGAATGGTTTCAATTAATTCAATGCCCAAAGCATTACTAATCACGTCAACCATCATTTCATTTTGGGGATTCCATTCAATATTTTCGCTGAAAGCAATACCTACCCAACTCTTGTCGTCGGTTCCACCATAAATATTATTGATCGTTGTTTCCTGTGGGAAAGGTTTGAATACATTTTTGAAATCTTCTTTTTTGTCGGTAGTTGGCAAAGAGGCAATGTATGTTTCAACATATTGAGCTAAAACAGCTTCATCAAAATTACCTGTAAAAACAAATGTAAAATCTGCAGGATTAGCGAAACGTTCTTGATATAAATAGTAAGCTCTTTCATAATCGGCTTGTGCCAAGAAATCTTCCGTATAATTAAGCATATTGACTTGATAAGGGTCATTTTGCGTCATTGCACCAATAAAACTTCCAAAGAATTTATACATAGGATTAGCATTGATCATTTTCATTTGCTCACGTGTTTCTGTCATCACCAAATTGAAAACAGTCGTATCTTTTCGAGGATTTGTAAAGAAAGCATTCAAATATTGGAAAAAAGTTTCCAAATCTTTAGGAGTAGATTCTCCATCAAAACCTTCTGTAAAAAAACTGATGTTCGGCATTAAGCCCACTTTTTTACCTTTTAATTTCTTTTCGAGAGAAGCATAATCCAATTCACCGATGCCGGCTCTGTCAACCATATCGGGAGCAAAGTTCAAAGAAGCCAAATCACATTCATAGTACAAGCTGTAACCGCCTCTACTGAAAGCAGAGAACAAAATTTCGTCATTTTTATAATCTGTTTTTTTGGTAACCACTTTAATCCCATTAGACAAAGTAAGTTCTTTTGCACCAATTTCAGAAAATTCTTTGGTAGAAACGATAGTTCCGGGACGCAAAGAAGACTTTTCTACAATTTCTTGTTCTTTGTAAGTATCGACATACGGAGTAACGTTTAGTAAATCTTTGTTTGTGATAGTTTTTAGAACTTCATCTTTGGTAGGAACATTTACACCTTCTTTATCCGGAGCCAAAACAACAGCCACAAAATTTTCGCTGGTGATCCATTGTTTAGCCAAAGCGTTTACTTCACTTAAAGTAATTTCGTTCAAATATTTTTTAGCATAATTCAATTCTCTTTTTACGCCCGGGATAGGGTCATTATTCAAGAAATTGGATACATATTCGGCTGCCAAATCAGCTGATTCCGTTTTATCGGCTTCTTTTTCGGCAGTTTCATAGTTATTCATCAATTCATCTTTTGCGCGTTGCAATTCTGTTTCAAGAAATCCATGATTCAGAATGCGATAATCTTCTTTCATTAAAGATTCGATAGTCGGGATAATTTTATTTTCTTTGGCAAGAGCACTTATCATATAAGTATCAACATCACCGATAAAATAGTCGTAACCACCGTTAGCACCAACGAAAGGAGTATTCGGATTTTGTTGTAATTCTTTCAAACGAGCGTTATACATTATATTATATAGTTCGCGGGCCATATAATCTTTATAATCTTGAACGGTTTCCATTACTTTATGGGAGAATTTTCTGACTAACATCACTTTATTTCCCATAGCTTCTTTATCGGTACAAACAGCAACCAAAGGTTCAACGTTATTTTCAATACCATAATTTATTTTTTCGCGAGGATTTTGTTTGGCAGGAATTTTCCCAAAAGTAGCTTTGATTTGTTGTTCAATCGCATCAACATCAATATCACCAACAACAATAACAGCTTGTAAATCCGGGCGATACCAATCATTGTAAAAACGTCTGATGGCGTCATGAGGGAAACCATTAATAATCTCAATTAAACCGATGGGCATACGAGTGGCATAGCGAGAATTGGTAAATAAAACGGGAAACCACTGTTTGCTCATTCTGTCGTCAGCACCCAAGCCCATACGATATTCTTCAGCAATAACGCCACGTTCAGCGTCAATTTCTTTTCCGTCAAATAGTAAGGCATGTGCCCAACCGTACAAAATCTTCATACCGAGATCAATATGTTTTTGGTCATCAGAAGGCATTTTAACCATATAAACGGTTTCATCGAAAGAGGTATAAGCGTTCAAATCCATACCGAAAGCGACACCGATTTTTTGCAATTCGCTTACTACTGCATTTCCGGGGAGACCTTCCATGCCATTGAAAGCCATGTGTTCGGTAAAGTGTGCCAAACCTTGTTGGTCATCATCTTCCTGATTTGAGCCTGCATTCACTGCCAAACGAAATTCCACGCGATTTTCGGGTTTTTTGTTCGCTTTAATGTAGTACGTCATTCCGTTTTCGAGTTTCCCGATTCTAACGGACGGATCGACTCCGATTTTTGCTGTTAATTGTTGCGCAGAGAGGGTGCCCATACAGACAAACACAAGCGCTAACAGCGTTAGACAAATTTTTTTCATACTTTTCATGATTTAATGTTTAAAATAAAATTTTGGTTAATACTAATTTTCTTATTTTCAATTATTTAATTGAATATTCATTTTCAATAAAATCGCCTGCAAAGCTATCTTTATATTTCATATTGTTCGATAGATTTGAGTTCTTCTTCGGCATTTTTAAACTTCTTCACATAATAACGATAAAGAACACAGCATATTGTCACACCCACTGCCGCTAAAACGGCAAAAGAAATATAATAATAAGGTAATCGATTTATCCATTCGTCATAATTGCACAATTTAAAAAGAATTGGAAGAGCGGCTACAGTTATTAATAGTGCAAGCACCAATTCAATAATGAAAAAACGGGCAACTCTGCGTTCTTGCGTAATAATTGCTTTCTGTTTTTTCAATACGTTTTCGTTAGAAGAGGTGATCTTCAAATAGCCAATCCATTCAATCGTGGATAAGACGAAATAGACCAACGACATTAATATTGTGGCTATTCCTGTCCAAAGATAAACCGCTTCTTCAGAATAGGAAATGGTGTATGGCACATACACAATAACAATCAACAACAATACAACCAAGTTGAATAATTCGGCAACTCCCATATATTTAAAGACAGAATTAATCCGACTAAAGTGAACTTGTTTCAATATTTCACGATTTAGTTTCAGATTCTCATCCAAGTTTTGCTCATGGCTTTGCCACTGTCTTTTTAAATCATCTATTTCCATAATTGATTATATTTAATAATTATTTGATTCCTGTTTCAATTTGAGTTTCAAACGATTGATTTTAGTACCGACATTACTCTCGGTGATACCCAAAATTTGAGAAATTTCACGATGCGATTTATCATCCAAATATAAAAGCAACAATGCTTTGTCAATATTATCCAATTGATCGATCTGTTGATAAAGTTGTTGAACATGTTCTTTTGCGACGACATTGTCATTGTTTTCAGCGATTTCAAAAACCGATTGATCATAGGAAATATTATTATCGTTGTATTTGCGTTCTTTGCGTAAAAAAGAGATAGTAGTATTAAGGGCAACACGATAAATCCAAGTAGAGAGTTTGGATTCGTTTTTAAATTTAGGTAGAGAAAGATAGAGTTGAATTAAAATTTCTTGTTCCAAATCACGTTGTAAATCAACATTATTAGTATAAAGATGCACGATTTTGTAGATAATTTTCTTATTCTCATCCACTAAAGATACAAATTCATCGTTGACCGCTTCGTGTTTCATTTCACAAAATTTCCTTATTAGTCGCAAAAGTAAAAAAAAAATCACAACAAAAGAAAAAACAACTCATTTTATTCACAATATCACGTGTATAAAAAATTTTATATCGGAACTTTTTGGTTATAAAACTGTTGTACTTTTGCAGGTTAATACGTAAAAAAGAATTGATTATGAAAAAGACACTGTATTTTATTGCCGCAATTACTATCATTTCTGTTGTTTTTTCAGGATGTGTGACCAAACAGAAGTATCAGGAATTGGAAAACAAATATAACGAATGTAATAGTGATAAGATGTTTGCAACGAATGAGTTGACAGATTGCCAGAACAAGAGTCGCGATTTGGATAAAGAAGTAACCAACCTTAAAAGCAGGGTGGAACAATTGAAAGCAGATACTTTGAGTTTGACACATAAATTGATGCAATCGGAGCGTGATTATGCAAAAGCGAAACAAGATTACGACGACTTAACTCAAGACATTATCAATATGAACAAGACCAACTCATCTGCTATCAATCAGTTAACTAATAACTTGGACAGTGTGAAGTTACAATTGGACAATAAGGAAAGAGAATTGAAGACATTACAAACACAATTGAACGAGCAAGCTGAAGAGTTGGCCAACAAAGAGGATTCACTAAATATTTATACGGCGAATCTTGCGGAATTGCAAAATATTTTGGCTCAAAAAGATAAAGAAGTCAAGGCGTTGAAAGACAAAGTCAGCAATGCTTTGAAGAATTTTGAAGGCAGTGGTTTGAAAGTAGAACAGCGCAACGGAAAAGTTTATGTATCGATGGATGAAAAATTGTTGTTTGCATCAGCACGTTGGGAAGTTGAAAGTCAGGGTATAAAAGCCATTCAGCAATTGGCGAAAGTATTGGAAACGGAATCTGACATCAATGTGCTCATTGAAGGTCACACCGACAATGTTCCCTACAAAGGTTCAGCACAAGTAAAAGATAATTGGGATTTAAGTGTGATGCGAGCTACGTCGGTAGTAAAGATTTTGCTTTCATCCGGCAATATTGATCCGAAGCGAATTTCCGCATCCGGCAGAGGCGAGTTTTTCCCGTTAGATGAGAGCAACACGCCGGAAGCCCGCGCCAAAAACCGCCGCACCGAAATTATTTTAACTCCCAAATTGGACGAATTATTCCAAATTATTGATGCTAACTAATTAGCAAAATGACATTTACAGATACACTGCTTCAGTGGTTTGAGGAGAATAAACGAAAATTACCGTGGCGTGAGGAGACTAACCCATACAAGATTTGGGCTTCGGAGATTATTTTACAGCAGACTCGGGTCGTACAAGGGTTGGATTATTATTACAGATTTCTACACCAATTTCCTGATGTGCGTGCGTTGGCAGGTGCGCAGGAAACTGAGGTGCTGAAAATCTGGCAGGGTTTGGGCTATTACTCCCGCGCTCGAAATATGCACTTCGCCGCGCAAACCATTGTTAAAGAACATAATGGGATTTTTCCAAACCAATATGAACAAATCCGCAAACTAAAAGGCATTGGCGATTATACCGCAGCCGCCATCGCCTCCTTCGCTTTTCATCTCCCCTACCCCGCCATTGATGGAAATGTGCTTCGCTTCGTGAGCCGCTACTTGGGAATTTATGACAATATTGCACTCAACAACACCCGCAAACTTATTTATCAAAAATGTTTAAAACTCATTCCTGCCGACCACGCAGGACCTTTTAATCAGGCTATGATGGAAATGGGTGCCACACAATGTGTGCCGATTCATCCCAATTGCGACATCTGCCCTTTCCAAGAATCATGTTATGCCTTTCAAAACAGACAAGTGGACGTTCTTCCTTTTAAAGAAAAAAATATTCGGATCAAAGATCGTTATTTTCATTATCTGTTTTTTGTAAAAAACAACCAAACCATTCTGCAACAGCGAATTGGAAAAGATATATGGCAAAATTTATACGAATTTCCGTTGGTAGAAACCCTCACAGCAGATTTTGACATTCAAAGCTACTTAAGAGAAAAAAAAATTGCCTGCAACGAAATTCCGCAGTTGGCATGGCACACCAAACACATACTCACGCATCAAAATATTTACGCCGATTTTTATATTATTTTGCCGCTTGACTTTCCAAAACTCTCCCCCCAACAAATTGTCATCAGCCTTGATCATTTCGACCAATATCCGGTAGCAAAAATTACGGAAGAGTTCAGAAAAAGAGTATCTGAATAACTGAATCATTCAAATACTGAATTGTATGTCTATTTTGTGTAAAAAGGTAGAAATAATATACAGATGATTATCAAAAAAATTAAAAAATTTCGGAATTATCATCAATTGAAAAAAAAGATGTAATTTTGCAGCCGTTTTCGCGGTAATAGCTCAGTTGGTAGAGTGAAAGCTTCCCAAGCTTTAGGTCGCGGGTT
>CAYYHC010000032.1:0-15694 GCA_964471715.1 uncultured Lentimicrobiaceae bacterium | reverse complement strand
AGTTTTGGGGCAGGGATTTTAAGACAAGGTCAAGGAAGCCGCCGCTGCGAGGAGTTGTAGCGGAAAGCGTGACGGTGAGCCGGTTATACGTGTTGAAAGATCAATTACGAAACGGATAAGGCGAACCGGGGCGCCCAAAAAAAATTATAAATTAAAAATGGACAAATTACAATAAATAATGAATTATGTATTAAGAATTATACCAATTCTCTAAAATATTCAATGGTTTTGGTCAATCCTTCCTGCAACTCGACGGTGGGGTTCCAATGCAAAATGGATTGAGCTTTGTCAATGTTCGGTTTGCGTTGCGTGGGGTCATCGGCGGGAATAGGCATATAGACAATTTTTGATTTTGTGCCGGTCATTTCGATGACTAATTCGGCTAACTGCTTAATGGTGAACTCGTTCGGATTTCCAATATTGATAGGACCGGTAACGTTGTCGTTGGTCGCCATCATTTTAATCATTCCATCGATTAAATCGCTGCAATAGCAGAAACTTCGGGTCTGGCTTCCATCGCCATAGATAGTAATATTTTCATTTTTAAGTGCTTGCACAATGAAATTGGAGACTACCCTTCCATCATTCGGGTGCATGCGTGGTCCATACGTGTTAAAAATACGAATGACCTTAATATTGACGTTGTTTTGTCGGTGGTAATCAAAAAAGAGTGTTTCGGCGCAGCGTTTGCCTTCATCGTAACAGGAACGGATGCCGATAGGGTTGACATTCCCCCAATATTCTTCATTTTGAGGATGTACAAAGGGGTCGCCATACACTTCGCTGGTGGAGGCTTGCAAGATTTTCGCCTTAATACGTTTTGCCAATCCCAACATATTAATGGCGCCCATAACGGACGTTTTCACCGTTTTGATGGGATTATACTGGTAATGAATGGGCGATGCCGGACATGCCAAATTATAAATTTCATCTACTTCTATGAAAAAAGGAGCCGTTATGTCGTGACGAATGATTTCAAAATAGGGATTATCCAATAAATGAATAATATTACGCTTGTTTCCGGTGAAGTAATTATCCAAACAGATGACTTCATTTCCTTCATTCAACAATCGTTCACATAAGTGAGATCCTAAAAACCCGGCACCTCCGGTGACTAATATTTTTTTCATAATTTATTCTGCTAATGCGATTTATATAATTCCTCCTGATTGGCACGCGAGGCTTTATGCGTAATGAGTTCCGAGATAAATCCCAAACCATATCCGAACAACTGTGTGTAGCTTGTAATTATTGACAACAAAGCGATCGAAATGCGCTTGTTTTTGATGAGGGATTCCAAAAAAATGGCAATAATATAGATACCTAACGGCAAAATGAACCATAAATTCCAAAATATGATGGCTAATAATACCAATAGTATATTTCCCAAGACGAAGCACATTGGAAGTAAATGCACCAATTTAAGTGATGAAGGGTGCAATTTTTTCAATAATAAACGTGCTTTTCCGAAGGTATTGACCTGTTTAAAGAATTTTTTAAGACTGACTCTGCGTTTATGAAAAACATGAGCTTCGGGGAAAAGTTGTGTTTTAAAACCGCCTTGTTTGATGCGAATACTCAAATCAATATCTTCGCCAATCATATCTTTATAGCCGCCCACTTTTTGAAAGACCTCTTTTGCGATGCCCATATTGAAAGAACGCGGGGAGAACTTGTTAACATTTTTGGTTGCGCCGCGAATGCCGCCGGTGGTCATGATAGAAGTCATGGAATAGTTGATGGCTTTTTGCATATTTGAGAAGGAGCTGTCTGCGCCATCCGGTCCGCCGAAACAATCTACATAATTTGTTGATAAATGCTTCTTTACCAACTCTATATATTGTTCAGGCATGATGCAATCGGAATCAAAAATGATGAAATAGTTACCATTGGCGCGCTCCATTCCATAATTCCGGGTTTGACTTCTTCCCGAATTGGGTTTAAAATAATAGTGGATATTCAAAGAATCGCCATATTTTGTGCAAACCTCTTCGCAGCGAAGCGTGGAGCCATCTTCGATGATTAAGACTTCAAAATCCTTATCGGTCTGTTTTGAAAGACTTTCCAGCAGCTCATTTACCTCATCGGGGCGATTATATACGGGAACAATAATTGAAATACGCAGTTCTTCCGACAACATTACCTTTTATTTTAGGTTAAACGGTTTTGACAATATAATAGTTCTTTTTCCCTTTTTGCACCAAAATATATTTCCCATTAATCAAAGAATCGTTATTAACGATGTAATTATCATTGACTTTTGCTTTATTAATAGAAATTCCGTTATCTTTCAACATACGGCGCGCCTCCCCTTTGGATGGGAAGATTTGTGTATGGTCGGTAACAAAATCCACAATAGGGATTCCGTTATGAATCAATGAATTAGCAATTTCGGTTTGTGGGACACCTTCAAAAATGTCAAGGAACATCTCTTCCGACAATTGCGCCAAGCTGTCTGCGGTACCTTTTCCGAACAAGATGTCGGAGGCATTAACGACGGCTTCGTAGTCTTCTTGTGAGTGAACGCAGATGGTCAATTCCTTGGCGAGTGCTTTTTGCAAAATTCTAAGGTGCGGAGCGGCGTCATGCTCTTTTTCCATTGCTTCGATTTCTTCTTTGGAGTATAGCGTAAAAATACGGATGTATCGTTTGCTGTCGTCGTCGCTGCAGTTGAGCCAAAATTGGTAGAAGGTGTAGGGAGAGGTTTTGGCGGGGTCTAACCAGATATTTCCTTTTTCGGTTTTTCCGAACTTTCCGCCGTCGGCTTTGGTGATGAGTGGGCAGGTGAGTGCGTAGGCCTCCCCGCCGGCTTTCCTTCTAATCAATTCCGTTCCGGTGGTAATGTTGCCCCACTGATCGGAGCCGCCCATTTGCAACTTGCAGTTATAGTTTTGATTAAGATAATAGAAGTCGTAACCTTGTACTAATTGGTACGAAAATTCGGTAAACGACATTCCGTCTCCCTCTCCGTTCAATCTCTTTTTGACGGAATCTTTTGCCATCATATAATTGACAGTAAGGTGTTTACCCACATCACGGATAAATTCCAAAAAAGAGAAATTCTTCATCCAATCGTAGTTATTGACTAAAATGGCAGAATTGGCATCTTTTTTGTCAAAGGTTAGAAATTTCTCCAATTGTTTTTGAATACAGGTGACATTATGTTGTAAAGTCTTTTCGTCCAACAAATTACGTTCTTGTGATTTTCCTGATGGGTCACCAATCATACCGGTAGCGCCGCCGAGCAGTAAGACGGGGCGATGGCCGCAGCGTTGGAAATGGCGGAGTATCATCACGCTCACCAAGTGTCCGATGTGTAATGAATCTGCCGTAGGGTCAATGCCAACGTAAGCGGTGGTCATCTCTTTTTGCAATTGTTCTTCCGTGCCGGGCATGATGTCGTGAATCATCCCTCTCCATCTTAATTCTTCTATAAAGTTCATCTTTGTACTCTTTGTTTTGATTCTCTGTTCCAATACATTGACATTCCCAATAGTGAAAAGCCAACATATCCTCTCACTTTCAACTTGCCGTTTTCCAATTTGAGGTAGCTTTTGTAGGTTTTCCCGTTACCGGGGTGATAAATTTTCCCGTCCACCCATTCTCCTTCTTCGGCATCATAGACAAAATCACGCAAAAATTTGTAATTGATAAAATGTTTTTTTTCAGGATTTTCGACCCACACAATAATTCCATCATATTTTCCCTGACTATTTTTGTATATTCTTACTTGGCTTCCTTCTTTTGAGAAAGGATCTTGCGCATAGTAATAGCCGCAAACGGCATCAGCCTTGCTTTGGGCGTTCAACGCAGGAACGCCCATGCAGACTGTTAGAAGAAGAATCAATATCTTTTTCATGATTTTAAAAATTATTTGCCTAATGTGGCAACCATAACGGCTTTAATGGTGTGAAGTCTGTTTTCGGCTTCATCAAAAACGATGGACATCGGGGATTCGAAAACTTCATCCGTAACTTCCATTGCTTCCAAGCCGTATTTTTGGTAAATATCTTGACCGATAACGGTTTCGCGATTGTGGAAAGAAGGAAGGCAATGCAAGAATTTAACGTTGGCATTTCCTGTTTTCTTTACAACATCCATATTTATTTGGTAAGGACGGAGCAATTTAATTCTTTGTTCCCAAACCTCAGCAGGTTCGCCCATAGAAACCCAAACATCTGTGTATAAGAAATCTACGCCTTTGACTGCTTTGTCAACATCGTCAGTGATAGTAATTTTGGCGCCGGTTTCTTTGGCAATTTTTTTGCATTCAGCCACCAATTTGGCATCGGGTTGACATTCTTTCGGAGCAGCGGCACGGAAATCCATTCCCATTTTGGCAGCACCTACCATTAATGAGTTACCCATATTATTGCGGGCATCGCCTAAATAGCAGAATGATACTTGGTTCAACGGTTTGTCGCAATGTTCCATCATCGTCATAAAGTCCGCCAAGATTTGTGTAGGATGAAATTCGGTTGTCAAGCCATTCCATACGGGAACACCGGCAAATTCGCCCAATGCTTCCACGATTTCTTGAGAATAACCACGATATTCAATACCATCGTACAATCTTCCCAAAACACGTGCCGTATCTTTCATCGATTCTTTTTTACCCATTTGCGAACCCGATGGTCCTAAATAAGTTACGTGTGCGCCTTGATCTAAAGCAGCTACTTCAAAAGAACAACGTGTACGTGTCGAATCTTTTTCAAATAATAAAACAATATTCTTTCCTTTTAAGGTCGGTTGTTCCGTTCCTGTATATTTGGCTTTCTTCAAATCGGTTGCCAATGTTAGTAAAAATTTGATTTCTTCAGGAGTGAAATCTAACAATTTTAAAAAGTTTCTGTTTCTCAAATTAAATGCCATAATACTGATTTTTAATGGTTTATATTATTGTTGTTTACTATTTTTCATTCATTTGAATTAAAGCGCAAATATACACAAAAATTGACAGCAAGGCTTTTATTATTTATAATGATAATGGTAATCGAAAAAATTGGAACCCCAAAATAGATTTTATTGAAAAATAATGTATTTTTGCCACTCCATTTGCTCATTTTTGAAGAGCCAACCAAAAAAATGCGCCTTGAAACGAAAAATAGAATTATTGCTATGCTTTATCGGTCTTTCTTTTGCACTATCGGCGCAAACGACGCACAATAGTTGGAATTACAAGGATTTTCCCAACAATGCCCGCATTCGCATGCTCAATCTTTTCATTAATGTTATTTACGATGTTCATCCCGATACCAATCAAGTGGGCGACCCTGACCGGCTGTGGGCAGAACTTACCGACACCTTGGATGCAGGCGTAAACAATGCCGCCATCCCAACCTATCTGTTGGATTTTATGGATACGGCTTATGTACCGGGGAATCCACATGGTTGCATTACCCGCCTTTTCGGGGAATCATCATTTGATACATTACAGATTTCCGGCGACTTTGTAGTGGTAAATGTACGCGAAAGCAGAGTACTGCGGGACAATAATAACATTTTCACTTTCAACAATATAGCAAAAACGGCGATACACATGATCAATGAATCCGGCGGATTGCAAACCCTCTACGGACATAATCGGATTTCGGATTACAGCTGTAAAAATGAAAACAGGATTTTTTATTCGTTAGTGCTTTTTCGTAATATTTCAAGAGAATATGGCAACTTATGCAAAAGTTGCGGGTACGGAATCGGAATTTCGGAGCAGTTGCTGTTCCTCGACGGTGTAAAATATTCTTTCAGTCATCACGGTGCAATATTAAACATTGACAATCAAAATATTGCGGCGAATCCGACCGGAGTTATTACGCACGAGATTTCGCACTCGTTGTTCGGCGGGAACAATTTTCATACTTCCGGTGGCAATCACCGCAGTTCGGAAGGAACGATGCCTTTTATGAATATTCAGGGAGGCTACGGTTTGATGGGAGGTGCCAATAGCGGATTGGTGAGCTGCAACGGCTATGAACGATGGCGCATGCATTGGAAACATCCCGACAGTCCCTATTACATTTCTGCCCGAAATAGTGAAAATGAGCATTCTGTTTGTGCCGATATCTGTAAAGAAAACGGCGAAAAACAATTCATTTTACGCGATTTTGTAACCTACGGAGACGCAATCAGAATTAAATTGCCATATAAAGATAGTACCATTACTCCGCAACAATATATTTGGTTGGAATTTCATAACATATTGAATAACAATAAATTGGATTTTTTACAATACTCCAATACCACTTGTTTAAATGAGGGTACTCCGGGAATTTATGCCTATTACCAAATCGGACGTGATGTTTTAAGCGGCAAACCAAATAAGGTTTGGGATAATGTGAATCGCGATAACTTGCGCATTATCAGCAATGAAGGTTATTGGGATTACACCCGGCATCGTTGGCAGCACGAGGAGGATATCGTTTGCAGCGACCGGAATCAGAACGAAAAATACTATTACGTGCCGGAATTTGCCAACGCTTTCGGCGGTTATCAAGATCAAGAAATGTTCATTATTCCGGAAGATAACGACAGGGATTTGGGAACAACTTACAATAGCACAAAGTCATGTTTTGTTGTCAGGGAAGACACGATGCACCTTAAGAAAATCGGGAACGAGTTTGTGACGAACAGCATTCCACGGCTCGGAGATAAGGATGATGCTTTTTCCACGCATCGTAAAATTAATATGGGAACCAATCCAAGTACTTGCAACACAAAGACATGCTACACAAGCAATACCAATTACTTCATCAACAATCAATTGCAAAGAAAATTAACATTTAACAATAATCGGCAATTTAACAACGCCACTATTTATTTAACCGGTTTAAGTATAGAAATAATTCCGAGAAGTGATTCGGTAAGTTATTGTGTAAAAATAAGATGGGATGATTATGACATTTCGGAAGATGCACGTTGGACGGGTAAAATTGTATTGAAAGAACAACTGAATTTGAAACGTAATCACAGCATTACATTGGCGCAAAATCGTACGCCCGCACAACAATACAGAGATGTTGAAAGTGGCTATTTCGCTGAGCCGACACGTTTTACGTGCGAATCGGGCAGCACATTAAGGCAAGAACCTCAAACGGAAATTGTTTTAACGGAAAAAAGTAAAATGATTTTGTATAGCGGCTGTCATTACACGATGGGCGACAGTTCAACGCTGCGGATTCAATCGGAATCGATATTGACAATCAGAAAAGGGGCTGATTTTCAAACTGCTCGCACCTCCACCATCATCATCGACAACAAGGCGGTGGTTGATATTGACCATCCCGATTTTCTTCATTCCGAAGCTCAGATTCACATTCGGCGCGGTGGAAAATTGATAGTGAATGGGAAAACAATTAACAATCTCTCTGCAAGTACCAAAATAGTTTCTCTATCGAAATTATCCGTCCATTAGGTTGCTATGATATATAAAAAACTGTTATACAAATGATTATAATCCTGAAAATTTAGGAGGATGCGTTGAAACACATTCATATACATTGACAGAAAATGATACAATAACTTACAATGATACGTTATATTATCGTTGTCTTATTCAAGATTGTTCTTCTGTTTACATTGGTGATTTGTTTGTAAGAGAAGATACTTCCATGGGACACATCTATCGCTACTACCCTAACCTTCAACAAGAAGTTTTATGGTGTGATATGTCATTGAATGTTGGTGACACGTTCCATCTTCCTGAAATTGATGGAAATCCATGGTATGAATATTATTATAATGAGGAGAACACAGACTTAATTGTGGATTCCATAATTTATATGAATGGAAGAAAGATTATTTGCTTTCAGTCTGCTGATTTTAGTTATTCACGTTTTTTCGATCATTCTACCGATTTTCTTAACTACAATATCAGTTTACGATTTATTGAAGGAGTTGGTCCTTCTTACGGACCTTTTGGATTTATCTATCTTTCGGAATCGTCATTAAGTGTACTTTTGTGTGTGTCACAGAATGATTCGTTAGTTTATATGACTCATCCCGATTTGCAGTGTTTACAAATGGGCGGAGGTAGTATTCCGCTGAATGAAAAAAAGTTATTTAATGTTTATCCCAATCCGGCAGATGAAACGCTAAACATTGATTTCATATCACAAGAAGATGCACAGGGAGAACTTATTATTTCCGACATTACCGGAAATACCGTATCTATCAATAAAATAAATAATGTACATACAGAGATTGATGTATCTCACTTTTTTACAGGTACTTATAATTTACTTTTCATTAATCAAAAAGGGAAAACGACATCGAAGTTTATTAAAAAATAGAACCGCAACCCATTATTTAATCTTTCAGTGATTCTATGGTGCATCATGCAAATTAAACATTTTTCGTACGTCTTTTACCTAAATCTTTCAATTATTTGTAATTTTGCAGCAAATTTTTGAACAATACAACCTTTCAAATGTATGATTATAATCAATTGAATATAAACTAATTAAAAAGAATAAATTTTATACGTATGAAAAGAATAATGAAATTGGTAACCCTGTCATTAATAATTTTTGCATCATCCTCTGCACAGGGAAAAGAGATTAAAGGAAATCAAGAAGTAAAGAAAGAGACCCATCAATTGGCTCAATTTGAGAAAATCAGCATATCTTCGGAAAACGTTTCCGGCGATATGAATGTCAATGTCAGTTACGCCATTCAACCCTCACTTGAGATAGAGGGCGAATCCAATTTGTTGGAATATGTGATTACCGAAGTAAAAGGTTCGTCGTTGGTGGTTAAAGTGCCAAAAAGTACAAATTTGGTTAATAATATTCCGATTACGCTCAATATTGCTTTACCGATAATGAAATCTTTGGAATACGCCGGCAGCGGCAAGATCAACGCCGCGGCAATTATGAGCGACAAAATGGAATATGTGGTAAGCGGTCGCGGGGATTTGAATTTGAAAAATCTGTCGGTTTCATCATTAAAATTGAAAGTTTCCGGCAATTTTGAACTAAATTGCGCTGAAATCATTGCAGAAAACGCCGAATTTAACTTGTCAGGAACCGTTTACGGAAATTGCAACAATCTGTGGGCTCCGAAATTCAAATTTGCCAATTCCTCAACTGGAACGCTCACTTTCGACCGATTAAAATCGGTATCATTGATGGAACTCACCAGCTCAGGCTCAGGGAGAATGGAATTTATTGGTTTTATCGGAAAATCGTTGAAGGTAACGTTGAGCGGAACAAGCGATATTAACATCACCGGCACGACAAAAGACCTCACCATTATTTCATCCGGCGCTGTCAACTTTAATGCTTTCTCTTTGGTAACCAAAAAATGCAAAGTTGTCAACAGCGGAACAAGCGCGATTTACGTTGCCCCTACCGATAATTTAGACGTTACCTTGAGCGGTACCGGCAATCTTTACTACAAAGGAAGTCCGAAAATTAAAGTCGAAAACAGCGGTAACGGTCAATTAATCAACAAAAACTAATTAAAGAGTAACCGTATTCCTCCCATAAAGTTGATGCCGGTCTGCGGAAAATATCCGTCAAGTCGGCATTCTTCGTTATTATAATAATATTTGTATAACCAGGCATTGCTTGCATACTTCGCATTGAAAATATTATTGATATGAAAGAAAATATTTATTTCGGAAATCGGACGCGTATGAATCGTATAACTTAAATGTAAATTATTGATACAGTACGGTTTAATAATATAATTATTGTTGTTCGAATTATCCAGATACTGTTTGCTTACATATTTTGTAATGAAAGAAATATTGAAATTGGAAACAGGTTCAAAACGGAATTCGTTGCTTGCCACCACGTTAGGAGAAAAAGAGATGTCGGTAGTCCCTAACTGTCGAACACGTTGCACGCCGCTGTCCCAATCATCAACATATTCTGTAAAATCAATGATTTTGTTAGTACTCAACGTTCCATTCAAAATCCATTCAAAGAAATAAACCGGCTTGTACTGCGCAATCAACTCAATACCTGCACGATAGCTTTTCGGTGCGTTGGTCATTATCGCCGCTCCCACATTATTGATTTCACCCGTCAGAACCAATTGGTCATTATAATACATATAGTAACCGGTTGCATTGAACGTAAATTGCTTGCCATAAACCTTGTAACCCAACTCTAAATCGTAAAGTGTTTCGGGCTTCGGGCGGCGGTCGAGGTCAGCCTCGGTCAGGTCGGCGCGCGTCGGCTCACGATGCGCCACGGCAAACGAAGCAAATACCGATTGATTAACTGATTTTTTCCACTTATTTTTGTAATTCCACGAATAATTAAACCCTGCTTTGGGATTCAAAAAATGCCACAAATAATTCTGTGAAACATCCGACAAGTTATCATCAATACCGGAAATACGGTAATCGATGCAACGATATTGCAAATCAAGATAGGTATAAATCCGTTCCGGCAAACGATAGGCAACGGTTCCGAAAACATTATACTGTCTTTTATCGCCGATTCCATCATACCAATGCGTGTTAATAGCATTATTATCAGCATATTGCATCCATATTAAAGTCCCGTAATGTTTACCATCATAGCGATTGGCAGTCCCACCTAACGACCAAGTAATGCTGTTGCCGAGGGAATCCAACCGAATTTCGTGCGCAAAATGAAAAGTCCCGCCATAGAAATAATTGTCCAAGTATTTTCGTGTAATCATGTCGCTTGTCCATAATGTGTCATTGGATAATATAAACGGCGACAATCCGCAAGCTTCATAAGCGTTATCTTCCTGATATTCTTCATAATAACCGATTCCTCGCGTTAAATGTCCGGCAATATTCAAACTCAAATTGTGTACCCAACGGTTGCTTTGCAGTTGTTTGCGGTAATCATATAATAGTTGAAAATGGGTCTGTTGATAGTTGTCGGTTTCATTTTCGTAATATTTTCTATTTCCTTGATTATCAAAATATTCCCCGCAACTATTATAGGTTCGGTTGGTTGATAGTGAGTCGGAAGGAACGCCATTCCAAGCCAAGCCTGTTTTTTCGTTTCCATAGAGTAAATTAAATTTTAATCTGCCGTAATCTTTATCATTTTTGAATGAAAGAAAGCGGTATTCGGTGGTAAAAAACAGGGAATGCAACAAAGCGGATGCACGATCTATATATCCGTTACTCAAAACGTTAGAGTAAGAAATGGTAGATGAAAGTCGTTTTTTGATTAAGCCGGTAGAGGCAGTAACGGAATTACGGAAAGTGTAGAAAGAGCCGGCACTGCTGCTCAGCGACAAATAGGGTTTAAGGGAGGCGGAAAGTGTGGAGAAGTTCATGCTTGCTCCGAAAGCGGCCGAACCGTTGTTGGAGGTACCCACGCCGCGCTGCACTTCCAATTGTTGCACATTGGCACCGAAATCCGGCAAATTGGCGAACCAAGAACCTTGTGATTCCGCATCGTTCAGTGCTATTCCATTAATCGTGATATTGATACGTGTTTGGTCAATACCGCGAATACGCATGTAGCTGTAGCCGATGCCCGTTCCCGCATCGGACGTAGTAATCATTGACGGCACCAAATCGAACAGATTGTTGACACTGCCGTTGCCCATTTTTTCTTGAATGTTGTTGCGGTTAACGGAAGAAGCAGAGAAGATTTTTTCCCCGCTCGGCAAAGTCCACGAAACGCCTATTTCGTTGAGCAATATCGGAGCAACGGTATCGGTCGGTGAATTTTGTCCATAGCCACGATGAAAGATTAGAATTAATAAAAAGAGACACACGCCTTGCCGTGTCAATGATTGGATTTTTGATTTTTTTTGATTTTTTTTCATACTCTAACAGCTTTTAAATTAGTGAATTAAAACTGAAAGAGGGTCAAATAAGAATGATGGCAACTCCCTACGTCGGCATTATCCGAATCAGGTTCATTGGGTCTATTCTCAGCCTTTCGGCACCCCTTTCTTTATCGGCGGCAAAAGTACAACTAATTATTTGATTTTTCACATTTTTTATTTGTATAATGAAAAATAATACTATCTTTGCTGCGCCATTTCGAACTGATTATTATGAAATTAGTTCACTATATTGTTCTTTTTGAGGTATTTACAAATCATTATTTTTCTTTAACCTTTTATGTTTTACAAACAATTTTATATTTTCAGAAAAAAATGGATTCAAAGTATCGGAAATCCTTTACACCGCATATTCAATATTTTGAGTCTTCTTTGCGCTATCATCGTTGTCATTGGCACTCTCTTTTGGGTTGGATTTCCAATTACCCCCACCACACATGCCACTCTATATTCTTTTTATAATCTGACTAAATTCATCTTTATTATCAATCTTATAATCATTGCAATGCTGCAATGGGCACAAGCGAAGAAGAAACAAAAGTACCAAATGTGCATTTGGTTTGTGCTGTTTTTCATTGCCATTATACCGGATTTCTTCATGTTTCTGCCCGAAAATAATTTTTTATACACCATTATCAGTTTCCTGCGACATTACTACTTTTTGATGAGCTTGCTCACTCTCTACTCTATTTTTATCATATCGCATAATTTAATTCGTATTTTAGGGAGGCGTACGAATCCGTCCCTCATTATCGGAATGAGTTTTTTGATATTCATCATTATTGGTACCATCTTACTAAAAATGCCGCATTGCACTTTTAATCAAGGAATTACATGGATAGACTCGCTTTTTATCACCACCAGCGCGGTTTGCGTCACCGGACTGACATCTGTGGAGGTGAGCACCACTTTTACTCATACCGGTTTGGCAGTCATACTTTTACTTATTCAAGTCGGTGGATTGGGCGTGATGACTTTAACAAGTTTTTTTGCACTTTTCTTTATGGGAAACACCTCTATTTATAACCAATTAGTTGTAAAAGATTTAATAAATTCAAACTCATTAGGGGAATCATTACGAAAAACGATGACGCAAGTATTGCTTTTCACGTCGGTTATAGAAATTACGGGAGCGATCATCATTTTTAAAACTATACATGGGACAATGGGAATGAGTATAAAAGAAGAACTGTTTTTTTCTGTATTTCATTCTATATCTGCATTTTGTAATGCGGGATTTTCCACTCTGCCGGGAAATTTGGGGAATCCGTTATTATTATATCATCACTCCTTTTTCTACCTGATTATCTCATTTTTGGTAATTTTGGGTGGCATAGGTTTTCCAATCTTGGTAAATACGAAAAACGGCATTACTTATCACGTAAAAAATTTATTCTATCGTTTACAACGTTTGCCGCGTCCGCCGCATTATTTGAAACATTTATACACATTAAACACTAAAATTGTGCTATTTATGACTTTCTTTTTGTTAGTATCCGGCACAGTGGTTTTTGCCGCCACGGAGTGGAATAATGCGTTGGCACCATTTAGTGTTTCCGACAAAATCATACAATCTTTTTTCAATGCGACGCTTCCGCGAACTGCCGGCTTTATGAGTCTTGATCCCGTTCATTTTCAAACACCTACAATTTTAATCATTGTATTTTTAATGTGGATTGGCGGAGGATCGCAATCTACTGCGGGCGGGATTAAAGTGAATACTTTCGCTGTTTCCCTGATTAACTTGGAATCAATATTGCGCAACAGCAAAACTTCTAAAGTTTTCAAACGGAATATTTCTCCCGATTCCATCCACCGCGCCAACGCTACAATTATTACCTCATTGTTACTCACTGCGATAGCTACATTTATGCTTACATTTACTGAGACCGATTTATCGCTGACACAAATTGTTTTTGAATGTGTATCTGCCTTAGGCACAGTGGGTTCAAGTTTAAATGCAACACTTTTTTTAAGTGACACGGGAAAAATCATCATCACCTTGCTGATGTTTGTCGGAAGAATCGGTTTCATTACGTTGGTAATGGGCCTTATTAAACCGCGAAAAAATGTTTATCAATATCCTACAGAAAATATAATCATTAATTAATAGAATTATGAAAATCATCATCATCGGATTAGGCAATTACGGACGATGTCTATCGGAAGAATTATCGGCTTTGGGCCACGAAATTATCGGGGTGGACAGCAACGAGCACCGCGTAAACGCCATTAAAGACAAATTGGCAGTTTCTTATATTATGAATGTCGAAGAGGAAGAGGCGCTGACGCTATTGCCATTAACAACCATCGACGCCGTTATTGTCTGTATCGGAGAGAATTTCGGAGCATCTTTGCGGATAGTTTCGTTGTTAAAAAAACTAAAAACGGAACATATTTACGCACGCGCGATTGATGCCACGCACAGATCAATTTTGGAAGCCTTTTCATTGGAAAAGATTTTGTCGCCGGAAGAGGAAGCCGCTCATAATCTGGTACATCTGTTGGATTACGGCCATCCTGTAGAATCAATGAAATTGGATGCCGAATATTATGTCATTCGCTTCACCATTCCGCAATCTTTTGTCAATTATACGGTTGCCGATTTGCAATTGGAGAAGAATTTTGAACTGCAAGTACTTGCCATTCAACACCATTCTACCGAAAAGAATATCATCGGCATTGCGTCTGTACAATATCAAACAATACCCTACTCTCCCGCCTTGATGGAACGATTATCCGCCGGTGACAAGTTGGTATGCATGGGGAAATACAAAAATTTTCAAAAATTATGGACTTCCATTTAAGAGGTATGAACGAAAACGTCTCGCTTTCGTAAAAAGATAAAGACATAAATAACAGTACCCGTTGGTATATCGTAAGATCTGCCGACGGGTCATTTTTTTTTATAATTGACAAAAAGAATTTGTTGAAAAAATGGCAGACGTTGAAATAGCCATTTTCTCCAATCAAGATGATTACAAAAAGCACAAACGATTGGAAATATCTTAAAGCTAAATTGAAAAACAAAATCCGTTTGTCCGCAGCACGAACCGAGAAATTTCTACTTAATGCCTTTATTTGTCAATGATTATTGAATCTCAATTTCATCCACAAAAATAAAAGCTTTCCCGCCTGCGCCCAAGTGCCACACCGGAATTGTCCCGTAATTCTCGGCTTTGATGCGCACATAACGACACGTCGCCTCTTTTGTGATGCTAAAATTCTCTGTCTTAATGGTATAATCATTATCCGGATGGGTATTGACCACCGTTCCATAAGGCATAAACCGCTCCCCGTCATTGGAAATTTCGATAACAACCTTTTTAGGAAACCAAATCCAAGAACGAATCTCTTCCAAAAAACCGACACTGACCGAATGAATGGACTTAGCAGTTTGTAAATCCACAATTGCCTCAAAATCAGAATCTTGATAACCCTGCCAACCACCCAATCTAAAATTCTGATTGCCCCGAATGTGATCAATCAACCCCTCATCGCCACCCGCCGTATATTGAGGATTGTATTCGGACAAGATTTTTATCGTTTTATCTTGGTCAAAACGAAAAAAAGAGGCTTCCACAATCGGACTTACAGCCTTTTTGTTTTCGCTAAATGCTTTAAATTGAGTACTTTCCGTAATCGTAATCGGGGATTGATAACGATAGGTCTTTTTGAAATTGTCTTTTGATGTCTGATAATATATAATATTGTCTTTCAACATTTCACCATGCGTAAGCGATAAAGTAAGTGTCAAACTATCGCGAAATGAGGAATGATTGGGCGAAAAAACGGGACTCAACGCAATCGTTTCCGATATCTCGGTGCGGGGACAACTTTCCGGCTGATTCCATAAGTCATAATTGGGTTGATTGCTCATCGTCAATTCCAAAACTCCACCATCTTT
>CAYYHC010000031.1:0-15724 GCA_964471715.1 uncultured Lentimicrobiaceae bacterium | reverse complement strand
TTTCTAATCCGACCAACGGAACCATCACTCCAAGTGGAATTAATAATGTAACTTGCGGGGAAAACTTCACATTGACCATTACGCCCAATCAAGGTTACTTCGTTGACAGTCTGATTATTGATGGCGTTGCGATAACGGGAAATACATCTTTCACTTTTACTGATGTGCGCGAAAATCACACTTTCGGTGCTGTTTTTGACACTTACAGCTACGAAATTACAACCATTGCCGGCAATGGCGGTACCATTTCTCCGACTTCCCAATTTGTGGATTACGGCGATGATGCCACTTTGCAAATTACGCCCGACGATTGCTATTTCATCGATTCCGTTTGGTTAGACGGCATTTATCAAGGCAATGATGATGAAATTTTAATAACAAATATTACCGAAAATCACGTCGTTGAAGTCACTTTTGCCCAATCTGTGTTCACTGTGGCAAGTCGAATATTTATTGATGGCGATTTGGATTACAGCAATATGGAGACCATGGCTTGCGGACACGACACGCTCCTACTCATTGCACAAAATTGCTATCACATTGATTCATTAATTGTTAACGGTGAGATTTTAACAAGTATGCCCTCTTATATCATTACAGACATTCACGAAAACTATACGATTGACGCGTACCTCAGCATTGATTCGCTCAGTATCACTGCCACGGCGGAGGGGAATGGCACGATTAACCCATCGGGAACATCGAGGGTTGCGTGCGGCGACAGCACTACCTATACTTTTACTCCCGATGTTGACTATTACCTGTATGATGTAATTATAGACGGAACAAGTTTAGGTACAATCGATTCCAATACTTACACATTTGCTAATGTACATACTGACCACACCATTCATGTTATTTTTGCCCCAAATCAATACATTATTACGGCAAATGTTGACCCCATCAATGGCGGAAATATTACCCCTTTCGGCACCTCAATCGTGAATGCCGGCGATGACATTTCTTATCAAATCACCCCTCATCCGAATTTTGTGATTAGGGATGTGGTAGTCGATGATGTAAGTGTCGGAGCAGTATCAACTTATATTTTTGAAGATGTAAATGCGGATCACACCATCACGGCTTATTTTAGCGGCGTTGGAATTGACGAACAAAGCCTGAATCCGATTCGCATGTACGCAAATCAAAATACGGTTTATATTGACAATCAATCATCTAAGCAAATTCAAGAAATCATCATTTTTGATATATATGGACAGAAAGTGTACGAATCTCACAACGGAAATTCTTCACAACAAATTACGTTGATGGTCGCTTCGGGGACTTATATTGTGAATTTACGCACCAATAGAGGAAATGAAAACTATAAAATTCAACTTTTGAGACCCTAAGATTACCGTTTTATAACGACAATAAAAAAATACGCAACTATGTGAATTGGTCATTTTGTAATCAATTTATAGCATCTTCTTTTGTAATTTTGCAGCCTGAAATTTTTAAAAATAATCAAAACAAATAACTATGTGTTTAATTCAAGAAATTAAAGACAACGCAAAGAAATACAACAAACGTATTGTCCTTGCAGAAGGTGAAGAAGACAGGACTATTCAGGCTGCGGACATCGTTATTGCTCAAAACCTTGCCTCTATCGTTTTATTGGGAAATCCTGACGTAATCAAAGCAAAAGCCAACCAATTCGGTTTGAAGAATTTGGACAAAGCTGTTATTATTGATCCCATCAATAACCCCAAAAAAGAATTTTATGCTGAAATGTTGTGCGAAATTCGCAAAAGCAAAGGAATGCAAATGCCGGAAGCACTTAAGTTGGTAGAAGATCCTCTCTATTTGGCAACATTGTTGATTAAAAACAAAGAAGTTGACGGTGAAGTTGCGGGTGCACAAAATGCAACGGGCAACGTACTCAGACCGGCTTTCCAAATCGTGAAAACATTACCCGGCGTTTCGGTCGTTTCCGGTGCTTTCATTATGATTTTCAAAGACAAACAATGGGGAGATGATGGTATTATGGTATTTGCCGATTGCGCGGCTCACCCCAATCCCAACGAACAAGAATTGGCACAAATTGCTGTTGTAACGGCTAAAACTGCCAAAGCTATTGCCGGTTTAGATCCACGCGTGGCAATGTTGAGTTTCTCCACAAAAGGCTCCGCAAAACACGAAATGGTTGACAAAGTAGTGAATGCCACCAAGATAGCCAAAGAGATGGACCCTGCATTGAAAATTGACGGCGAATTACAAGCCGATGCTGCCATCGTTCCATCTGTTGGCGCATGCAAAGCTCCGGGCAGCGAAATCGCCGGAAAAGCCAACATCCTCGTATTCCCTACTTTGGAAGTCGGTAACATCGCTTATAAATTGGTTCAACGTATGGCCGGTGCCGAAGCCGTTGGTCCGATTATGCAAGGTATGGCTGCCCCTATCAACGACCTCTCTCGCGGTTGCTCCGTTGAAGATATCGTTAGCTTAGTGGCTATTACCGCCTGCCAAGCCGCCGCAAAATAACATTTTTTAACTCTTATAATACGGATTGGTCTCTTTGGGGATGCCAATCCGTTTTTTTTTTGCCTTTTTCAAACATTTTGTACCCTTTTCTCTATTCTTTTTTTGGGCGCCCCGGCAGTTTTCCCTCCGCACCTAACTTCTATTCTCCTACCTCTCACATTTCACCTTTCACCTCTCACCTAAAACTGCCGTCACGCTTTCCGCTTAAACTCCTCGCAGCCTGCCCCTGTCAACACTTTCACTCCCAAAAATTGTAAATAGTACATCATCAATTGCTCATTGGTATGCTGCTGCGGGGTATCCGCTCCAATCGTTGGCGCATGGTGATGACACTGATTTTTAAAAATTACACTTGTGAAAATAAATAATGCATTATTCTATTTTTATTGCAGTTTTTAACGAAAAATAATGTACTTTTGCAACTCAAATATGATTCATTCATACTCATTTTTACTCTTCAATTAATCCTATTTTGGAACGGTCGGTTCTACCAATCTGATAATAAACTATTCAATATGGCAAACAAGAAACTAATCGAAGACAAACTTAATCTTGAAAGTATTTTGTTCAATTGTCGCGACTATTTGCCCGGCAATGCAGCATTAATGGACAAACGTGACATGCTGCTCACCCTCGTATTCCTTCGTTTTATTGGTGAAAAATTTAAAAATGTACAAAACGCAATGCGTCAGGAATGTATGGACAGAGGATATGACGATACCATTGCACAAGCATTTCTCGACAGTCCCCAACGCTACCCGGTTGGCAGTTATGTGCCGGAAAAAGTGCGATGGACCTATATTGCGCAACAACCCGCCAACAAGCTGAATGTCATCCTCGACGATGCGTTGGATGCCATCGAAAACAGTGGCGATGCCCTGAAAGGGTGCGTGCGATTAGGTCTGTTCTTCCAAATTAACTTGGAAGCTAATGTCATTAAAAAAGTAGTGGACAAGATTAGCAAAATCTCCCACAAAACTTTTGGTTAGGAGAAAGACTTGATTGGTCGCGTGTACGAATACTTTCTGAAAGCATTTGCCGTGAACGCCACCAAAGAGGACGGCGAATTTTACACCCCGCACGACATTGTGGAATTTATTGCCGCGTTCATCGAACCTTTTAACGGCACACTCTACGACCCCTGCTGCGGTTCCGGCGGTATGTTCATTCAATGTGCCAAAAAAGGAGATAAAAAAAATCAGGAAGAGATGAAAGAGCTGATAAAAGAGGAAATAAGCAAGTCAGCAGAAATTGATGGAGGCTTATAAAGGAATTGGCTATGGCATTGAATAAATATAAATTGGGAGAACTTATTGAACTCTGTGACGAAAGAATCACAGAAGGAAAATACACGTTAGAGGATGTAAAAGGAATATCTATTCAAAAGGTTTTCATTGAATCAAAGGCAAATATGGATGGTGTTTCTTTAATTCCATATATACTTGTTAAACCTGATATGTTTGCTTATGTAACAGTAACCTCACGCAATGGAGAGAAAATTACCCTTGCACACAATAATACAGATAGAACGTATATGGTATTCTCATCTTATGTTGTTTTTCAGGTTAAAGAGCATAATATGCTTGATTCGAGATATCTGTTTATGTTTTTTCATCGCATTGAGTTTGATAGATATACTCGTTATTGTTCGTGGGGTTCAGCTCGTGAAACATTCGATTGGAAAGAGATGTGCAATGTCACAATTCCCATTCCCTCCATTGCCATGCAGCGAGATATTGTGAATATATATCAATGTTATATAGAGCGTCAGCGGATAGCGGAGAAGATGAAAGAAGCGATAAAGAAAATGTGTCCGGTTTTGGTGCGGGGGAGTTTGGGGGAATAAAAAAAGAAATCATTTTTTATAACAAACAAATTTTATTATGTCAAAATTAAATGTAGATCAAAAAACAGTAAAAGACTTATTTCAGAGCAAAAAATCAGATTTTTTAATTCCTGATTATCAGAGACCTTATGCTTGGGGAGAAAATGAATGTAAAACCTTGTGGGATGATATTTTTGCTTTTGCGATTCCAGATGATGATGCAACTAAATTTGACAGCAATAGCGAATATTTTCTTGGTCCTATTGTTACTTTCAAAAATAATAATGAGAAAATGGAGGTTATTGATGGTCAACAAAGATTAACAACCTTAATGCTTTTATTACGAGCATTTTATAATTATTTTGATAATATGAAAGATCCAGCGTCTCAGTTAACAAAACAAAATATTGAAAAATGTCTTTGGAAAACGGATGAATTTGGAAATCCGGATTCGGCGCTATTGAAAATAGATTCTGAAGTTGCTACTGATAACGATAAAGATGAATTTTTAGAAATTTTAAAAACTGGTCAGATAGTTAATATGAAGAGTCGATATGCAATAAATTTTAAAAATTTCCAGGAAAACATATCATGCTTCCTTTCAAAATATCCTACATATTTTGCATATCTGCCTACGAGAATTATGAATAACTGCATCCTTTTACCAATAGAAGCCGAATCACAGGATACCGCTCTTCGCATATTTTCCACACTAAATGATAGAGGTTTGCCGCTTTCTGATGCGGATATTTTTAAGGCTCAGTTTTATAAATTTTATTCATCAAAAGGGGAAAAAGATAAGTTTATTGAAAGATGGAAAGTGCTGGAGGAGAAAGTAATTAAGATTTTCCACCCGAATACTGGTACACCAATGGATGAACTTTTTACTCGATACATGTATTGCGTACGTGCAAACCTAAAAATAAAAAGCAGTACAACGGAAGCCTTACGTAATTTCTATGAAAAACACGATATTTTACGTAAGAATGAGACACTAGAAAATTTGGAAATCCTTGCAGAGTTTTGGACAGATATAAACATGCAAGAAAGTGAGAGATTCTCTGATGAAGTGATGAGACGTCTTTATATATTAAATTATGCACCTAATGGTATGTGGGCTTACTTTGTGTCAGTTTATTTTATGAATAATAAAAATTCTAATAATCAATTAGCCGACAACGATTTTTGTAAATTTTTGGATTTGACAATTGCGTTTATATGGGCTTATGCTTTATTCCGCCCAGGTGTGAATGCCCTTAGAACTCCAATATATGCTGAAATGGTTAATATAGCCACAAAAGAACCGGTTACTTTTAGTGACTTTAAGTTTGAACAGAATAATTTCGAAAATATCTTTAATAATTTCGGTTTCTATAATATACGTCCAATAACTAGATCTATCCTTACATGGTGGGCTTTTCAACAGAAAGATCAGAAATTATTTCCATTTGAGACAACCCTGGAAATTGAGCATATATATGCACGTGGTCGGAATCAAATGGAGAACAGCTTAAAAAATAAAAATAATGTGGAATCAATAGGAAATAAAGCGTTGTTAGAAAAGCGTATCAATATACGTGCATCCGACTATAAGTTTAATGATAAAACTAAGTATTATAAAGGCTTTACTGATGGGCGTGGTAAAAAGCGAGAAGCTACAGAAAATGTTGAGTTGATTAGTCTTTCATCGAATACAGATTTTACAGAAAAGGATATTATTAATCGACAAGATTTAATACTCAAATCCTTTGTAAACTTTTTAAGAACAAACAATTTGTTGAAAATAATGTAGTCCAATTTTGAAGGTCAAAAACAAAAAAAGACAATTATGGCAAAGAAACCCCAAAATATCAATATGGTCATTAACGGTAAAATATCTGACTTATATGGCTTCGAAAAATGTCACACAAAATTTGTCATTAACTTTATGAACAAAAGTGCTTTATGAATACCTATCATCCACCATTTAAAATATCCGGCAGAATACTGTCACTCGTTGCAGATGTCAGTGAGCGAGTGGGTCATATTTCGGCATTGAATACCGTGCCCGCCTTTCCGCAGCTGCGTAAACAAAATCGCATCCGAACCATTCATAGTTCACTTGCCATTGAAAATAATACACTATCGTTGGAACAGGTTACGGACATCATCAATGGCAAACGCGTGTTAGGAAGAGCCGAGGAAATAAAAGAGATCCAGAATGCTTTTCAGGCATACGAGACAATGATGGAATATGATGCTCATAATGTTAACGACCTACTTCGTGCTCATGGACTTATGATGCAAGAGCTCACAAAAGAGTCCGGGAAATTTCGCTCCGGCAGTGTGGGCGTGTTTGGTAAAAAAGGTCTTGTTCATTTGGCACCGCCGCCTCATCTTGTTGCGACACAAATACAGGAACTATTTGATTGGTATAAGCAATCGGATATGCATGTGCTTGTAAAAAGTGCCGTTTTCCATTACGAATTTGAGTTCATTCATCCATTTGCCGATGGCAACGGAAGAATGGGACGAATGTGGCATAGTAAGTTGTTGGCAGAATGGAATACCATTTTCTATTGGTTGCCGGTGGAAGACCTGATAAGAGAACATCAACAAGAGTATTATACGGAGTTGCAGAAATCCGATAATACCGGAGAATCAACAACTTTTGTGGAATTTATGTTGATCTTGATAAAACAAGCATTGGAAGAAATGATGGTGCTTCAAGAAAAAAGTAACCAAGAAAGTAACCAAGAAAGTAACCAAGAAAAATTGATACGCAGTAACCAAGAAATACTTACCATTATCTCCGGTAATCCGAATATCACGATAGATAGTATGGCAAAAGCTATGGGCTTGTCGGTGAGTGGGATAAAAAAACGTCTGAATACGCTGAAAGAGGAAGGTCGCCTTGTCAGAATCGGTTCAACTAAAAATGGGCGGTGGAAAATAAATAGCAAATAATTATTTATGGCAAAACAGGAAAACTACAATGGTCGTTTTTTGAAAGCGACTATGAAGAGGCCTTGATAGACCTGCTACAATTTGCGGGGTGGCAATACCGATACGGTCGCACCATTCATCGCAACAACCGCGAAGTGCTGCTCACTAACGACCTTGAAGAATACCTTCAGTCACGAAATAGCGACCTCACCACCGACGATATAGAGGAGATCATCAATCGGCTGCGCCATGCGGGCGGTCAAACACATTTCGACATATTGCGCAACACCTTCCAATTGGAGCGCGACGGCTATCGCTACACACGCCACGGCGATAATGAAACGTTTGATATTGAATTTATTGACTTTGAAAACCCTAAAAAAAATATTTTCCGTTGTGCCAATCAGTTTGAAGTGGGCTACGGCCCCAAAACCGACATTCGCATCCCCGATGTGCTGTTATTTGTCAACGGTATTCCGTTGTGCATCATCGAACTCAAAAATCCGAAAGATGAGAATGCAACCATCATAATATTTTAAAATCATAAAATAATCAATGATGAAAGAAACCATATCATCAATAAATATTATCCTTCTCCAATCCTTTGTCAAAATAAATGTCGAAAACTTCGCATTAAACAAAGAATAGTGTCAAAAAAAAATATAACTTTGCAACTCTAAAAAATGTCACAATAAAAAATCAAATACATTATGAATCCATTATTTAATTCTTCAGTTTATGCTCAACGCCGCGAGAAATTGGCAAAACAGGTCAATTCGGGTATTATCTTGTTTTTAGGAAACAACGAAGCTCCAATGAATTACAATTCAAACTGTTACAGATATCGTCAGGATAGCAGTTTCCTCTATTTCTTTGGCTTGGCTACCGCCGGATTATCCGCCATCATTGATATTGATGAGAATAAAACCATCATTTTCGGCGATGACTTCACGATTGATGACATTATTTGGGTAGGCAACCAACCCGCCATCCGCACGTTAGCGGAACAAGTGGCCGTTAAAGAAACCATGTCCACCGATAAATTAGCCGATTATTTGTCCAAAAACAGCCATCGCAAAATTCATTATACTTTGCCATATCGTCACGATAATCAGATAGTTTTATCACGACTATTGAACATCCCCGTTCAGGAATTAGGAAAAAATATTTCGGTTGAATTAACCAAAACGATTGTTGCATTGCGCTCTATTAAAGAGGATTGTGAGATTGCCGAAATGGAAAAAGCTTGCAATATCGCTCACGAAATGCACTCTACGGTCATCAAATCTTGCAAATTGGGCGTTTCGGAACAGTATTTAATGGGATTGGCAGAAGGTATCTCTTTGCAAAAAGGAAATGGTCCCTCTTTCCAAATCATTTTGACACAACATGGCGAAATCTTCCATAATTTGGACCATAATGTCGATTTGCAAAAAGGTCGTTTGTTGTTGATGGATGCAGGCGCCGAGAATCCGATGAACTACTGCTCCGATACCACTCGCACCATGCCTGTCGGTGGAAAATTTACTTCAAAACAACAAGATATTTATGAAATCGTGCTGAAAGGCAATATGTGCGGCATTGATATGGTGAAAGCCGGTATTCCTTATAGAGATGTACATTTTGCTGTAGCAGAAATAGTTGCACAAGGTTTGAAAGATTTGGGACTCATGAAAGGCGACGTAAAAGAGGCTGTTCAATTGGGTGCCCACGCACTTTTCTTCCCTCACGGATTAGGTCACATGGTCGGGTTAGACGTTCACGATATGGAAAATTTGGGAGAAGATTTTGTTGGATACAACGACACTTTCCAACGCAGTAACATTTTCGGAACTCGCAACTTGCGTATGGCGCGCACCTTGGAACCCAACATGGTCATTACCGTTGAACCCGGCATCTATTTTATCCCGCAATTGATTGAAATGTGGAAAAACGAAAATCACCTGACCGATTTCATTAATTACGATAAAGTAGCCCAATATCTCGATTTTGGTGGAATCAGAATCGAAGATTGTGTTTGTGTTAAAGAAAACGGACACAAAATTTTAGGACCGCACTTGCCGAAAGCTGTTGATGAACTAACTGCCTTGATGTCTTAATCTGCCCGCATCACAAAAGTAGTGCCGACGCACGTAATCATCGAATTGTTGCCAATCGGTAATTCTCAATATTTTTTGCAACTCCTCTGACGGAATCGAAAAAAATACGGCAAAATAGTGCCAAAGTTCTTTCATCTCTGCCAATGTGCCGTAGGGACTACGGTAACTTAACAACGTATTGCACAGATCATTATAAAAATCAATAAAACGTTGCAGCCGCACTTCGTTTGAAGAGTTGCCTTGTCCGGATAGTTCTTCCGCTAAAAAAATGTTGCGAAGAATACCCCGTCCCAACAAGCAAACTTTTAAATCGGGAAAACGCTGCCGAAGTTGTTCATATATTGAAACATTAAAAATATCGCCACTGTAAATGATTTGATTGACAGATAGTTCCGATAATTGTTGGTAAAAATCCCAATCGGGGGTTCCTTCGTATTGTTGCACGCCCAATCGCGGATGTACGGCGATAAAGTCGAGGGGATAGTCATTCAGTCGTTTCACAATTTCAATACTCTCGGTTGTCTCATACATTCCCAATCGGATTTTAAGTGAAAAACGACAGTTTGTATTCTTAACGACCTTTTTTACAACAGCCTCAACTTTTTCAGGCAACGGCATTAAACCACATCCGCGTTGTTTGCGAACCACTTGCAGTGAGGGGCAGCCCACGTTCCAATTAAAACGTTGATAACCTAACTGCTGTAATTCGGAAATCGTATCCGTAAAATGGGGCGGAATATTTCCAATCAATTGTGGAATGATTGTATAACCTATATTATTCTCCGGAAGGACATCATTCCATTTTCGGACATTCAATTTCTTCAACTCCTGAACCGGCAAAAAAGGTGTAATGGCGGTCGTCATTACACCTGTATGTCGAAGCAGACAATTTCTAAAATGATAATTTGTTATTCCGTGAAGCGGAGCTAACCAAAATTGCATAAATTATTTGACTATTATTTTTTGAGAGCTTATTTTCCCATTTTGATTAATTTGAAGAAAATAAGTACCATGCGTAAGATTACTTACATCTACTTGATAATCATTCAATAAGTTCATTTTATTCCATACCGATTTTCCGGTTACATCAAATAATTGGGCTTCATAAGTTGTATTTTTTTGAGCGGGAGAGATGTAAAAATAGTCGGTTGCAGGATTCGGGGAAACAGTAAATTTGTCAGTATTCAGTTCTACAATACCGCTTTCGAGGGTCAGAACAACGTCATCAACAATAAGGTCGGATTCGGCGCTGCAATCGGAGGAGTTGGCAGTTGTAAAAATCACATTCAAGGTATCGGGGGTGGCATTGGGAATCAGGGTGTCAATAGAGAAATTGATTTCCGTAAAATCGACCATGGTTTCGCCGGTCATAAAGTCGCCGCGTGCCACAATCTCGCATGCATTGTTGTTCCAACGGGTTGCCAAGAGAGTAATTTGCATGGTGTCGGCAGTTGGGAAATACTTCACCCACGCCGATAATTGAGATGGAATTTGTGTAAATGGAATACCTCCGTGGATATAATCCGTTAAGTTAAACGAAGATAAATCGAGATTATCAAAATCGGTATTCAGAATGGCATCCGTATCGAAATCTCCTAAATGGCAAATTCCGGGAACAGTCATCATCCCGTTCAACAACACTTTGCCTTGAATACGCATGGCAAAACTGCCGTTATGGGCTTCGGAGACTTTAGATGCGGAAGAATAATTAATGTTCACCGGGATGGGAAATCCCATATATTCAATAGTCGTACTTACATTAAAAGTGGAAGTCCAATCGGTAGCAACCGTGTCGTTGTCCCAGTTCTCAAATCCGCCATTGGGAACATTTTGAGCAAATGCAAATGTTATGGTGCATAAAATCAAAAGCGTAGCTAATACTTTTTTCATATATAATGTTTGTTTTAAGGGTTAATAATTGCGGCAAAGGTACATCTTTTTTTAAAATCCGCATTCATTAAAAATTATTTTTTATCATTAAAAAAATAAATAGTTTTTAGTATCTTTGCCGCCGAAACGAGAAAAAATTTTTAATAATGGAAATATCACATATAGAACACATTGGAATCGCAGTGAAAAGTTTAGATGCGTCAATTCCTTACTACGAACAGACATTGGGACTTAAATGTTACGCTACTGAAGAGGTGCCGGAACAAAAAGTGAAGACTGCATTTTTCATGGTAGGTCAAACAAAAATCGAACTTTTGGAAGCTACTTCCGATGATAGTCCGATAGCCTCTTTCATTGAAAAAAAAGGCGAAGGAGTTCATCATATTGCTTTTTGTGTTGATAAAGTGGCAGATGCGTTAACAGAAATGGGAGAAAAAGAGGTACGTTTAATTGATAAAGCTCCCCGCAATGGTGCTGAGGGATTATTAATCGGTTTTCTTCACCCGAAAAGTACAGGCGGTGTATTGACCGAATTGTGCGAAAACCCGAACAAATAAAATTATTAATTATATACTTATAGATTTATGAATAGCTTTCTTTTGGCAAGCATGCTGCAATTAAACAGTGGCAATAGTTTTGTGGCAGGCATTACACAGTTTTTGAGTTATACGGGGTTCGCAAATGCCGAATGGGGACACCTCATTATGATTTTGATTGGCATATTTTTTGTTGCATTGGCGATTATCAAAGAATATGAACCCCTTTTGTTGATTCCGATTGGCTTCGGTATCATTTTAGGAAACATCCCGTTTACCGATGGATTACAGGTCGGGGTTTATGAATCAGGTTCCGTACTTAACTACCTCTATTTCGGAGTGTTAAAAGGTGTTTATCCGCCGTTAATCTTTTTGGGAATTGGCGCAATGACCGATTTCTCGGCATTAATTTCCAATCCAAAATTGATTCTAATCGGTGCAGCTGCGCAATTCGGTATTTTTGCTGCGTACGTCATTGCTTTGGGATTAGGCTTTACGCCTATGGAAGCCGGTGCCATCGGTATTATTGGAGGTGCTGATGGTCCAACCGCCATCTTCATTTCATCAAAATTAGCACCAAGTATGATGGGTGCCATCGCAATTTCTGCCTATTCTTATATGGCATTGGTTCCGGTTATTCAACCCCCGATCATGAAACTTTTAACGACGAAGAAAGAACGTTTAATCAGAATGCGTCCCCCACGCGTCGTTTCTCATAAAGAAAAAGTGTTATTCCCGATTCTCTGTATCTTGCTAACCGCATTCATCGTGCCTACCGGTCTTCCATTGTTAGGTATGTTATTCTTTGGTAACTTGTTGAAAGAAAGCGGTGTAACCAAACGTTTGGCAGGTACTGCCAGTGGTCCACTTATTGATATCGTCACTATTTTAATCGGTATCACTGTAGGTGCCTCCACCCAAGCCACCACCTTCCTGAATTTTGATTCCGTATTAATTTTCGGATTGGGTGCACTCTCATTCGTTTTTGCTACTGCTTCAGGCGTTTGCTTTGTTAAATTCTTTAATTTATTCTTGAAAGAAGGCAACAAAATCAATCCGTTAATCGGTAATTCCGGCGTGTCTGCCGTACCCGACAGCGCACGTGTTTCGCACGTGGAAGGCATGAAAGCCGACAAAACCAATTTCTTGTTGATGCATGCGATGGGACCTAACGTGGCCGGCGTTATCGGTAGTGCTATCGCTGCAGGTATTTTATTAAGTTTCTTATACTAATCCAAGTTTTATTATTGATGGAAAAAAAGACCGCTCGTTATACCATTACCTCCGCACTGCCCTACGCAAACGGACCGGTACATATCGGACATTTAGCCGGCGTTTATATCCCGGCCGACATCTATGCACGCTATCTTCGTGATAATCAAAAAGATGTATTGTTTATCGGTGGCTCTGACGAACACGGTGTACCTATTACCATCAAAGCCCGAAAAGAAAATACAACGCCGCAAGCCATTGTGGACCGTTACCATAATATTATTAAAAAGTCGTTTCAAGAGTTGGGAATTTCCTTCGACATCTATTCCCGAACTTCTAATCCGACACATCATGAAACAGCATCACAGTTCTTTACGGAATTGTATAATGCCGGCAAATTGGTAGAAAAGACGAGTTTGCAATATTTTGACGAAGAGGCACAGCAATTCTTGGCTGACCGTTACATCGTTGGCGAGTGTCCGCATTGCCATAACGAAAAGGCGTATGGCGACCAGTGCGAAGCCTGCGGTGCAAGTTTGAATGCTACCGATTTGATTAATCCGAAATCTACTTTAAGTGGGAATGCGCCCATACAGAAAGAGACCAAACATTGGTATTTGCCGCTCAATGAATATGAAGATTGGTTAAAAAAATGGATTTTGGAAGGACATAAAGACGATTGGAAAATCAATGTTTACGGACAATGTAAGTCGTGGATTGAGCAAGGATTGCACCCACGCGCCGTCACCCGCGATTTGAGTTGGGGCGTGCAAGTGCCGTTGAAAGAAGCTGCCGGAAAAGTACTGTACGTTTGGTTTGACGCTCCCATCGGCTATATTTCGGCGACGAAAGAGTGGGCCAACGAACAACAACAAGATTGGGAAAAATGGTGGAAAGCCGATGATACTCAATTAGTTCATTTCATCGGAAAAGATAACATTGTCTTTCACTGCATCATCTTTCCGGTGATGTTGAAAGCGGAAGGTTCGTACATTTTGCCAGAAAATGTTCCGGCAAATGAGTTCCTGAATTTGGAAGGTGACAAAATCTCAACTTCCCGAAATTGGGCTGTTTGGTTGCACGAATATTTGCAAGATTTTAAAGATAAACAAGATACGCTTCGTTACACGCTTACCTCAATTGCACCCGAAACAAAGGATGCCGACTTCACTTGGAGCGATTTCCAAGCCAAAAATAACAACGAATTGTTAGCCATCTTTGGAAATTTGGTCAACAGAACGGTGGTTTTAACCCATAAATATTACGACGGGATTGTCCCTGAAATGGGTGAATTATCTGATTTAGAAAAAGATGCAATTGAAAAAATCAAGCAGTTCCCTCAAATCATTGGTGATTCCATTGAACGATATCGTTTTCGTGAAGCGCAAGCCGAGTTGATGAATTTGGCACGATTGGGCAATAAATATCTTACCGAAACCGAACCTTGGAAAAAACAGAAAGAAAATCCGGAACAAGTAAAAACGATTCTGCATCTTTCATTGCAAATTTGTGCTTGTTTATCTGTTTTATGTGAACCTTTCTTGCCGTTTACCGCACAAAAATTGCAACATATTTTGAACATTAATACCAAAAAATGGCAAGATGGCGGTAGAATTGATCTATTGAAAGCAGGTGACAAAATCAATCCACCCGAATTGTTGTTTGAAAAAGTTGAAGATGAACAAGTAGCGGCACAAGTTGAGAAATTACAGAAGACGAAAGAGGATAACTTGTTGATGCAAACGACTGCCGAACCGATGAAAGAGGAGATCTCATACGATGATTTTCAGAAAATGGATTTGCGGGTAGTGACGGTTTTGAAAGCCGAAAAAGTGGCCAAAACCAAGAAATTACTCAAGTTGCAAATTAATACGGGTATTGACACGCGCGAAATCATCTCCGGCATTGCCGAATATTACGAACCCGAAATGTTGATCGACAAACAGGTTTTAATGTTGATCAACTTGGCCCCCAAAGAGATTAAGGGTGTTGCCTCCCGCGGAATGGTTTTGATGGCGGAAAATGCCAACGGTACCCTTTCTTTAATACAACCCGACAAAGAAATTAAAGCCGGGAGTATTGTTAAGTAAGGTTATAGCGACCCATTGTGAGTTAAATTATCGTATTTTGCCATAGCAAGAGCACCATGCACTAGCAAGTAAATACAGAAATATTAGGCCTATAGGTCAAAATGCAGGCTGCGACATGGCTCAATGTCTCGTCAATACAATGTTTGAACTCATTTCAAATGTTTCAGTTGTAAAATCGGACTGCAATAGTCCTCTATAGGTCATTTTGCAGGCTGTCATCAGCCAGAAGTCTTTATGTTTACTACTTTTGCAGGCATTTCAAAATCTTTATAATTCACGTTTATGAATAAAAAAAATGTCCTGTTTGCTGTTCACAACTCACCAAGCGCAATGGTAGTGTCCCAAAAAGTGTGTATTTTCTTGTTTTAATAAGTTTTGCAAAAGTAATCATTTTTTTATAATTTATCGTTTTTGAAATTTTTTGCACGAAGCGTAGGCGAAGCCGGAGCGAAGTGCAAAAAATTTCTTCGCTCATTCTGCCCATCTAAATTTATTATTTTCTTTTTTAAAGATTGGTATTTTATACTGATAACACTTACGTGTCATCGCAACATGTCCTAATAATAAAATAGTTGACTCTACATTCGGTAATGCTCCACGCATCTTCGTTGTCAGGGCAAAATCATTAAAATAATATTTGAGCTGGTGCATCTCTACTATCTC
>CAYYHC010000030.1:5635-15875 GCA_964471715.1 uncultured Lentimicrobiaceae bacterium | reverse complement strand
AAAAATAAACTAAGAAATTGAGGTTAGCGGTTTAAAAAGTGGTAGTACTATAAAATGATTGATATTAAGGATTATGTGTTGGTGGCAGAGTAGTGTGATGGAAGATTTACTTTGATACGATAGGAAATGAGGGAGATGTTCTGAAATCTTTATGTGGGTTCGTTGATATGCTATTTTGATTGAATTAATTATTATTAAAAACAATAAAAGAATTTATTATGTCAAATTTACAAGAGAATCAATTATTTGCCAATAGGTATTTACTATTATCCCGATTAGGCAGTGGCGCATTTTCAGAAGTATGGAAAGCTCAGGATACGATAGCTGATCAATTGGTTGTGGCAATAAAGATTTATGCTCCGGACAAAGGGATGGATGAAGATGGTATAGCTGTTTTTAGTCAAGAATTTTCATTAGTTTTTAATATTTCTCACCAGAATTTACTTAGACCTAATCATTTTGATGTATTTGAAGGGTCACCTTATCTAGTATTGCCTTATTGTGAAAAAGGCAATACTGCCAAGTTGGTGGGAAAACTTGATGAATCGCAAATTGTAAAATTTATACACGATGTTGCGTCTGGGTTAGCCTTTCTACATGAACAGAATCCTCCGATTATTCATCAAGATATTAAACCGGATAATATCTTACTTACGGATCATGGGGATTTTATTATTACTGATTTTGGTATAAGTACTCGAATAAGAAGTACCTTACGGAGAAGTGTTAATAATACCTATTCTGGTGGGACAATGGCATTTATGGCGCCTGAACGATTTGATAGAAACCCTATGCCTATTAAGGCGAATGATATATGGTCATTGGGAGCCGCAGCGTATGAATTAATGACAGGTGATGCTCCATTTGGAAACATGGGTGGGGTTGCATTGAAAAATGGGGCAGAAATTCCTGAAAATAATGGCCCTTATTCTACAGAATTGAAAGAGTTGGTAGAAAAATGTTTAAGCAAAGAACCATGGGATAGGCCAATGGCTCATCAGATTATAGAAAAAACGGAAAATTATATCAAACATGGAACGTGGAACTCTGAACCTGTGCCGGTACCTAAACCGAGAAAATTTTTCTCTAAAAAGAATAAAATTATTATTTTTTCATTATTGATACTTGTTTTTCTAAGTGCGGGATTGTGGATTTGGGACTATAATCGGGTAAAAGTGGTATATTACAAAGATTATATTGAACAGTGGGGAGTGCCTCAAGGAATAGGTAAGGTGAGTAAAAAAACGATGAAGCATCGGCAACAAACATATCGTTTTGAGTACAAAAAAAGAAAATTACAAAGAGTTTCTTTTGTGAATAGTAGGGGAAATTTAGTTGAACATCATGATTCTGAACACATGGAGCGTGCAACGGATATGCAGATTTTTTATACTGATAAAGGAGTTGTGGATTACGTGAAATATTTGGATAGAAGTGGTAGAGTCCTTTTTAGAAAGGATTATAACGACAAATTAAATGTTGTGACTTTTCAATATGATGATGAGTATGGAACAGAGCTTACATTATCCGCTCGTACGCTTAAAATGTTTTCCAATCCCTATAGCAGTGATGATGAAGGACATGGTAATATATCGCGTTATTTATTGACATATAATGATAAAGGTGAAGTTGTTAAATTAGAATATGCTGGTTTCCAAAATGTTAAGCTATCTGATAAAGATGGAATTATGGGAAGAAAATTTGTTCTTGATGAAAAGGGAAGAGTTGTGGAAGAACATTTCTTGGGATGTGATGGGAAGCCAAAAGCAACCAGTAAAGGACTCGCTATCAAAAAACACAAATTTATTGAAAATGATGATTGGGTTGAAACAAGTTATTATACGATAAATGGTGAATATAGTACTGATGAAACAGGTATTCCTATTGTTAGATTAGAATATGATGAGTATGGTAACAGAATTAAAGAATCATACTTTAATGAACAAGGAGAACTTATCTATCGTACAGATACAAAGTCTGCCGGTTTTTCTTATCAATACGATGAAAATGGGTATAACATTGCACGAAGTTATTTCGATACAGATGGTAAAAAGAGCTATGGGATAATGGGCTTTGTAACACAAAAAATGGAATACGATGCTAATGGCTATGAGAGTAAATGGATTTTTTGTGATGAAAATGATAAAATTATTCCTACTTCAAATGGCTATTCTTCTATATCGTATGCAAATGATAATAAAGGAAATATTCTAGAGATGTGGTTTTGGGACGAAAATAATCAATTATTTGAAGTCGCTGATGGCTATGCTGGTGCAAAAATGAAATATGATAGTATCGGTAATCTAATAGAATATATTACTTACGACATTCAAAAGAAACCTTGCCTGCAAACTGATGAAACTGCAGGATATAGGGCTCAGTATAACACCTTTAATAAAATTAAACAATTGACGTACCTCAATAAGGATTTAGCTCCTTGTAAAAATGAAAACGGTATTGTTTCTTGGAAAACGGATTTTGACAAACGCGGTAATCAAACCAAAATTTCTTTCTATGATGCTGATAATAAATTATTACTCAGTAATGAGAATATTGCCGGTTGGAATTCTGTTTATGATGATAATGGAAATGAAATAGAACGTTCATTCTTTGATACAAATAGTAAAATTTGTATGGGAATAAGCAATTATGCCAAATGGATTGCAAAGTATGACGGAAAAGGTAATCAAGTGGAAATAATGTATTATGGAACGGATGGTAAATTGATAGTAACTGATGATGGTTATGCAGGAAAGATATTTAAGTACGATGACAGAAGCAACTTATTGGAAGAATTTCCTGTGAATACAGCCGGCGGATTAGCAGATAACAAACTTATACTCAAATATAAATATGATGCATCGGATAATCAAGTTGAAATGTCAGTCTTCCAAAGTGAAAATAAACCTGCATTGAACGGACAAAATTGGCATAGTAAAAAAAGTAAGTATAATGGCCGAAATCAAATTATTGAAATAAGTTATTTTGGAATAGATGGAAAACTAACCAATTATAGTAATGATCGTTACTCTATTCAACAATATACGTATGATACAAAAGGAAATCGGTTGACTATCAAATACTTGAATAAAGATAGACAGCCAGTGGAATGTAATGAAGGGTGGGCCTCAAGTAAATATGAATATGATAGTCAAAATAGACTTATTCGGCAACTCTTTTTTAATAAAGAAGGAAATTTTACAGATCCACAGAAAATGGTACCCGAAGGAATTGTAAAATATGATAAGTGGGGCAATATAGTTTACATTGCATCTGCTGATGGAAAGGGAAATATTATCAACAATCCGCAAAAAGGTTGCGCTATCCAAAAATATGAATACAACTTGCGTGGTAACTTATGTTGGGAAGCAGCTTATGACCTAAACAATAAACTCTGTAATTTGAAAGGCCAATCGTATTCAAAAATTGTATATACTTATAATCAAAAAGGAAATCAAACAGAAGAACGATACTTCGCTTCCGATGGGAATCTTAGAACAGCAGATTATGCTATTGTTAAGTATGATTATGACGAAAATAATCGGTTAAAAGAAATGACGTTTTATAATCATCAAAATCAAAAAACTGTTTTTACTGGTGAAATTCACAAAATAGTGAACATTTATGAGAACAATACAAAAAAGTTGATTTTTAGGAAATATTACAAAAAGAATGACGCACTCTTAGCTACATGGAATGCAAAAACGGAAGAATGGGATTTCGCTGAGGAACAAAACCATTATCAATCTCCTATTGCTACGCCAACGAATGATTGGAAAAATTATTTTGATATCGCACTTCCATATGAATGGGATGAAAGTACGGTCGTAACGAAAGTGATTTGTAATGATAAAGGTTGCACCATGACTTTCAAACTAATTGAAGAATCTCAATATTCTATTTCTGATAGCGAAATGGCAAATTATAAACAATATTTTCGCAATTTAGTCAATGAACATAAAGTCAAATCAAAAATGCCGTCCAATGCTACTATGCAAGCGATTGTGATTGACAGAGTTGAAAGAGAACTTTTTAGAGTATCCAAATAACAATAATTTTTTATGAAAAACCAAAAACTTTTTTTATTAATGGTGATTCTTTTTTGTGGCTTTTATACATTTGCGCAAGAAAGTGACAACGAAAAACAAAGAGAATTAAGAACCTATTATTCCAATTTTCTTTTGGAAGAGGGATTTTCCCCCAAGCCTAACAATTTTGGAAATTTAGAATTTAAAAAAGAGGGTAACACCTATTGGATAAATATTGGTGATGATACAAAAAGTCTTTATCTTACTTTGCAAAGAAGCGGGTTTAGTATTAATTCTGATGAAAGTTTGGAAAAATGTTATATAGCTTGTAGTAAGTTGAATAGTGTCTATAAAGTGGGAAAAGCTTATGTTTCGTCAACTAACGAAAATGTGGTTCTTGTAGCTCAAACTTTTTTAAAAAATGAAGAAGAGTTTAAGTATATTTTCTATCGATTAATGAATGCCGTAGATGGACTTTACAAAGATTTTCAGGATGAATATAACAATGCACAGCCTTTAAATAGCACTAACCAATCTGCGGTTAACCGCACTCATACTGTTTTTGATGAATTATTCCCTGTTTACGATGTGGTTTTGGGGCAAACTTCACTATCCAAACTTTCCCAACTCGGATATAATGTGGAAAAATATGATACGCAAAGCAGTAATTGTAAAGTCAATCAACTGACATTTTGGGATCATGACGGAGATAAAATAGTGGAACAGATTTATACAACTTGTTACAATATGATGCCGGATTTATGGAAACAAAATTTGGGTTTTGATTGGCATAAATCGTATAATGAATGGAATGAGCTATTGAGAAATGCCGGATTTACAGTCAATGTTATTGATGCTCCTACCGTTAAAATGTTTAGTTCTAGAAGAACGTTAAGCGCAAGCTTACAAGCGGTAAGTAATAATTTTGAGATTGAATTGGATTTTGATTATGGAAATGATAATAAGGATGGTTGTTCTACTGATTCGAAAAATTCATTGTATAGTATGACATTCAGAGTAAAAAAATAAAAATATAGAGTACGTAAAAATGGATAATTAATATAGCAATAAATCAAAGATGTATTTAGAATCATTGATTTTGACAATTCAGGGTTGATAATAGACGATAATACATTTATATATAATAATCAATAAAATTTTAAATTATGAAAAGGATAACAGCTTTATTATTTTTAGTGATTCTTTTTAGTGGTTTTTATGCTTTTGCACAAGATGATTATAATGAAAAGCAGCGAGAATTAAGAAGTTACTATTCAAATTTTCTTCGAGAAGAAGGTTTTACACCCCAAATTAACGAAAAGGGACATATCGAATTTAAAAAAGAGGGAAATTTATTTATTGTTTCTATCGGAGATGATACTAAAAGTTTGTATATAATTATTCAAGGAAGAGGATATGCTATTAATGTCGATGACAATTTGTCAAAATGTTATTATGCATGTAATGCCATAAATAGGACATATAAAGTTGGAAAGGCTTTTATCTCTTCTGATAAAAATTCTGTCATTTTCCAAACGCAATCTTTCTTTAAAAATAAAGAAGAGTTTAAATATGTATTTTATCGCTATCTTGATGCATTAGATGGTATGTATGCTGACTTTATAGATGAATACAATAACGCTCCTGTGACAACTGATGGTGGTTCACAAAGCAATTCTGTTTCATTATTCCCCATATATAATGTGACTTTAGGAAAAACTACTATTAGAGAATTAAATAATAATGGATATTATCTTAAACAAACAGAAAATGTTGAATATGTGAATGTAAACGATATATGGTTTTTTGATGATAATAAAGATGGAATTGTTGAAAGACTTTTCCTTATTAAAACAGATAATATGCCATCAGCTTGGATGTCAAATTTTGGCTTTGATTGGAAACTTTCTTATAATCGTTGGAAAGAAGTATTGGAAAATATGGGGTATTCAGTTGAAGTAACCCAATATCCTGCTACCATTGACTACCATGGACGACAAACTTTAGAAGCTGAGTTAGTGGTGAATGATTATGTGCATGGTTATAGGATAAAATTAGCTTTTAAAGAAGGAAATGATTATGGGGATGGTTACTCCACCACATCATATAATACTCTTTATAGTATTCGTGTGAAATCAATCAATGATTAATAACGAATAGAACAACCATGAAAAGAATAACGATCGGAAGGAATCCGACTAATAATATTGTATTGAATTATCCTTTGGTGAGTGGTTCTCATGGAGAAATATTCATACAAGACGATAATTCCATCACGTTGATAGACCATAGCACGAACTTGAATTCAGACAGATTAATCAATATAATTAGTAATAAAAAAGAAAACAATGAAAAGATGTAATAATTGTGGCTGGAGCAATAATCCGGACAGCTGTACGATTTGCGAGAAATGTGGTGCCCCGCTCAACGAGTATCAGGAACCAATGCAGCAAAATAATAATGATTTTAATCCTTCCAAGACCGTACGTGAAGCGATTTTGGATGATTCTCCTTCCGTTTCACCGTTTAGTGTGTCCAATGGGGGTGGAGTATCTGAAGAATCCAATATGAATTGTATTAACTGCGGCTATCCATTGCGTGGAGGCGCATTAACCTGTCCACAATGCGGTCAAAGTGCCCCAATCGATTCACAATCGGCTACCCCTCTCAATAGCCATATCAATTGCCCACATTGTGGAACTCAAAATCCCGTTGGCGCCACTTTCTGTACCGGCTGCGGAAAATCGTTGTCCGTTTCCACCGGCAAAATCAAATGTCCCAACTGCGGAAAAGATAATGACTCCGAGGCCGCTTTTTGCTTTGCCTGCGGTACCTCTCTCAAAAAACGAGATTTCAATAAAACAGTACTTCCATCCAGAATCTCTAAATGCTCTTTAACCATAGTTCCGGAAGAAGGTGAAGAAGTGGAAGCCCTGAAATGGAATATTTCCGATGAAAGTGTAATCCTTAATCGCGAAAATACCGATCCCGGTAATAAAACGATTACCAGAGATGAACAAGCCATTCTCGTATTTGAAAACAAAAAATGGTTTATTCAAAACAAAAGTGCAATGAATTCTACTTTTATTCTCGCTCAGGAAAAAACGGAATTGAAAAATGGCGATATCATTCTTCTTGGTGACAGAAAGTTTGAATTTAATTTTTAAGACTTAGAAGATGCCAATATTAGTCAATAGATGCGATTTCGGTATCAATCAATTGATTGATGATAAGTACCAAGTGACAAAGATATTGGGCGAGGGCGCTTTCGGAAAAGTGTATAAGGTTCAAAAGCCGGGAAATCTGACTACCACTTATGCACTCAAACTGCTTAAATTGTGGGAAGTTCAGGAAAATATCAGACAAGGTCTGATTGACCGATTTGACATGGAATTTGCTACAGGTCAAATCCAAAGCTCATACTTGGTACATTCTTTAGACCACGGAATAATATATGGAAATCCATATATTGTGATGGAATTTTGCCCTTGTGGAGATCTCTCACAGTTTATCAATGAATCAAATAAAACCCATCAACAAATTCCAGATTTGAATATGTATGCACTCCACATGTTAAGTGGATTGACCGACCTGCATCGTTCAGGAAAAGTACACCGTGATCTTAAACCCGAAAATGTTCTACTGAAAACGAAACAATGGGCTGCCTTAACCGATTTTGGTATTTGTGGCGATCGTAATAAAAGAATGACAGAACGCAATATTATCGGAAAGCCCATGCAAATGTTCGGTACCTACGCTTATATGCCGCCCGAACAAGCCCAACGACTCAAAGGTGACGCTACCGTTCTCCCTACTACCGACATTTTTTCTTTCGGAGTTATGCTCTATCAACTCATTGTAGGCACTTTGCCATTCGGGCCACTGAACGATCATAATGAGTTGGTTGAATATCAAAAAAATGCGCTAAAAGGAATTTGGAATCGGAATCACTTGCGTGATTGTTGTACTACTTTTAATTGGGAACCCATTATCGAAGCCTGCCTGATTCCTGATTATAAGAGCAGAATCCAAAAAACTACCGATATTATCAAAATGCTGCCCAATAGCGAAAACGTGCAAGTGTCCGAATGTTTCAGAAGTACCGGTATTAACCTCTTGCTTCGGGTGATGCAGGGTGAAGAATATGGGAAAACCTATCTACTGAATGAACTTATTAAAGAGGGAAAATCATTCCTTACTTTGGGCAGAGAATGCGATAACAGGGTCGTAATACAAGAATTATGTAGTTGTTATATCTCACGCTACCATTGTACTCTCGAATATGAAGCCTATTCAAACAGATGGTTCATAAGAGACGGTCAGTGGCGACAAAAAAATAGCAATGCAACACAAGGTGGTAGCTGGATTCAATCTACTAACGGAACTTTCGTTAACTCGTCCGAAGTTCCCGCTAACGGTTTGGAAATCAAATCGGGAGACATTATCTCCATTGGCGAGGTAAAATTAAGAGCTGAAAATTATTAATTAGATTTAAAAAATTATGGGACAAGAAACAACAAAATTCAGACAAACGTTATCCGGTTCAGTGGGTGCCGGTATGGGAGCACTCTTTAATGCTTCCGGAAAAAGATATTATATCTTAGAGCATAGAGTGACTTCACAGTATCACAAAGCAGGTGAATCACAACCCATTATTATTGACAATATTGTATTGGGACGAAGCCCTAAGTGCCAAATCCGTTTTGATGATTCATTCAAAACCGTGAGCCGTGAACATGCTGCTATTGCCAAAGAGGGCGAAAACTGGGTGTTAGTGCAACTCTCTCAAACTAATTCCACTTTCCTCAATGGCACTCAAATAAAGGATCGTTGGTATCTGCAAAACGGTGACGAAATCCAATTATCTAAAAATGGTCCTAAATTGGGATTCATTGTTCCACAAGGCGAAAAATCTCTGGTCAAAAGTATCGGTATGACCGCTCGTTTGAACCTCTTCCGCCAACAAGCTCTGAGACCTTACAAAACCGCTTTGACCGTGTTGTCTATTATTCTCGTTTTAGCCATCGGAGGGTTGGCCGGCTGGAATATCTATAATGATAAAAATTGGGAAAAGAAAATGGAGGCAGCCAAAATTGAACAACAAAATAATCTGAAATTAGCGGAACAGAAACATAATGCCCAAGTTGATTCTTTGAAACAAATGAACATCGATTTGCAAAATAATGCGGCTGAGTTGAACGAAAAATTTAAACAACTCAGTAACAGAAAGTTAGGTACTCCCAAAGTGGTTGTCAACCAATCCACCATTGGCGAATTGGTGAATGACGTTTATTTCATTTCGTGTGACAGAATACAGGTCGAAGTTGATGGAGAAGTGCAAGAGGCCACCAATGTTTGGACAGGTACCGGATTTCTGTTGAGCGATGGTCGTTTCGTTACCGCTCGCCACGTGATCGAAGGCTGGGTTTACAATCCAACAGAAAATGAAGGTATGTTCCTCATTAATCTTTATGCGAATAATGGCGCTACGGTAACAGCTTATTTTACAGCTTATTCTTCTTCCGGTAAAAAACTCCATTTTACTAATAAAGATTTTAAAATGAATAGAAGTGCCGATGATTTGGTCGAAAGTGAGGACGGACTAGTAGTGCGTATTGCCGGTAATAATAATCAGGATTGGGCATACGCTATTGCTTCAGAAAAAGGTACACTTACTTCCGCTGCTTCATCGTCCAATTCTTTGGAAGTGGGTACACATCTTACCATCTTGGGCTTCCCATTCGGCCTCGGCGCCAACTCTAATAATGTTAGCCCTATTTATGGTGGCGCAGATGTGGCCAAACAAGGGTTGGAAAATGGCTATATCTTAACCACCGATTCTAATTTTGACCACGGCAACTCCGGTGGCCCTGTCTTCGCGGAAATCAACGGTAAATTGCAAGTAGTCGGCATCGTTTCTGCCATCGCCGGCAGAAATATCGGAATGATTGTCCCACTCTCTGTTATTTATTAATTCTTAATGTTTTTAATATGAAAAAAATACTTATTACTGCATTCGTCTGTATCGCATCCTTGTCCGCCTTCCCCCAGTTGGACGGATTGTCAAGCCTGTTTCCAAACAATCAACCTATTCTCGAAGAAGCTATCCAAAACGGTCTGGTCTTGATTAAACAAACCTATCAATTATATGATAGCACTGCAAATAAATATTATGGAAGGCCAGATTACTATTGGATAATAGCTGATTTTAA
>CAYYHC010000030.1:0-5625 GCA_964471715.1 uncultured Lentimicrobiaceae bacterium | reverse complement strand
GCAAATAAATATTATGGAAGAGCCGGTAATGACTATTATGGATTTAATTACTCAATGGGTTTTAAAATGAAAAATGGTATATACTTTTTTGACGAAGCGGCTCACCCATGGAATTATGATGACTATTTTACTAAATATAAAGATCAATATACCCCCGTCATCTATGAAACCTCTGTTCGCGAATGGACCGATACCAATTACGTGGTACTTGACAACTTTTATAACGAAAAATATCCCATTTTGAAAAATAATTTGTACCAAAACAGAGACGAAAATATGTCGGAGGGTTTTGTTTTCGATTCGGTCAATGATGCCAAACAAGGCTGGGTGGTGTTGGCAGGAATCAGAAAGAACGCCGTTCTATCCGATACAATGCCGGTTCATTTGGTTGTGTATAGACTTCCTTTTATTCCCAATGAAGATCTAACCCCGACTTTAATTGCCCTGAAAGATAATTTCTCCACATTCTTTGGCGGTATTTATTTCGTCCCCGTTATTACCGGTTTTGGAAAGGTTACTTTTCAAATTGCAGGTGTGATTCGTAAAGTTGACGGCAAAGGAATGTTGTTTTCTTTCGCTACCCAGAAAAAAAGAACTCCTGATGAAGATCTGATATTAACTCCGGTAGAGAAAAATAAAGAAGGCAAAGAAGATAATAAGGGAAATAATCAAGATCCGAAAAAAAAGAACAAAGACGATGATGATGCCCCTCAAAATGAGATTAAGAAACAGAAAAGTATTCCTATAGAAGATAATCAAAACCAAGAAATTAATCCGCAAAAAGAAAATTAATAGAGTAATTGTATGAAAGATATTAAATTTAAAATGACCGCCTACACCGATGCAGGTGGGCGCCCCGGAAAACCGAATGAAGATAATTTTTTTGCTGACGATAATTTATCGGATAATATATGTGCCTATTCTCGAGAGGAAAAAGAGATTTCACTTGTCCCAAAAGGAGCCTTAATGGTGGTTTCCGATGGTATGGGTGGAATGAACGCCGGCGATGTGGCTTCGGATTTGGCGATTCAGACCGTTAAAAAATATTTTGTCGCTGATATGATTACCGATGAAGTCCTTAAATCGCAGGAAAGTATCTTGTCTTATATGAGGAAAGTGATTGTTGAAGCCGATTCCACCATTAAAGAAAAAGGCAAAAGTGATCCCGATAAAAAAGGAATGGGCGCAACAATTGTGATGGCTTGGTTCCTGCAATCAAAAGTCTATATCGGTTGGTGTGGCGATAGTCGTGCATATCTCTTTAATCCTGTTACCGGCTTGCAGCAAGTGTCGAAAGACCACTCTTATGTGCAGGAATTGGTGGACAGCGGCGCATTGGACCCAGACTTGGCTTTCGATCACCCTAACAATAACATCATTACTCGCAGTTTGGGCGATCCTTCCCAAAAAGCAAAACCCGATTTTGTAGTGGTTGACTTGCACAAAGAAGATATTATCTTGCTCTGCAGTGACGGCTTGAGCGGTGTTCTGAGAGACAAAACGATGGAAACGATTATGTCCCAATATTCAGATAATCTTATCTCGTGCCGCGAAGCCCTTTTTAGTGCAGCCAAAGCAGCCGATTGGACCGATAATACCACCGTTACTCTTTGCCAAATTACCTCCGGATGTCCGATACAAAAAAGAACAGATCCCGCACCGATTTTTGTACAGACCCAACCCCGTCATTGTTCTTTTAAATCAGTTCTCTTACTAATTATTGCTTTCGTCATTGGTCTGGCTGCCGGTGGTTTTGCTATGTGGAAATTTGCTCCCGATGGCACGAAACCTGTTGCCGATATTGTCAAAGGTGATTCTCTGTATTTTAAAGAAGATTTTGAAAAGGCAAAAATTTGTTACGAATCAGCGAGAAAAAATGCCCAATTGACAGCGAAAGATTCAGTACATTGTGCTGATAGAATTGAATTGTGTAATCTGAACCTGAAAATGGTTGAGCCTGAAACTTCAAATAATAATACCGCTTTGACTTCTCCTATTGTAGAAAAGACCCAACCTGTTAATATTAAAGAGAACAATAATCAAGGAATAAGGAGCAACACCACTCTTCAGCATCCTCAAGGTGTCGGTGAAAATTCTTCATCTGGTGAGAGAGAAAAATCTTCTCCGACTAATCCTAATGGGATCCCTCAACTTCCATGAAAATAATATTTACTTATGCTTTATCAATTTAACCAAGGGATATTTTCAATCATCATTATCGGTTGGAGAAGTTGATAGGAAGTGGCGGCTTTGCGGATGGTTGGTTCGTAATAAGTCTGCCAACTCCCTTGAGAATCTTATCAAAAAACTTATGGTGATGGAATCCATCACATACACCAATAATTCTCTATTTTATTCTTCAGCCGAATCTCTTTTGTTAACTAATCATCCCCCACGAGTTTTCTTTTTTGAGAATCTGTCGCAGATGCTCAGCAATGGGTTTATATTCCGGCGCTGTTAAATCAGGGTCGGTTTCAAGCAATTTTTTGGCCAAATTACGCGTATAAACGACCAATTGTTCATCTTTCACGATATCGGCAATTTTGAAATCGATGATTCCACTTTGTTGTGTGCCTTGAATGTCGCCGGGACCGCGCAGTTTCAGGTCAAAGTTGGCAATTTCGAATCCGTCGGTGGTGGAAACCATCGCATTGAGTCGTTGTTTCCCTTCGGTAGAAAGTTTGTCGCCCGACATCAGAATGCAGTACGATTGTTCGCCGCCTCTGCCTACGCGCCCCCGCAATTGATGCAACTGCGACAACCCAAACCGCTCCGCATTTTCAATGACCATCACCGTGGCATTGGGAATGTCAATTCCCACTTCAATCACTGTGGTGGATAACAATATGGAGGTCTCTTTTTTGATAAAACGCTGCATTTCAAAATCTTTCTCCTCGTTTTTCATTTTTCCGTGAACCATGCCAATGGCGTAGTGCGGCAGCGGAAAAGTGCGCGACATCGCATCAAAGCCGGCTTGTAAATCCAACAAATCCATTTTCTCAGACTCTTTAATCAGTGGATAGACCACAAAAACCTGTTGCCCCGCGTCAATCTGTTTTTTGATGAATCCAAATAAAAGAAGGCGGTCTTTGTTGTATAAATGTTTGGTTATGATTGGTTTACGACCTTTGGGCAATTCATCGATGACCGATAATTCCAAATCGCCATATACGGTCATCGCCAATGTGCGAGGGATGGGCGTGGCGGTCATTACCAAAATATGTGGAGGAATGATATTCTTTTCCCATAGTTTGGCGCGCTGTTCAACACCAAAACGATGCTGTTCGTCAATGACTGCCAAACCTAAATTCCGGAAAATAACATCTTTTTCAATCAATGCATGGGTGCCGATGAGGATGTCAATTTCACCGTTTTCAAGCTTCTGGTGAATCTCTTTGCGTTTGGCGGTTTTCGTAGAACCCGTTAATATTTCGACGGTTACGTTCAAGGTTGAAAGTTGCCGTGAGATATTTTCATAATGTTGTGTGGCCAATATTTCGGTGGGTGCCATAATGCAGGATTGGAAACCGTTGTCCTTGGCAATCAACATCACTAACAGAGCGGTAATGGTTTTCCCGCTTCCCACATCGCCTTGCAGCAGGCGATTCATCTGGTGACCGTTGCCGAGGTCGGCACGAATTTCCCGAATCACGCGCTTTTGGGCATTCGTTAAGTCAAATTTTAAACAGTGATGATAAAAATCATTGAAATAGCTGCCCACACGTGCAAAAACATGTCCTTTGTTCTTTTGGGTTGTGAGGAGTTTTAATTTAAGCAATTTTAACTGTGTAAAAAACAGCTCGTCAAATTTGAGTCGAAGTTGTGCATGTGCTAAAAGATCTTGATTTGCCGGAAAATGAATATTAAAAAAAGCGGATTTTAAGGATATGAGATGATGCTGATTGATAATGTTTTGAGAGAGAATTTCCGGCATTTCGCCTTGAATTTGCGAGAGTAGTGTGACCATTAGTTTGGCGATGGCTTTCGAGTCCAAGCCTGCCTTTTTTGCCTTTTCCGATGTATTGTAAAGCGGGTAAAAATGTTGAGCAATAGCATTTTCCGTTCGCATTTGCGGGTCGATGAGTTCGGGATGGGTGATATTCCATCGGTTGTTGAAAGCGGTAACGCGGCCGAATACAATGTATTCCGATTGTTGTCGAAGCATATCTTCTACCCACTTAATCCCGTTAAACCACACTAAATCCAACGTGCCCGTACCATCGGTGAATTTGGCTGCCAAGCGTTTAGCGCGTTGTTGTCCTAAAATTTCAAAAGAGACGATTTTCCCTTTGAATTGCATATACAATCCTTCGGTATGAATGTCGGCAATTCTGTAAACGGTAGATTTGTCAACATGCCGAAAGGGATAATATTGAAGTAAGTCTTTGAAAGTAAAGATATTAAATTCACTTTTCAGAATGTCTGACCGACGAGGCCCTACACCCTTTAAGTATTCGATGGGCGTGGCAAGTAAGGTTAGTGTGTCCATGTAGTTAGTGTTAGATTATTAATTTTTTTTAGATTGTCAATGAGCAAGTCGGCTTCACGCTTTTGAACCGAAAAATTGATGACTGATTCAATTTCGTATTTTTGTTCGTAGATTTTAACGCTTTCTTTTTTAAGTAATTGCATAACTTTATTCATCACAATCGGATTGAAAGCAATGGAATAAAATTCTTCAATAAATTTTTCAACAATCTCGTTGGCTTCGAGGGCTTCTTTAGTTGCTGTTTTGTAAGCATTTATTAAGCCACTGACACCCAGCTTAATACCACCAAAATATCGTACGACAACCACGAGTGTGTTGGTTACATCTTTTGAAAGAAGTTGTCCGTAAATTGGGCGTCCCGCCGTGCCGGAAGGTTCACCGTCGTCGTTGATGCGATAGGCATCTTTGTTGATACCCAAAATGTAAGCGTAGCAATGATGACGAGCGTCGTAGTATTGTTTCTTAATTTCGGCAATGCGCTCTTTTACTTCGTTTTCGGTCGCAACAGGAAATGCCAAAGCAATGAATTTACTCCCTTTTTCGCGGTAAATTCCTTCCGATGGGTGGCTGATGGTCTTGTATGTTTCCTCAAACATTGCGAATATACCTAATCTTATTATCGTTTATAACTATCTCTTTTTCAATATTTTTATCAATAATTGGAGCCGGTAAGCCCTTTCCCCATGTCTGATTTCCAATTAATATTCTGGCTTCGTCCCAGCAATTATTCCGAAGAAAAAGGTCTAAGGTTTTACGTCCTCCTTCTACAATAACCGATTGCATGTTATCATTATACAATGATAACATGGCAGTGGAAATATCTGATGAAATTACTTTAAAATCAGGAACTTGTATATCTGAAAAGTGGTTTGCCATTATATAGCGTTGTGGACTTTTTCCGGGGTAGAGCCTATTGGTAAGTTGAGGATGATCGTTGAGAAAAGTGTTGTAACCCACGAGAATGGCATCCTCTTCGCTTCGCCATTTATGCACGATTATGCGAAGTTCGTCATTGGTAATCCAATAGTTTTGAGCGGGTTCGGTACGATCAATGTCCATAAAACCGTCAGCGGTTTGTGCCCACTTTAAAATAATATAAGGTCTTTTTTGTTGATGAAATGTAAAAAAACGTTTGT
>CAYYHC010000029.1:10273-16264 GCA_964471715.1 uncultured Lentimicrobiaceae bacterium | reverse complement strand
GGTAAGCCAATCGTGAGCATGAATGACGTCAAACTCTTCATTTTTAGCAATTTCGGCTGCCACAAGTGCATATTTATCAACCTCTTGCAGTAAATTCTGTCCATAGCCGCCGGAAAACAGATATTTTCGTTTATCACCTGAAAACTGTTCGGAAGCAAATACGCCACTTTCTATCTGATTAACAACGTTATAATAATCATCTAATCCGATATAGGGTATCAAATGAGAATTGATTTCAATGAAAGAAAGGTCGTTAGAATAGCGAAACATTTCCGAATGTGCGGTATCAATTTCAATATCACCGGCATTTAAAATTCTGATGCGGCTTTGATCTTCGTCACCATAAGCTTTTGGGACGACAAAAGTAACGGCAACTCCATTTTTAACCAACCCTTTTGTCAATCCGTAACAGGCGGTTCCTAATCCTCCTGAAATATGGGGCGGAAATTCCCAACCGAACATTAAAACTCTCATATATTGTGTTTTATTATTTTTTTCAACACACTCCCCTCCTATTTGTTGGCGTTCAGAATTTCAGCGATAGGAATTACTTCCACGGACAAATCGTCGCGAGTTTGCAAATAAGCATCGATATATTGTAAGCAATGCGTATCGGTGGAGGTGATGTAGTCCACGTCATTTTGCGTAATTCTATCCACAATCATTTTAAGAAGATATTCCGACATCTCTCCATTATACATTGCGAAATCACCGTGAGCGGAGCAACAAATTTTCATTTCTGGATCAGTAATCAATGTAAGTCCCTTTGTATTAGCGAGTAATGTTTGTGCTTCATGATCCAATCTATATAGATTGCGAGCAGAACAAGATTCAAAATAGAAGACTTTGTAAGGGAACGAATTGTCCAATTGGGTTACTTTGGCGACGTTTACAATAAAATCGCATAATTCATAAGTATGTTGGGTAATATACTTAATATCAGCGGGAAGCGCCATTGTTTTACATAGTTCGGGCAAATATTTTTTAATATAACCGGCACAATCGGTAGAAGGAATAACGATAGGACAAGCAGCAATTTTTTGATATACAATCTGTTTGGCGTTAAAAAAATTAATATAGTTGTATGCCAAATCTTTGGCAATAATTTTTTCTCCGCGCATATAGAATTGTCTCCCGCAGCAAGTGGATTCCGGCTCATATCGACACTCAATATCCAATTTTTTAAGGATATTAATGATGGTGTATGGAGTTTGGGGTACGAATAAATCCATACAGCAAGGGATGAATAAATTGACGATGTTTTTTTCTTTAGGAGTTACCATTTTTATAAGCTTAAAGATGAATTAATCTTCCGGTGCGAACATCGGATCCCACGGTGGAAGCATAATGGCTTTCTTTTCAAATAATTTCAGTGTTTCGGCAGGCATATATTTTTCTTCTATTACCAACCGGAACATATATTCGTTAAACCATTCATTGGTCATAATTAAAAAACCTTTATAGCCTGACGATGCACCCCAACTATTTTCGACCATCCATTTTATTGGTTGGTCAAGTGTGTCCAAATCCACTGCGCAGAGTGTCATAGCATGTGATGAACCGCTTGCGAAGGTCATCACACGTTCTTTTTTATCCATTGTAAAATCGACTCCCAAAAGAGAAGCATAGTCAAAATTATGAATATCTAAATAACCTTTTTTGTTATCAAGGAATTTGCCGACATCACAAGAAAAGTACATCATGGTGCTATCCTTAATGGAGGCAATAGCCATTTTGGCAATTTCTTCCATTGGCAAATTCAAATATTTCCAATTTTCGCCATCGTACATGTGTCTATCGTATTCAATTTCATATACTTGATAGTATTCACGCGTTGGATTATTCATTATCATATAATATTTAGAAAAATCCTGATTAACAAATTTATCGCAGAATGATTTAGGTGTATATTTTTCTGTTTCAATCGGTTTCCCGTTTTGGTCGCGGCGAGTCCAAGTAAATTCGTGTGGTGGTTCGCCAAGATTTAATGCCAATACTTTATAAACGGCCTTCAGCATTTCCAATTTTGCCGCTTGCAATGTGACAAGAGTAGTTCCTTTTTTAGTTGATAATTTGCGCAATTCCAAACCGTCTTCTCGTAAACGCAAACTCAATAAGTTCGACATCATGCGGGTGTTGTTGCTACTATTAGTTTCCTGCATCACATCCGAAGGAACAAGTCCGTATTTGTCGATAAGGTTAGCCACACCGGTAAATTGTCCGCCATCGCCGAAGGGATTTTTGAAAAGCCATTCTACCTTTTTATCTTCAAGCGGAAGATTACGAGTATCAATGATTGCCTGCAAAAACAGATTGGATTTTTCCAATTGATCCCAGAAAAAAGTATATACTTGTGAAAATTGAAAATCACCGGGTAAATCATATTGAGCAATGGCTTTGGAACGCAGCACGTTCAATCCGGTAAAGAGCCAACAACGACCGGAAGATTTTTGGTCGGTAACTGCTTGCGAAGGTACTTTATTAGAGAAATAGCTGTCGAAAGCACCCACATTTTCATAATTCATCGCCAACTTGTCAATACTATTATTCACTATTGCATTTTGAAGGGCTTTGTTGGTTGGAGATTTTGAGTAAGAATTTTGAATGGTATTCAACATTTCAGGGGTAATTCCAGTATCTTGTGCAAATAAAGGAAGACCAAGCATTGCATTTATAATCAACAAAGTGTATAATTTTTTCAATGTCATAAATTATATTTTAAAAACGTGACAAAGGTACATCTTTTTTTTAAAATGAAAAACAAAGAATTTAAAAAAATCATGTACATTTGCAAAATTGAAAATACGATAATAATCAGAAGTAAACTATTAATAATCAATAAATTAAGAAAATGAACAATTTTGCCCTTATTGGTGCTGCCGGCTATATTGCCCCACGACACATGCAAGCTATCAAAGAAACAAACAACAATTTAGTTGCCATTTTGGACAAATCCGATAGCGTCGGAATTATAGATCGCTATTTTCCCAATGCGGCGTTGTTCCTTGAATCTGAACGTTTTGACAGACATATTTATCGTCTTTCAAAAAAAGACAAAAGTCAGGCAGTGGATTATGTATCAATATGTTCTCCCAACTATTTGCATGATGCGCATATTCGTTTGGCATTACGAAACAATGCTTATGCAATCTGTGAAAAACCTTTAGTTCTTAATACATGGAATTTAGACGGCTTGGCAGAATTGGAAAAAGATACCGGAAAACAAATCTTTCATATTTTACAACTTCGTCTCCACCCTTCCGTTATAAAATTAAAAGAAAAAATTCAAAACGACAAATCAGGCAAAATTTATGATATTGATTTATCGTACATTACGGGACGTGGAAAATGGTATTACTACTCTTGGAAATCCGACATGGCAAAATCGGGCGGAATTACAACCAATATTGGTGTTCATCTTTTCGATATGCTCACCACCATTTTTGGAAATGTAAAAGAGAACATTGTGCACTACAAATCCGAATCAACCGCGGCAGGATTCCTTTATCTTGAAAGAGCCAGGGTTCGTTGGTTTCTCAGTTTGGATGTCAATTTTGTTCCCGACAAAATTCGTCAAACCGGCAAAACTACCTATCGTTCAATTATGATTGATAACGAAGAATTTGAATTTAGCGATGGCTTTACCGATTTACACACCGTTTCATACCAAAAAATATTAAACGGCGAAGGTTTTACACTGAAAGATGCGTACAACTACGTCGGCTTGTGCCAAAGCATTCGCAATACTGCTCCTGTTGGTATTCAAAATGATTACCATCCTTTCTTGCAATCTCTTAAAAGCTAATTATTTATGAAAAAAATATTGGTTACGGGAGGCAATGGCTACATTGGCTCACATACCCTTATCGAATTAATAAAAAGCGATGAGTTTTCGGTCGTATCCGTCGATAATTATAGTCGTTCCACAAAAGGAACAATGGACAGAATTGAAGCCGTAACCGGTGTAAAAGTTCATAATTATAATGTAGATATTTGTGATAAAACAGCTCTTTTCAACCTTTTTGAGCAGGAACAACCTATTGACGGAATTATTCATTTCGCCGCTTATAAATCTGTCCCTGAGTCGGTTGACAAACCATTGTTGTACTATAGAAACAACTTGAATTCCTTGACCAACATTTTGGAAGCATGTGAGCAATTTAACATTCCGAATTTGATTTTTTCATCCTCGTGTTCTATTTATGGCGAAGTCACGCGACTTCCCGTGACAGAGGAAACGCCTGCCGGCGAAGCATTTTCTCCTTACGCACATACAAAGCAAATCGGGGAAGCAATGATTCGTGCTTTTGCTAAAATACATCCCCGGATGCAATCCATTCTGCTTCGCTATTTTAATCCGGTGGGCGCTGATATGAGTGGAAAAATTGGAGAATTGTCGTCGGATCAGCCCAATAACCTGTTTCCTATTTTAATGGAAACCGGTATCGGCAAACGAAAACAGATGGCCGTTTACGGCACCGATTATGACACGCGCGACGGCTCCTGCATTCGCGATTATATTCACGTTTCCGACATCGCCAACGCACATGTCAAAGCACTTCAATTTCTGATCAATCACCAAAACAGCAGTAACTGCGACGTTTTCAATTTGGGGAGCGGTAACGGCGTATCCGTACTGGAAATGATTCAAGCCTTTGAAAAAATTACCCACCAAAAATTGAATTATGTACTTGGGGAAAGACGCCAAGGAGACATCCCCGCCATATATAGCAACAGCCGAAAAGCAAAAGAACTTTTAGGCTGGGAATGTCGCTATAATGTTGAGGATATGATACTTTCCGCCTGGAAATGGCAGAACGAATTATTTAATCATCTTTAAAATATTGATTTCGGCTTGCGTCAAAAAACGCCAATTGCCACGCGGTAAATCTTTCTTGGTTAAACCTGCAAAGATCACACGATCCAATTTTTCTACTTGGTATCCTAACGATTCAAAAATTCGACGAATAATGCGGTTTTTGCCGGAATGAATGGTAATGCCGATTTCACTTTTTGAATTGCCGATATAAGCTAATTCATCAGGAATAATAACATCGTCATCAAATTCAAGACCCGCCATAATTGCTTCAAAATCAGGAGCTTTTAAATTTTTGTCCAAAGATACATGATAAATTTTCTTAATTCCGTTTTTCGGGTGAGTCAGTTTTTTGGTCATCTCACCATCGTTGGTAAATAGTAACAATCCTGTGGTATCTCTGTCTAATCTACCCACCGGATAAATACGTTCTTTACAAGCCCCACGCACCAATTCCATCACATCTTTTCTGTCAAACTCATCATACATGGTGGTAATATAATCTTTCGGCTTGTTGAGTAACACATAAACCGGTTTTTCGCGTTGTAGTATTTTGTCTCCAAAACGTACTTCATCAGTAGGATTCACTTTAAATCCCAACTCCGTCACCACTTCTCCATTAACCATAATGGCTCCCGCAACTATCAATGTGTCAGCTTCTCTGCGAGAGCAAACACCGGCATTGGAAATATACTTGTTCAAACGAACAGGTGTGTATTGTTCTTCATATTCCAAAGAACGAATTTTTACTTTTGGTTGCGTCGGGCGACCTTCGCATCTTCTTTTTTCAACAATTTCGGATAAAATTTCCGAATCTGCCGTTACATCGCGACGTCTTTTACGCTTGAGTTGGACATCAAAGTCCGGTTTGGAAAATGAACGTTGGTGATCTCTATCGCCTGAAAACGACCTCTTTCCCCTATCGCCGGCACCCTTTGAGAATGAACGTCTTTCGCCACCGCACCCGTCATCCGACTTTCTTGTATAAGAACGTCTTTTCCCACCGCGCTCGTCATCCGATTTTCTTGTATAAGAACGTCTTTCGCCACCGCGCCCGTCATCCGACTTTCTTGTATAAGAACGTCTTTCGCCGCCGCGCTCGTCATCAGATCTTCTTGTGTAGGAACGTCTTTCGCCACCGCGCTCGTCATCCGATTTTCTTGTATAGGAACGTC
>CAYYHC010000029.1:0-10173 GCA_964471715.1 uncultured Lentimicrobiaceae bacterium | reverse complement strand
CGTCATCCGATTTTCTTGTATAGGAACGTCTTTCGCCACCGCGCTCGTCATCCGATTTTCTTGTGTAGGAACGTCTTTCCCCACCGCACTCGCCATCCGTTTTTCTTGTATAGGAACGTTTTTCGCCACCGCGTCCGTCATCCGATTTTCTTGTATAGGAACGTCTTTCGCCACCGCGCTCGTCATCCGATTTTCTTGTATAGGAACGTTTGGGACGATCCGCTCCACTTGTTTTTCTTTCACCATAGCTGCGCTTCTCATTAGAATCAGCTTCTTTTTCTTCTCCATCCCGACGGGGTGCCCGTTTTTTCGGAAAAATAGCACGTCCATTGCCGCCATTGCGAGCAGGGCGATCCTTGCTAAATGCCCGATTTTTGGGAGAGTTATCGTTATTCTTCATTGATTAATAATTTGCGGCAAAGATACACTTTTTAATGCCATAATCACGTAGGCATTAAATGTTTTTTATAAATTAATTCTTGGACAATCGTGAAAGCAAGCAGCCATCATTATGTTTGTCAATTCTTCTTGTATAATAGTTGTATATCTTTTACGTTACTTTGTCCCTCAATAGATTATTAGCAAGGCACAGAGTACGATAAATGACTTTATATCAGATAATTAATATTTCATTTTTTTTTTCAAAATGTCTATCTTATAAAAAAAAATAATGTATCTTTGCAGGCTTAAAAAAATCATTAAATGGGACTATTTTCATTATTTACTAAAGAGATTGCAATTGACTTAGGGACAGCCAATACAATCATCTTGCATAACGATAAGATTGTCGTGGAAGAACCTTCCATTATTGCTTTGCATCGAAATACTCGTCAATTGATGGCGGTAGGTAACAAAGCATTAATGATGCACGGCAAAACTCACGAAGATATTCAAACCATTCGTCCGCTTAAAGATGGCGTAATTGCCGACTTTCAATCTACTGAAATGATGTTGAAGGAGTTTATCAAAATGACCGGTACCAAAGGTTATATATTTCCTCCGGCATTAAAAATGGTCATTTGTATTCCTTCGGGCATTACGGAAGTTGAAGAACGTGCCGTGCGCGATTCTGCCGAACAAGCCGGTGCCAAAGAAGTTAAAATGATTCATGAACCCATGGCAGCCGCCATTGGTATTGGAATTGATGTTTTAGGACCTACCGGCAACATGGTTATCGATATTGGTGGTGGTACAAGTGAAGTTGCAGTCATCGCTTTAGGTGGTATCGTTACTCAAAAAACCAGTAAAATCGCCGGCGATAACTTCAACGAAAACATTATCGACCACATGCGTAAAAAACACAATATCGATATCGGAGAATCATCCGCTGAACAGATAAAATTTCACGTTGGTTCCGCCATTGATGAATTGGATAATCCTCCCGAAGATTATGAAGTTTACGGTCGCGACATTGTACAAGGTATTCCTATCGCAGTAAAAGTAAACTATCGCGAAATTGCTGCCGCCTTAGACCACTCCATTTCTGAAATCGAAAGTGTCGTTATCAATGCACTTGAACACACTCCGTCCGAATTATCAGCCGACATTTATAAAAACGGTATTTACATTGCCGGTGGTGGCGCTTACTTGCGTGGTTTGGACAAACGCATTTCCAAAAGAACTCAACTAAAAGTTCATATCGCTGACGATCCTTTGAAATCTGTCGCCCTCGGAACCGCAATTGCCTTAAAGAACTTCGACAAATTCTCATTCCTTATCGATTAGAAGTTTTTTATTTCAAAATATCATCAAGAGATGTCCAAGAGGATGTCTCTTTTTTTTTGGGGACAATAATAATTACAAAAAAACGACCTGAAAAAACGATGGATTTCAAACCGTAGTTTTTTCAGGTCGCCGTATCAATAATATTGTGGGGAAAGCATGATCAAGAGTTTGTCCCTACAATAGGGAAGTAAACATGCCGTCCTTGTTGAATAGTGGATATTTTACTCAATATTATACATTTCCTGCAAAGCGAGGGTGTCAAGTTCTGTCGAAAGCGTGTCAGACGCCATACCATATTTATTGTTCCAATATTCCATCTGCATTTCATTGTATTGTTTAATCGTTCTTTGAATTGCATTCGTAAGATTCATGGCATCAGCATTTTGCAAAGACTCATTCGGGATAAATTTGATTGTCAGCGTATATTCATCATCTTCTATATCTACGTAACAATGCAAATAGTTGCCTTCTAATTGAATATTGGTTGCAGCCAATAGATCGGTAATCAGATGAGCATCTTCGTCGGGAAATGTGCAATTAGAATCAAGCATTTTCTTAAATTCCGGAGTCCCCATAAAATCGGAGGAAGCCCACATATTAATATTTTTACAATCTTTATTAAAATCACAAAAATCGTCATTTGAAAGAATAGAAGCCGACTTATCCATACTGCAAATTGACAATAAATCGGAAGGAGTAACTGCACTTTCTTTGGCAAGGAGCAAGCAAACATCATCATTCCAACCCACAATAGCGGTTTCAGTAATTTGAATGTATGATAAAGCATCTTGGGTTTTGATTGATTGGGTAAAATCTTTTCCCAAATTGTCTTTGCAAATGTTGCCAAAACCTTTTAATGTATTCTCAAAATCTTGACGATTACGCAAAGGGATACACATGCCTATTGCACATTTTTCCATATCGGCAGCTAATTCGTAATCAATATATGCGCACATTTTCTTTGAATAGTCAATGCCCGCGCTTTTCGGATTCACCGCAATTTCCTTAATAAAAGATTTTTGCTGATCGGTTAATTTTAAATTGGCAGTTTCTTCCAGCGTCTTTAAATAGTTGTCCATCTCCGCTGCTTCAGGTCGGTCGGATGATTTATCAGCCTTCAAAACCAACACTACATCAGAGGTAGCAGGCACATAATTTAATACTTCGTCCGAGTTGCAAGACATGCAGCAACAACAAAGAACGACTAACATTGCATAAAATAATTTTTTCATAAAGGGAATTTTTAATTTTTAAAATATTTATAATCAACGAATTAAACTCTATACGCATTATTAAAGCAAAAATTGTAAGCCATTGACTATTTACTTAATTACGGCCGCAAAAGTACAATAAAAATCCGATAATTATACAATTTAATTTAATTATTTGACAAATACCATACTGAAGATGGCTTAATGTTACAATTTCTTTTTGAAGCAGTTTTGCAGGCGGGACAGCACGACATTTCATTTGTCGATATTGACAAGAAATAGCAACGCAGTTACCTTTCCGATGGCTGATCTTATGTGCGCCGAACTTTCAAGAATCACCGGGACAATATTATTACCATTTATTGAAACACAGAAAGAATTTTCAATATTTCAATATAAGCTGCTGCCGACCTACGACCGGCTATTTATTTACATATAATTACTACTTAAAAACAATGGTACAAATGTAAATCGATTCTATGGTTTACATTTGTACTACAGTTATTTGGTTATATTTGTAAACAAATATAGAAAAGTGATTACAGTTGTTTCTCTTATTTTCTTCTAAACCATACGAAAAACGCGTTCCAATTGTAAAAACAGGGCTTTTTACTTCCGATCAAGAATTTTTGATAATTACTATTATATAATTTATTGTTTACCAAATAATTATAATATTTTATTATAGTAATAACTCAAATAAATACTACTTTTTTATTAACAATGCTTGCTTTAAGAACTATATTGATTAAATCGTTTATTTATAATTCTTTATATAATTTTATTAAACTAATATATTTGAATTTATCAACAAAAATATAAATTATTTGATTTTTTATTATTTTTGCATCGAAATACTATCTAAACTCATTCGTTTTTACTCACTGTTTACAAATGTATTTACAAATGTTTCCTTACTTTCATTTACAAAAATAATTTTTTCTATCATTATTACAGTTTTACAATTTTAAACAACTATTATGGATAACCAAATTAATGACAGAGTCAAAGACATCATGGATTATGTACAAATGTCCCCCGTCAATTTTGCCAACATTATTGGAATCAATCGTTCAAACTTAGCACACATTTTCTCGGGTAGAAACCAACCGAGTTTTGCCATGCTGGAAAAAATATTGAAGGCGTTTCCTGAAATAAGAACCGAATGGTTGATCACCGGAATTGGTTCAATGGTTAAAAGTGAACAAGAAATCGCGGAGACTCAAAAATTTCAAAAAGAGAATCGGGTGGTTTCGGCTAACACTCCGTTACAAACAGAGTTCTCATTTGATGATGTTAACAATATAGAAGAAAGAATCTCTCAAGATAACGAATTGACTCCGGAAACTGACGAAATAGATGATGGTAATGATATTGAGGAAGATATTGCTGATGTTCCCGAGAAAACGGCAGAAATTCGTTCAGCCCTACCCTCTTCTGAAAATGTCACCAATCGCCCGTCTGAAGCCGGTTTTGAACCCATTTTGAACAGAAATGCCTCAAAATCCGTGCGACAGACAGGACGTAATTCCAAAAATTACCCGGATACGCGCCGCATTTTGCCTGAAAATGATCGCTCACGTAAAAAAGTTAAAAAGATTGTATTTTTTTATTTAGATAACAGCTTCGAGGAATTTTACCCCGAATAAACACTTTATAAATAGATGCGTCTTAGCACGCTCTCTTCGTTTTCCCAGCAGTAGTCCTGCGCTGCCTTAATGGTATTATTCTTGAATGTCGTGTACAATTCTTTGTCTGTCATCAATCGCTGAATGGCTTGGGCTATGGTTTCAGGAGAATGATTTTCAATAATCAGCCCCACCCCGGCCTCATGCACCACTTTAGCAATTTCCGGTAAATCGGATACAATTACCGGCGTTTCCGCCTTCATATAATCAAAAATTTTGTTGGGTAAACTAAAGCGATAATTGATGTTGGTATCCTTATCCAATGAAAAACCGATATCAGCTAAATATGTGTAATTGAATAATTTAGCAAACGGAACACGTTTCACAAAACGCACTTTCTCTTGCAGCTGTTTTTGTTCAACCAACACTTTCAAGTTCGGGACGGCATCTCCGCTTCCCACAATGAGCAACAACGCACCCTCCACCCATTGCATGGCTTCCACCAACTCTTCCGAACCGCGGTCAACATTGATGCCGGAGCCTTGCAAAATTAAGAGTACTTTATCTTCCGGCAATCCCAAGCTCGCACGCGTCTCCGTAATGGGCGGCTTTTCCTTTGTCGGAATGTTCCGCACCACATTCACCCTATTCTTGCGCTGCGGATACTCTTGATCATATAAGTCCGCGATGGATTGATTAACCGTTATCACATCCGGCAATTTCGGAAAACAGAATTTCTCAATCCCGCGCCAAATCTTTTGCACCAACGGGCGACCTATTAATTCCGGCACCCCGCAAAAGTACTCGTGACTATCATAAACAATTCTTTTTCTACGAAATCTGCTAATTAAAAAATTGGGTAATAAGGTATCTAAATCATTGGATACCAACAAGTCACACTTTTTAAACAGCAAATAAAAAAACAAGCGCAAATTATACTCGGCATAGAATTTTGCGCCTTTTCTAAATAGAAGATGTAATCGTTGGGTTTGGTATGCACGCGGAGCCAAAACGGGCGAATTGCGATAACATCGTCCCACCAATATTACTTCAAAACCCATAGTAGTCAAAGAGTTACAAACTTTATCTACCCTTTGGTCACTATACAAATCATTGGTAACGGAGACAATGACTTTTTTCAAATGTTTTATTTGTTTAATCTTCGATCCATTTCTTGAGCGATATAGGAAGCTACGTCATCGGCATAAGAGTTCATACCGAATCCGGCGTCGTAGCCTAATTCTTGTGCCAATTCGTGCGTAATACGCGGGCCGCCGCAAGCCAAAATCATTTTGTTGCGCAATCCTTCAGCTTCCAGCATTTCCACTAATTCGGTCAAATTCTTAATGTGAACATCTTTTTGAGTAACGGTTTGAGATACCAACAAAACGTCTGCTTTCATTTCGATAGCTTTCGCAATAAATTCATCGTTAGGCACCTGACTTCCCATATTAAGTGCTTCGAACATTTCGTATCGTTCTATGCCATAATGACCTGCATAACCTTTCATATTCATAATGGCATCAATTCCTACGGTATGGGCATCGGTACCGGTACTTGCACCCAAAACCACAATTTTTCTGCCGATATGTTCTCTGATAAAGTCGTCTGTTTCATTCATTCCCATCACGGTTGATTCAACTTTTGGCACGTGAATGGTGGTATAGTCCACTGTATGAATGGTAGAACCATAACAGTTAAAGAAAGTAAATCCTTTTGTAAGCTCTTTATAATAGACAATTTGAGGATTTTCGAATCCCATTTTTTTCATCAGCTGCTTGGCTGCTTCAATTGCTTCGTCTCCGCAAGGAACAGGCAATGTAAAACTCAATTGGGTTTTACCATCATTCATGGTATCGCCATAAGGTTTTACATTCGTTAAATCTAATGTTTGATCAAAATCTTTTTGATCCATTGAATATAATCCACCACTCATATACTATATATTTCTAATAATTTTTTACGATTTATTTCTTTTTACCTTGATTCGCCACTGCTTCCATCAATTGTTTCAATGTTTCTTCATCTGCGAGGAAATAGTCTTTCATCAGATTCATATTATCATCAAATTCAAAAACATAAGGAATTCCTGTTGGCAGATTGAGGTTAATGATATCTTCTTCCGAAATGTTTTTCAGATACTTAATGATTCCGCGCAAGCTATTACCGTGAGCAGCAATGATCAGATCGTCACATTCTTTTAATTTAGGGAAAATATTGGATTCCCAGAATGGGATAATACGGTTGACGGTATCGATTAACGCTTCGGTAGCAGGCTTTGCCATTGGGTCATCAATATTTTTGTAACGAATATCATTTTGAGGATTTCTTTCGTCTTCGTCAGCCAATTTTTCAGGTCTGACATCATAGCTTCTGCGCCACATTTTCACTTTATCGGCACCATATTTTTCAGCCATTTCCGCTTTATTGAAACCTTGTAAGGCACCATAATGTTTTTCATTGAGACGCCAAGTTTTTTCTACCGGAATCCAAAGCAGATCCATTTGTTCCAATACGATATTAAGAGTTTTGATGGCACGTTTCAAAAAAGAAGTATAAGCATATTCGAAGTGAAAACCGGCTTCTTTTAACTTTTTTCCGGCATCTTCGGCTTCTTGCAAACCTTTAGCTGAAAGGTCAACATCGGTCCAGCCCGTAAATAAATTGGCTTTATTCCATTCACTTTCGCCGTGGCGAATTAAGACTAATCTATGCATAATGATATTTTTAAAATATTAATAATCAATTTTTTATAATTTATTATCATGAGGGAAAACAACAGTAGGCTTAAAATGTTTAGCCTCTTCAAAATCCATTGTACAATAAGAGATAATCACGACGATATCTCCCACAACTACTTTTCGGGCGGCGGGTCCATTGAGACAGATGACGCCGGAATCTTTTTTCCCTTTAATAACGTAGGTTTCAAAACGTTCACCATTATTCATATCTAAAACCTGTACCTTTTCATTTTCTATTAAATTGGCTGCAATCATTAGACTTTCGTCAATGGTAATGCTTCCCACATAATTCAAATTTGCCTCGGTAACAAATACTTGGTGAATTTTTGATTTTAAAAGTTCGATTTGCATTGTTTAATGATTTTTTATTTATAGCGAATATTGTCGATGAGGCGAACTTCGCCTGCATAAATAGCGATGCAACCCACAATACCTTTTGCATCATTAAGATTGTGAACAGGTTGTAACGTATCGGCATCTACAATTTCGTAATATTCTAATCGGAGAAGGGGGAATTTGACAAGTTCTTCTGAAACAAATTGACGAATATCGTCAACAATTTGCGTGGTTAATTGAGTAGATTCTTGCAAAACACGGTAGATATTGGCAGCAATTTGTTTTTCATCTTCCGACAATCTCTGATTGCGGGAACTTAAAGCCAGACCCGTGGATTCACGAACAATAGGACAAGGAACGATTTGAATTTGAAGATTAAATTGCTTCACCAAACTCTTAATAATGGCAATTTGTTGAAAATCTTTTTCTCCAAAATAGGCTTTATCAGGTTGTATCCAATCGAACAATCTTTTCACAATAATGGCAACACCGTTAAAATGTCCCGGACGCGCAGCCCCTTCCATTACGGTTTCCAAATTACCAAAATGATATTGTTCGGTCGCAGGTGTAGCATAGACTTCTTCTACCGAAGGAGCAAAAATGAAATCCAAATAATCTTGAACAAACTCAATATCTTTCTCCAAAGTACGGGGATAATGCTTTAAATCCTCTGCATTGTTGAATTGCGTGGGATTGACAAAGATGGAACAAATGGTAACCTGATTTTCCTTTCTTGCACGTTTCATTAATGAAAGATGACCTTCATGTAAAGCACCCATGGTGGGAACAAAACCAATAGATTTCCCATTACTACGGATTCTAAATAGTACATCTTTTAATTCTTCAACTGTTTTAATAAGCAACATTACATCCTCCTATTTTCGTATATTATTGAATTTTAATTAGTTATACAATCAACTATTCTTTCTAATTCAAGTTGCAAATTTACATTATTTTTTCTCAAAAATTGGGATAATATGATTTTTGTATTAATAAATTTATTATTTTTGCGGCTGTAAATAGATGTATATATATAAATTTAATTCTAAGTCCTATGAAAAAGAGTGTATTTTTTCTGTTCATTTGTGCAGTCATGATGCAATTATGGCAGGTTTCCGCACAATCCTTAACCCGTTTGCAATCTGAAAAGATTGTCAATAACAACATACCAACTGTTACTCCGGAACGCGCCGGTTCGTGGATTAGCTGGTCGCATATTGCTTCAAATTATACAATGCAAGGTTTTAACGGAAGCATTCAATTGTATGCAGTGCAACGATTTGCCACCAACGATTTATTGAATTATCATGGCATGACCTTGACGAAAGTACAATTTTTGCCTACGGATGCTACCGATTTGGGCGGTAATGCCACCACTGCAAGTTATACGGTGGTTGTATATACAGGAGGAAGTGTTTCGGGCGGTACTTATTCTGCCGGCACACTTGTATCTACACAAGCCGTTTCTTCCGTCACTTATAATGAATGGAACAGCGTAACCCTCAATACCCCCGTTCCCATTAATGCCAATCAGGAATTGTGGTTTGGTATTTATGCCGATATTACAGACGGTTATCCCATTTCTTATGACGACGGTACTTTAGTAACAGGAAAAGGAAACTTGATCGGTTACAATGGCGACTGGGGAGCTGCTGAAGATTACGGAGTTGAAGATGTATCCAATTGGAATATTAAAGGTTTTGTGGATGATGGCAATCCATCTAACGGCACTATAGATTTAGGACTCATTTTCTTGGATGATGGCGTCAATCAAAATCAAATCACTACAATGAATGTTCCTGCCGGTTCTGATTTTGAAACCGTTTTTGCTGTTTATAATTTTAATTACGGTGGTGCTGCCGATAATTTTGTAAATGACACTCTTCATATTGATGCTTATTTGGAAGGAACACGTATCGGCACTTTCTCAACAGGATTGCAAACCATTAATTCGGGCGATGGTATTTGGTTTGACATTACGGCAATGACACCGCAAGACATTCACGACCGCAACTTGGACGGCACTTACTCATTTTGTTATGAAGTGAATGCCTCCCCACAATGGACCGAGAATGATCCTGCCGATAATATTGGCTGTATTGATGTTACTTTTGAAGGTTACGACCAATTCGCACTTACCTCCTCTCAAACCGGCAACGGCACCATCAGCCCCGCCTCTTTCTCACCGGTAGATTGGTTTTCAACTTCCACTTTTAACATTACACCCGACCCTTGTTATCAAATTGGGGATGTTACCGTTGATGGCGTCAGCGTACTTGCCGATTTAATTAACAGCACATATACCTTTACGCAAATTACCGCAAATCACAATTTGCATGTCACTTTCGTACCCTACACTTATACCGTCGCTGCCAACGTGGGTGCCGGTGGTTCCATTTCTACTTTGCCCGCTACCGTTAATTGCGGAGATAACATGGTATTTCAAGTAATTCCGAATACTTGCTATGCTATCGCCAATGTCATTGCCAACGGCACTATTCTTACCGGAAATAATGGTCAATATATTGTTCC
>CAYYHC010000028.1:0-17492 GCA_964471715.1 uncultured Lentimicrobiaceae bacterium | reverse complement strand
TATTGACGAGACATTGAGCCATGTCGCAGCCTGCATTTTGACCTATAGGCCTAATTTTCATCCTATTTTAGCCCTCGCACGCCACCAACTAATCAATACGGGAAGCAACATATTCCGTCAACTTGCCTAAACACGTTACATAGCTGCCAAATTCGTTGTCATACCAACCCATAATTTTGGCATGTGTAACCGGAATATGAATATCCTGTATATCATTAATATGTATAGATTGCAATATTTCGGATGGAATTTTGAGAAAACCAGTACGCGTATGAATTTCCTTCCCTTCTATCACAATGGCTGCCGGCAATCCTAATAAATCCATCGATACATTTTGATCCATGGAAAAGCGAAGCAAATCTCTTTGTTCGCCTTCGGAGGCTCTTTTATAAATATCACGAATGTAATCTCCTGATATATAAGGAACTTCATTCTCTTTCATTCGCGAATTAAAGGTTATGTTCAACGCAATCAAGGAAACTGACGGCGTCGGTATCCGAATTGAATCCGCCATAAACCCAAAATGAGAAATTTCGGGAATTACTTTTTCCAACGTCTTGGCTGCGCCCGTGGATGACAATATAATATTATTCAAAACCGAACGATTTTTGCGCAAGTCACTCGTGCCGGCCGTTGGTACGGAATCCAAAACACTTTGCGTATTGGTTGCCGAATGAACCGTTGATAATGAAGCGGTTAGTACATTGTTAGTCTCTTGATCTTCCAACAACGGCTTAATCATGTGCGCTAATCCGGTAGTGGTGCAACTTGCCGCCGACATAACGTGATGGTTGAGTGGATCGAAACAAGTGTGATTGATACCATATATTAATGTAGGAGTATTGTCCGCATTAAAATCGGGTTGTTTAATTTTGAATGGTGCACTTGCAATCACATATTCGGCACCGGCGGTTAAATGTCCCCAAATACTTCCTTTGCCTTCATTATCGGGCAACGAAGGATCCAAAAACTTGCCCGTACAATCAACAACCACGCGCACACCCTCTTTTTTCCAATTGACATTCTGAGGATTACGCTCCGTTGTAAGTATTTTGATAGGGAACCCGTCAATTTCAATAATCTTATTTTCGGAATCGACAATCTCAATATTACAAGATTTGCCCATACGTCCGTAAAGAAAATGACTTAAACGTCCGTAAGTGGAATCCACCGTAATAGATTGGACAAAGTCTTCCAAATTTTTACCGACTTCGCGTCCGATGTTAATGACGATTCCATCAAATTTTCTCGATGTCAAATGATGCCAAATGGTTAATTTGCCGATACGACCGGCGCCATTAATACCCAATAGGTTTTTTTCGTGAATTTGAATACTCATAATATATTGATTTTTAATTAAATTCATCAATTATCACCAAATAATTCCCCTTGTAAATTACACCATTTCTTCCATCTATAGCTACCGGGTCAAACACTTTAAAAGGTGTTCCATTAATCGTACATTTTTTATCTTTTTCATAAACATTCAGGGCGTCACAATTCACGACACACGTTTTGCCTAATGTAGCGGCAGTAACGGCGGCGTGCGAGGTGGCACCACCGCGGGCAGTGAGCAAACCATCACATTCTATAATCAACTCAATATCATCGGGAACGGTATCCGGACGCACCAACACCAAGTTTTGATCAGGATTATCTCCATTTCTAACTGCCTGAATATCATTCATATCAAAAACAATTACCCCATTGAGCACACGGTTACCGATACCGATACCGTTACCCACTTTTTCCATCTCTTCGCGCGGTGCCGCAAATGTCTCAACATTATCCTGATGGACAACCGCCATGTTTCGAGTTTGCAAAATATACAAATCCTCCGCAGATGAGGTTTCAAAAGTAAATTCAATTTCCTGGTGACTGAAACCGTCATTTTCGATCATTCTTTTGGCAGTTTCTTTCAATTTATTAAAAATGGCAGGAAAAGCCGTTTCCAAAGAGAAAGAAGAGTTTTGGTAATCTTGCTTTCGCTGCGACTCACTGATAGGCAATGTATTAACCAATCCGCCCACAATATCCTCCCCCTGACTAAGGAACGAAAAATCGCCCGTAAGACTGATGGCTGCTCTATTTTTCTTGATATCGCGTGTAAAAACAACGCCCGATCCGGATTCTCGATGGATGTTACCCAAGACCATTTTTTGAATAATGGCGGCAGTTCCCCACTCGTTGGCAATATGCATGTGATTTCGATAAACAATCGCACGCGGCGAGTTCCAGGAATCAAATACCGATAAAATGGCTTTTTTTAACTGTTTAAACGGATCTTCTTCAAATTCTATATTATTATCGATCAATAATTGCTTGTATGCAAAAGCAATCTCTTTCATATATTTCGGCGTGAAATCGATTTTTTGCGACACATTATATTTCTTCTTGTAATTGATAATAATCTGGTCGAAATCATTCCTGTCCAATCCGTGCGACATACCCCACGTTTGCAACAAACGGCGGTAGCAATCCCACGAAGTCCAAGCATAGTTATCCTGTCGGCTCAACATTTCGGTCACCTCATCATTCAAACCCACATTCAGAAACGTATTCATCGCACCCGGCATAGAAATGGCAGAGCCGGAGCGGACACTCAACAACAACGGATTCTTCGGATCACCATATTTTAAGCCCGTCAGACGCTCGATTTTGGACAAATTGGTACGTATCATCTTATCCAATTCCGCATCAATCGGTTCAACTTTAAGAATAGAATTGATTCTGCGAAAAACCTCTGTGGTTACTACAAATCCGGGAGGAACGGAATATCGATTCAAGTACAATTTCTTTAAATAATAAGCTTTGGAACCCAAAAACACCTGATTGTCCATAAAAGGTGTCTCTTGGAACAACGGACTAATCGCCAATTTTTGATCATAAGACATCAAGTTTTGTGATTCTTCGGATGTTAAAATGTTGATTTGTTTGCGCAAATTGTTCAATATTTCACTCAAGAAATTGTCCAATTGTTGTATGATAAATGACGAAGAGAGCAATTCGCGGTAAAAAATTTCCGATTTTTGGGCGATAACCTTTTTCAAAGTGTGCTTGTCGGCGATGGGGTTCGCAAACTGCTGCGGAATAATCACTTTCAATAACGGCTCGTATGGACGAATGAAATAGTTATTGATAATTTCATTCATACTTCCTCCCATAAATTGGAAAATGTTGATATACTGATTAATAGTGAAGCAACCGGAATTTAAACTATATTGCAACATTTTTAAATTGGAATCAAAACTTTGGTCATAGATTCCGTCTAACATCATTCCTTCTCGCAACAATTGTATCACCCCGCAAATTTCTTTAAACGTCTTGAGTGTAAAGAAGTTGGTATTAATATCGCTAATAATGTCATGTATCAAAACCGAGGCAATTCTTTCCAACCGGAAAGTCAAACCCAACGCATCAAATTTCTCTTCCTTGTAGTAACCGTACATAGAAGGAATACCAAAAGCAATATGACGTTTATAAACCACATTTTCCCAACCCGTACTTTGTTTAGGATCAAAGATAATGTTGTTTAACTTCTTCATTATCGAAAAGATATGTTTCAAAGTCTCAACATTATTGCTCCCATTCAAACAATTCTCCAATTTATCGATGTCGGCTTGTTCAACAAAATAATATCTTTTCAAGATATTGATAATGTCGGTAGAGGCAAAAATGTATTTTTCTTTCAATAATTGATATAGTTCAATGATCAGGCAAACGCGTTTAATATCGGTTTGGTTTTCATGCTTCAATTTTTTGCTGATGGCCTCTAACTCGTCGGTATTTTTTTCAATAATCTGTTCCAACGGTTCATTGGCAACGTTGCAAATTTCATGCAGACATTCGTGTACACCCGTTACCCAAATCCCTTGAGGGTCAATCATTTCATAAACATTCTGCGGTAAGACATTGAACAATCTTTCCTGTTTCAAATCATACCAAAAATTGATGACATCCAAGGCAATTTGAATGTGCGAATTATTACCTTCGGTATGAATTTGTTTACGTAAAAAATGAATTAATTTGTCATTACGATGTGATAATTCATCCACCTTAGTGGACACATCTCGTAATTGTCCTTCGGCACCGATTTCATTAAAATAAACCGGAAAAATACGCGCCAACTGCTTGGTTTGCTTATAAATAGGTGAAATCTTAGAATTAAGAAGTTTAGTAATATCTTTTTGAAAAAAGTCGGTATCGAAAACAAAAATGCCGCCAATTCGCAAATTGATAATGAGAGCCGAAAGCAAACGTTGCATTGTTTCGGGCACGTATTCAATCAGTTCGAGCCAAACACGCACATTTTTTATATGGCACGGGTTCACTTTCAATTCCCATTCATTGGTCATGTAGGTCACGCCGGGGGTAATAAAACCAAATTGAATAATTTTATTTTCAAGATAATGTATCAACGTCTGATTTTTAGTGTTGATAATCTCTTTTCCCAAGGTAAGAATCGAATCCAAAATCAGGTTCAGGTGACTATCTTTAAAATCGACAAATTGCGTAAACAATTCATCCATTGATGCAATGCATTGTTCTTCATCTAACTCTGTACTAATACGTTTGATAATTTTATTCAACTCAATCAGTAGATGTTCGCGATGATAGACTGTGCCGGAAAGATGCAGAAGGTAGAAAATATAGCAGAACTGTTCGCTTGCTTTTTTGAAGACCTCAATTTTCTCTTTAAAGGCATCAATAATGTCCGAAAAAGTGAAAGCATTGGCACATAAATCGTTCCAATTATGGGCTTTTGCGATGGCGGTTTCATATTCGTTAAACATCGCCACACCCAAAGATTCAATTTCGGGATAATAATTATGCGACATTTTGGCAGAGTTGGCTTGATACCATTTCTCAATTTGGGTAGTATCTCTCCAAAAACGAATATTCTCACCAATCAGCTTTTTCATGAAATCAAAAGTCAATGTTGCAGTAGCTTCGGCATCGGCAGCACACACCAACTTTTTCTTGAAATGACCGATATTGCAGAGATAGCTAAAGGCATTTTTTTCATAATTGTCTTGTAAAATTTGAATAATTTCGGAAACGCCGTTACCATTTTGCACAAAAACATCATAATTGGCAGCCAAGAAATCCAAAAAAACATAGACCAATTGTTTGGAAAGTAAATCCGGCAACTTTTCTTCCAAAAGCTGACGATAAATGCCCAACATGATGGCAATAATTCGTTTTTGTTCGTCGGGCGTTTTTTCCTTATACAGCCAAAAATCGCTGATGGTCACATGCACCAACGTATTAACCACCTCTTTTCGGTTGGAAAAAGGATGATGATATTCATTAAAAAAATCTGAAACTCTTTTGTTGACACCCCAGTATTTCTCGGACAACGCAATAAACCATTGATGTTCTTCGGGAATCGTGTAAGGAACATTCTTGGTGCGTGAAAGATTAACTTCCAGGGCTTTAGATTTAATCATTTCTATCATAGATGCTGTACATATTTTAATAAGTCAATAATTCGGGATGAATAGCCGTATTCATTGTCATACCAACCCAGTACCTGTATAAAATTGCCGCCAATCACTTTGGTGGCAAGAGCGTCAAAAATGGCAGAGTGAGGATTATTGGTAATATCGCTGCTCACAATCGGGTCGTTGCAATATTCCAAATAATCATGAAGTTGTCCGTTGGCATGGCGCAAAAAAGTCTCACGAATATCGTGAGCGGTAACTGTATTATGCATTTCTGCTACCAACTCCACAAAAGAGCAATCTGCGACGGGGACGCGGGTGGCGAAGCCGTCGAAAATATTTTTCATTTCGGGAATCACCAAATGGACGGCGCGAACCGCACTTGATGAGGTCGGGATAATATTGCCCATTGCGGAGCGAGCGCGACGATAATCGGAATGAAACCCATCTTGTAGATTTTGGTTGTTGGTAGTAGGATGAACCGTATTCATAAATCCGCGCTTCATACCAAACTCATCATTGATGACTTTCAGCATAACGGCAATACAATTCGTTGTACATGAAGCATTTGATATGATTGTGTCTGTTTCTTTGATAGTATGATGATTAACGCCCATCACAATGGTACGCTCAATAGAAGCATCATCGGGGGGGCAACTCAGAATCACTTTTTGAACGGAATCGCGCAAGTGTCCCTGCAATGTTTCGCGTGTTTTAAACCGTCCGCAAGAATCCAAAATGTAAGTGACACCTGTTTCAGCCCACGGAATATCTTCCGGATGTTGATAATTAGTTACCAAAATACGCTTTCCGTTCACAATAATATGATTCTCATCATATTCTATTTCAGCAAGAAATTTTCCGTGAATACTATCATATTTTAGCAGATGCGCCATCAATTGCGTATCCATTTTGTCATTGATATGAGTTACTTCCATATCTGCATCATTAGATAGCAGGCGAAAAACCAATTTTCCAATTCTACCTAAACCGTTAATTCCAATTTTTACCGACATTACTTTATACAGAGTTTATTATAGAAAAAATATTACGTTGTTTCTATTTAGTTTACAATTACTTATATTAATATCTTCTTCCCCCAATTGCGCTGCAAAGTTACATGAAAATTTGGAAGGATATTCATTTTTTGATGGAATGTTTTATATATTATTATTGGGACGCAGCGAATGCGTCCCGTCTTTATAAAAAAATTCAAGTAAAGAATCTGTCATTAATATGTTCAGCAGATAGTAAAAACTTCTTGTGAACCGAAAGACTTAAGATTCCGCATTTTCTTTCTACCAATCGTTTGTTCCTACGGAACAAGTTACTACTTTCTTCTAATCGTGAACACATCGGACAGGAACGAAGAGGGTCGGAAGAAGGTTAAGTGCTCCCACTGCGTCGCTACCGGAGAAGGAGGAACTGTGAATCCTATTTAGATCCATAGTAGTGCTCCAGAAAGGATGTGTATCGGATTGATAGACGGTGCCGTCGAAATAGCCGGCGGGCAAAACAGAAAAACCATAATCATCCGTACCGTTTCCTAAGGCACTCCAACCGGTAGTGGATTTTAATATGCTTCCTGCCACACCAACTCCACCACAATTATCAACCAATACATTCCATTCTGCATAGCTCGGCACGTGCCATCCGATAGGACAAATTCCACGCACGCCGCTGGGGATGGAAGTGGAAGAGGCTGCCTCTTTCATGACAGCACTCCAAGTATAAAGGTAACCATAATTTTCCACATTAGGATTATAATAGGATGAACCATCCACTATAGTGCCATCGGCATAGGTAGTAGTACGCAAGTTCTCTGCCATCCAGCATTGTTCACCTATTTGTACGGTAGCATAATAATTATTTTCTGCATCTTTCACTTGGTCGGTGCCGCATTCAAATAGTGTAGTAAAACTCTTTTCTGCGCCATACACCGTACCGAAACTATTGGTGGCGTATGCTCTTACGTAATGAGTAGTGCCGCCGGCTAATCCGGTGAGGCTGCTTGTAAAACTGCCTGTTCCACTGCCATCAGTGGTTTTACTATCGGCAATAGTCGGATTTGAAGCAGTGCTCCAACATACGCCACTGGCAGATACATAAGATTCACCTGCAATAACTATATTTCCGCCACAAATGGCAGCATTTCTTTCTATATTGGTAACCTCTTCAGTCGTAACGGTAGGCGTTTTATCACGAAGACAGCGTACCGGAAATGCACGATTCTTGGCGCCTAAATAGGTGTCTAAGGAAATGCTTGAGCTGATACCAGGGAAGAAGACACTTCCATAATCGTTACCGGTAGCACTCCAGATGTACACGTATTGACCGAAACTGCTGTAATCGCCGACGTATTCTCCGGAGGGCAAGATTGAAAACCCATAATCATTCGTACCATTCCAACCGGTGGCTGATTTTAATTTCTCACCGGCTACGTTGTTTCCACCACAATAAGTAAACAATTCTCCCCATTCAGCCTCGCTTGGCATGTGCCAACCGATAGGACATATTCCTTGCACCCCACTCGGGTTGGTAGCAGAAGAAGCCTCATTGTGCATGACGGCTTCCCAATTGTAGAGGTAGCCATACGTTGCCACATTGCTTTCTTGTGCATTGGGATAATAACGATATGCAACATCAAAACTCATGTTAGTTCCTAATGGGATTTCAGTATTATCAGTATATTTGATGGTGCGAAGGTTGGCTGCCATCCAGCATTGTTCGCCTATCTGAACAACGTTATATTCATTGTTTTCAACATCTTTAATTGTTTTCACCTTATTTCCGTTACCCGTTTCATTAAATCGAATGGCATTAGTGGCACAATACGCGTGAGTTCTAAAACTACTTGTAATTTCATCTGTTCCGATAATATTTTCTATGGTTACTTTTACATAATAAAGCGTATTGTCATTGAGAGAGTTAACATCAGCGGTCACTACACCTGTAGTATTATTTACGGTAGCAATTACGCCGGTAACCTTATTATTCATGGCAACATCTGTATAAAGTTCTACTTTGGCTACGCAAGAGGCATTTCCATCGTTACCAATCGTCGCCATAATGGTGGTGCCTGTATATGAGGAATTTGAGAAAACAATTTCATTAATTAATGTTGGTACATAGTAGTATTTAACACATCTTACGCTGAACCCATAGCCGCTGTTGGTACTGGTATGAGTAAGTGTGGGGCAACCGTATCCCAAATGACAATATGAGGGCAAAACGGTGGTTGAGGTGGAAGTCCAGAAGTAGCAGTTGGCAAGCATCATTTCGTAATGATTCGTACTTGCGTTAAAGTAACCGGCAGGAAGCGCATTAAAACCATTGGCAGGAGAAGTGCCGTAAGTCAGTGCAACCCAATAGTAGGGAGAGCTAATTTCTTCCACGCCGCCGGCATTGTTAGTCAACGCAACATAATCGCTATCTATGGGCAAATACCACCCAACGGGACATAAGCCCTGCACGGGGGTATTAGCTTCGGTAACAGCGGACAGATGCGTGGCGGAAGTCCAATCGTACAATCTGCCGTAAGTGGACAAATAAGTTTCATCATTATTGTAGCACTTCGCAAACGGAATGGTCTCGCCATCGGAATAGAGTGTGTTTTGCATGTTTTCGCGTGTCCAACAAGTGTGTCCGAACAGCCCGGTAGAATAGATTACGCCGTGATAGCCGGCAGAAAGTTCAGTAGGGCACGGATTTACAGGTGTCAAATTTTGTGCAAAAAGGCCCATTGACAATACAAGTAATGTCGTAAATGCAAATATTTTTTTTTAATTTTTTGTTCATTAAAGTATGATTTTAATTTTTTTTGAGTACGCAGATTGTTTTTGTCGCATATTTATCATTGAGAAAATGCAACGAACGAAGTATATCTTTTTAATATTATGTACTTTAGGTTTTCCTTGCATTTTCAGGCAATGGTGGCACAAACTTAGAACAAAATGTGTCATTATCTACAAAAAAATTAAAATAATTTTATGTTTTTGAGCGTTGATAATTTCCACTCATTCAACATATTTAAAACCAATGTTTTATGGTATAATCAGCGTTTGAAGAAAATAATCACAGAAAATATGCGCTTATTCCTCCAAAATATTTATAAATGGTCAAATCCAAAAGACTAATTAAAGCAGAAGAGATTTTTAAGAGTATCAGTCACGGGGTTGGTGTTTTGCTGCCAATTACCGGTACCATACTTTCCCTGACTTTGAAACTTTTTCAAAATAGAATTAGAACTTGCTTAATATTAGTATAATAGTATAAATATCGTATTATAATGGATGACGCATTGCTAACGTCAGGAACTTTGTAGCACTATCGGTAGATAGGTGTTATCAACGGTAATGTCAGCGTATCCGGTTGACCGCTAATTTTCTTTCATCCGACACTTTATTCAAGTATTATTATCTACATTTGTAATAGTGGCAATACCATAGCAGGAAAACCCATCATAATTGGCCGTAAAGCGCACTTCTTTTATTACGCTGTAGCGAAATTATTGGTGGCGTACGCTCTTACGTAGTAAGTAGTGCCCCGATTAATCGCGAAGACACCTAACGAACAAACCATGGGGATGATTGCCGTGGTATCTCATCACGCTGGAAGAATTATAGGGATTGCCGGTGTAGTAGTAGGCACCCCCACTCTCGTGAAGGGTAGCACTCCAAATGTAGGCGTTACCGAAATGTCTGCCGACGGGTGTGACATAAAAATAATAATAATCCGTGCCGTTACCATTGTTACTCCAACGATCTCCGGGGTTTGAATCTTCATCTGCATTCATATTTCGACAATAATTGATTAATACATTCCATTCCGCATAGCTCGGTACGTGCCATCCGTCAGGACAAATCCCTTGCACGCCACTTGGGTTGGATTCGGAAGAAGCCTCACCATGCATAACGGCTCTCCAATTGTAAAGATAGCCATACGTTGCCACATTGTCTTCTTGATTATTGTAATAATAACGATACGGAAAGTCGTATCTATTAGTAATTCCCATCTCAATAGGAGTATTGTCAGCGTAGCGGGTAGTACGCAAGTTTTCTTTCATCCAACATTGGGTACCGATTTGAACCGTATTATAAGTATTATTGTCCACATCGGTAACGGTGGCACCATGCGTACAAGAGAAAGAGGTGGCAAAACTTATTTCTGCGCCGTAAGCTGTGCCCTCCTCACTGGTAGCATAAGCTCTTACGTAGTAAGTAGTGTCTGCGTTTAAGCCTGTGAGGGTGCTTGTAAAACTGCCTGTTCCTCTGCCATCAATGGTTTTACTATCGGCAATAGTCGGATTATGAGCAGTGCTCCAGCATACACCACGTGCAGATATATAAGATTCGCCCTCAATTACTACATTTCCGCCGCAGATGGCAGTATTTCTACCTATATTGGTAACCTCTGCAGTAGTAACGATAGGCATTTTATCGCGAAGACAGCGGACGGAAAATGCGCGATTCTTACCACCCAAATAGCTGCCCACGAATGTGCTTTGCTGGCCGAAACCGTGGAAGAAGGCACTTATATTATTAGAATCGGAAGCACTCCAGAGGCAGACGTATTGACCAAAACCAGTGTATCTGCCGCTGTATCCACCTGTAGGCATTGCAGAAAATCCATAATCATCCGTGCCGTTGCCATTGTCATTCCATCCGGCGGTGGACTTTAATTTTCCACCCGCTACTTCGATTCCACCACAATAAGTAAACAATTCTCCCCATTCAGCCTCGCTTGGCATGTGCCAACCTGTAGGACAAATTCCTTGCACCTCACTCGAGTTGGCAGCAGCAGAAACCTCATTGTGCATGGCGGCATTCCAATTGTAGAGGTAGCCATACGTTGCCACATTGCTCTCTTCTTCATTGGGGTAATAACGATACGCAACATCCGTACTTGGGATAGCTCCTAACGCGATTTCGGTATTATCAGCATATTTGGTAGTGCGAAGGTTGGCTGCCATCCAGCATTGTCCACCTATTTGAACAACGTTATATTCATTGTTTTCAACATCTTTAATTGTTTTCACCTTATCTCTGTCACCCGTTTCATTAAATCGAATGGCATTAGTGGGGCAATACGCGTGAGTTCTAAAGCTACTAGTTATTTCATCTGTTCCAATAATATTTTCTACGGTCAGTTTTACATAATAAAGCGTGTTGTCGGTGAGCGAGTTAACATCAGCGGACACTACACCTGTGGTATTATTTACGTTAGCAATAATGCAGAGAACTCTATTAGCCATGGCGGAATCTACATAAAATTCAACTTTGGCTACGCAAGGGGCATTTCCATCGTTAGCGATCTTCGCCGTAACAGTGGTACCGGTATATGAGGAATTTGAGAAAACAATTTCATCGTTTAATGTTGGTACATAGTAATATTTAACACATCTTGCACTGAACCCATAGCCGCTGTTGATACTGGTACGAGTCAGTGTGGGGCAACCGTATCCCAAATGACAATATGAGGGTAAAACGGTGGTTGAGGTGGAAGTCCAGAAGTAGCAGTCGGCAAGCATCTTTTCGTAATTGTTCCTACTTGGGTTAAAGTAACCGGCAGGAATTGCATTAAAACCATGGGCGTGAGAAGTGTCGGAAGTCCGTACAACCCAATATTGGGGAGATTTGATATATTGCTCACCCCCGGCATTGTTAGTCAACGCATCATAATCGCTATCTATTGGCAAATACCAACCATCGGGACATATACCCTGCACGGGTGCATTAGCTTCGGTAACCGCAGGCAGGCGCGTCGCGGATGTCCAATCGTATAATCTGCCGTAACTGGACAAAAGAGTTCTATCGTTGTTGTAGCACTTCGCAAACGGAATGGTTGCGCCATCGGAATAATGTGTGTTTTGCATGTTTTCACGTGTCCAACAAGTGTGTCCGAACAACCCGGTGGAATAAATCACGCCTTGGTAGCCGGCAGAAAGTTCAGTCGGGCACGGATTCACAGGCCTCAAATTTTGTGCCAAAAGCCCCATCGGCAATACGAATAATGTCGTAAACGCAAATAAAGTTTTTTGATTTTTGTTCATATAAGTAAGATTTTAATTTTTTGCAATAACGAACCATTTTTTTGCATTTTTCATTAGGAAAAATTGCAACATACAACAGTGTATCTCATTAATATTGTGTACTTTACGCATATACCGCTGTTTTATTCAATGGTGGCGCAATATTAATACAAAATTGGTTCTCTTTTACAAGAAATAAAAAAAATAAATAATTTTTTTTGATATTAATTAATCCATTCAAAATCAATCGTTTACAACAAAAAAAACACTTGAAGGAAATATTCAGATAAATTATGCGTTTATTCCTCCAAAAAATTTGAAAATGGCGAAATCTAAAAGACTAATTAAAGCAGAAGAGATTTTTAACAGTATCAGCCACGGGATTGGTGTTTTGTTGGCAATTGCAGGTACCGTACTTTTGATTATATTCTCTGCTCTTGCAGACAACACGTGGGCGGTAGTGAGTTGCAGTGTTTTCGGTTCAACAATGATTGCTCTTTATCTTGCTTCGACTGTGTTTCACAGTGCGAAAAACATGCGTAGAAAAGCGCGCCTCAACCATTTAGATCATTCAATGATTTATCTGCTGATTGCCGGAAGTTATACCCCGCTTACGTTGGTGATTTTGCATGGGGCTTTGGGTTGGACACTTTTTGGAATTATATGGGGCTTAGCTGTTGTCGGCGTGATTTACAAGCTGTTTTTTTACAAAGGCAAAAAAAGTGAACGCAAAATTTCCGCCATTTTATACGTATGTATGGGATGGTTGATTATTGTTGCAATCGTGCCATTAATTCGCATCGCAAATACAACAACCCTCTGGTTTTTGTTAGCCGGAGGGTTGAGTTATAGTAGTGGAGTTGTCTTTTATATTATTAAGAAAATTCCGTTTGGTCACGGACTTTTCCATCTCACCATATTAGGTGGAAGCATCTGCCACTTTTTTGCATTTTTAGCAATGGTGCTTTAGTCTTTGATGAGGTTCATCATCGGCATAGGCTTATTATAATAGCCTTCTTCCAATTTTTTCCTTACCTCTCTAAATACTTTAATTGTTCTTTCAACATGTTCTAAAGTATGCGCTGCGGTCGGAATAATACGGAGCATGATAACTCCCTTTGGAACAACAGGATAAACAACAATAGAGCAGAAAATTCCGTAATTTTCGCGCAAATCCACCACAATATTGGTACCTTCTTCCAAACCACCTTTCAAATAAACAGGCGTAACGGGAGATTGTGTATTTCCCAAATCAAACCCATCGGCTTTTAATCCGCTTTGTAATGCGCGGACAATAGTCCATAAGTTTTCTCTAATTTCAGGGCGTGTTTTAATCAATTCGAGTCGCTTAATTGCACCTATCACCATCGGCATAGGTAATGATTTGGCAAATATTTGAGAACGCATATTGAAGCGCAAATGGTCAACAACATATTTTTCGGAAGCGACGAAAGCGCCAATTCCTGCCATACTTTTTGCAAAAGTTGCGAAATAAACATCGACCCCATCAATACAATTGAAATGTTCAGCTGTACCTGCGCCGGTTTTTCCCATTGTGCCAAAACCATGGGCATCGTCAATCAATAAGCGGAATTTGAACTCTTTTTTAAATTCGAGAATGCCCGACAAATTGCCCAAATCACCCGCCATTCCAAAAACGCCTTCGGTGATGACCAACACACCACCGCCTTGTTCATCCGCCAACTTGGTCGCTTGCTCCAACTGTTTACGTAAGCTATCCATATCATTATGTTGGAATACATAACGCTTGGCAAAACTCAATCGCAAGCCATCAATAATGCAAGCATGCGATTCTGAATCATATACAATAACATCACGGCGACTTGTCAAAACATCGATAATGGAGACCATTGCCTGATAACCGAAATTTACCAAATATCCTGCCGGTTTTCCGACAAAATTGGCTAAATCTTGTTCTAATTTTTTATGATAAACGGTATCTCCGGACATCATACGTGCACCCATCGGAGCTGCCATTCCGAAATCCTTGGCACCTTGAGCATCGGCTTCGCGAACTTCGGGAAGATTGGCTAATCCCAAGTAATTGTTCAGACTCCAATTCAAAACTTCTTTTCCATTAAATTTCATGATAGGCCCAATGGGTCCTTCCAATTTTGGAAACATAAAATAGCCATCGGCATTTCCTTGATATTGTCCGAGTGCTCCAGGAGTAGCTTTAATTCTATCAAAAATATCTCTCATAATATAAAATATTGAACGTTAATTATTTGTGTTTATAACAAGGGCATCTGCCACCACTTCGGCGACGGATTTTATTTCAACTCCCAATTGATAAGTATGATTAATCTGCACCAATTGGTCCACGCAATTATGGCATGGCGTAATGACCACGTCGGCACCTGTTCGGCGAATCTGTTCGGCTTTTATGCCGCCCACTTTGAGTCTGCGCTCATTATATTCGCTCATAGCCAGCATTCCGCCACCGCCACCGCAACAGAAATTCTCATTTCCGTAAGGATCCATTTCTATCAATTCGGGTACGGCACTCTTCACAACAAATCGTAAAGTGTTGAATAGACCGCCGTTACGGGTAATATTGCACGGATCGTGAATGGTATATTTCTTCTTGTTCAGCGTTTTATCCAACTTAATTCGGTTTGTGCGAATATACTTTTCGATTAATTCTACCAACGTAATTATTTCAAAATCAGGATTTTTATGTATATAGTTCGGTCCTTCCCAACGTAGCGCGCGAGAGCCGTGTCCGCATTCACCCAAAACCAACGTTTTGCAATTCAACAACTGAACCTCATCATACATTTTTTGGGCTATCGCCGTCGCCTCCGCATCATTTCCGGAAAAATAGCCGTAATTGGTCACATCATACATTTTAGAGGACAACGTCCAACTTTCTTTGGCGGCATAAAAAACTTTTGCCATCGCAGAAATGGAAAGCGGGAAGAATTTCGGTTCACGGGGATTCAAAGTATAGAGCATCTCCTTATTCGACTCATTCAAAGGAATTTTCGCATTTTCGTCTTTCAAATCATCTTGCAATTCCTCTTCCATCCATTGAATAGTGTCCACAAATTCATCTTCGGGAATGCCCATATTATTGCCGGTGTTAATCGCTGCATCGACGGTAGCTTGTAAAGATGACGGAACACAACCCATTGTTGCCAGCATTTTTCTACCTGTACGAACGATAAAGGGGATATCAACGCCAATGGAACAATGTTTGACGCATCTGCCACACATTGTACAAGCACCATATAACGAATCCACCATTTCTGCAATCATTTCATCATCCAAATCCTTGGCATTCACCAATTTAGGTGCTACTTTGCCGACAAAAGTACAATACCGTCTATAAATAGACGCCACCATATCGACTTTTTTGCCGGGCATAAATTTAGGATCATTGTATGTTTTATAAAAAAGACAACTTGTTCCGCACAATCCGCAATGCACACAGGCATTTAAGTGCGTAATTAATTTACTATCAGCCGGATGTTCTAATATATCGAGTGCTTTTTGCGTTGTGTTTTTATCCATATTCTTATTTTAAAACTTTTTGCAAACGATTCATCGATTCTTCTATTATGCTTTTAGGATAAGCTAAATTGATTCGCATAAAATTGCGTCCTTCTTCTCCAAAAATCAAGCCATCGTTGAAGCCCACTTTTGCTTTGTGAACCAGGAGGTTGCACAATTGCTCGTGCGTTAAATGTAATTCACGAAAATCCACCCAAAGCAAATAGGTAGCTTCGTGTTGAAAAGTACGAAGCGGAGACAAGTTAGTACCAATAAAATCTTGACAATATTTTACATTATCCGTAAGATAATCAAGCAATTGCTCCAACCAATTTTCTCCTTCGTTATAGGCAGTTTCTAAAGCGATATCACCGAAAATATTTCCTAAAATGTGAACGGCGTCGTTCATTTGTTTTTGAAATTGAACACGCAATTCAGGATTGGAAATAATCACTTCCGAGGTTGCCAAGCCCGCCAAGTTGAAAGTTTTACTCGGGGCCATACAGGTAATGGTATTATTGGCAATCGGTTCGGAAATGCTTGCAACCGGCACATGTTTATATCCCTTCATTATCAAATCGGAATGAATTTCATCACTGATTAACAAGCAATTATATTTCAAACATAGATTTGCTATTTGTGTTAACTCTGCCAATTTCCAGCACCTTCCGACCGGATTATGAGGATTACTGATAATCATCATTTTAGCACCGGACTTCAATTTATCTTCCAGATCTTGAAAATCGATTTGGTATAATCCCTCCTTTTCCGTCAACGGATTTCGTACGATTTGGCGTCCTTGTTTTTCAATAACCGCGTAAAATGGGTGGTAAACCGGTGGTTGTACAATAATTCTATCATTGGGTTGGGTAAAAGTTTGGATTAGGAAAGCCAATCCGGAAACGATACCGGGGGCGAAAGTTATCCACTCTTTTTCAATTTCCCATTGGTGTCTTTTCAGCATCCAATCCACAATAGATTGATAAAAGCCGTCGGTGTGGTAGAAATAACCTAAAACAGGATGTTCCAACCTTTTTTGTAAGGCATTGATGATAAAATCCGGTGTTTTAAAGTCCATATCAGCCACCCACATAGGCAATAAGTCTTCGTTTCCGAAGATTCCCATATTAATATCGTACTTTAAACTTCCCGTATTCTTACGAGAGATGATCTCATCAAAGTTATATTTCATTATTTATTTCATGAGGATTTCCAAAATATGGATGGCACAGTCGCTAATGATTGAGCCGGGTCCGAAAATGGCGGCAGCTCCGGATTTGTACAAGAAGTCATAATCTTGTGGTGGAATGACGCCACCCACAATGACGATAATATCTTCTCTGCCCAATTTTTTGAGTTCTTCAATGACCTGAGGCACCAATGTTTTGTGTCCGGCAGCCAAAGAGGAGACTCCCAAAACGTGGACATCGTTTTCAACTGCTTGTTTGGCAGCTTCTTCCGGTGTTTGGAAAAGAGGGCCCATATCCACATCAAAGCCGATA